>JBLWKA010000137.1:0-14791 GCA_048381555.1 Oscillochloridaceae bacterium umkhey_bin13
CAAATTATCAAGATGTAGATCTTGCAGCCCTGCAAGATCTACATCTTGATGAGGATGGCATCAGGATGCGCGGCGACACCCCTGCACGATCTTGCGTTGAGGTGGCCGAATCGGGATGCAACGTGGCAGGGCATAGCCGATAGCCGATAGTACTACAGTTGTAACTGCTTTCGGCGCCACTCTTAGCGCTAGTTTAGGGACTGAAATGCCATCGCCGAAGTGGCTTTTCCATTGCGGTTGAATAGGCATTACGCCCGTTAGGCCGCTTAATTCCGGAGTTACAACTGTAAGAATAGCCGATAGCCGATACGGCGTTGCGTTGCGATGATGATGCGTAGAAGCTCGATCCATACCTGAACGAGGAGCCTAATGATCGAACGCCCGCCTGCACGGCAAGCTCGCATCCAGACGCCGCTCTGGCGCCGCCTAGGCGAGCGCACCCGTACCATGCTCCAGCGGGTCAACGAGAGCATCCTCCTCCGCGAGGCCGACCTCATCGCGCTGGCTTGGCCCGAGCCGGTGAGTCGCCAGGCTCAGGAGGAGGCGCTCACCCGCTGGCAGCAGCGCCGCTACATCCAGCAACTGGTGGAGGGTACAGAGCGCTGCTACCAGCTCGACATCGTCGGCGCGAAGGTACTGCGCAACGCCGGCTTTGCCCAGATCGCGCCGACCCGCCCGCTGATGCCGCGAGCGCGACCCGGCATCCTGCTGGCCAACCGGCTCGGAACGAGCCTGATCGTCGGCGCCCAGCACGACCCGCAGGTCACCGGCGTGGCCTGGCTCGCGCAGCCCTTCAGCGGGAGCACCGCACGCCCCGACGGCGTGGCCGCCATCCAGTACCGCGTCGCAGCGCAGCCTGGCGCTCAGGGATGCGGGCGCGCTCCCTGGCTGCCCGAACTCGTCACCGAGGGGTATGTGCCGCCGCCTGGCGAGGCGCTGCAGCGCCTGGTGGTCGAGATCGACAGCGGCACTGAGAGCCAGCGCCAGCTCATCCAGCGCGCCAAAGGCTGGCGCACCCGCTGGGAGGCGATGCCGCATCTGCCGGCGACCGACACCATCATCCTCTGGCTGACCACCGGCACGATCGAGCGGCTCAACACGATCTGGGAAGCCTGGATCGGCCACGCGTTCCTGCCCGCCTTCTTCGCCACCCAGAGCAGCCTGGACGCCGACACCCCCCAATGGCGCCCGTGGGAGCCGCTACGCTTCGACCAGGGCCGCTACCGCTGGCTCTGGCGTGACCTCTACGGCCGCCCGCGTTCGCTCAAGCCCTGGGAGATGAACGAACCCTTGTGGCGCAGCGAAGCACTCCAGCCGGTCACGATGCCGAGTCTGGGCGTAAGTATTGTGGATTGGGATAGGGTGTGTCCGGCGCCGGGGTATTGACCAATAGGAACGGTGCAGTGGGGCTGAAAGGATGAGCAGCATACGCAGCATTGTGATGAATCCCGCCTGCACTATCCAGGATATGGTATCATGCCGCTGCTATAGGCTCACACCGCAGAAAGGAACGTCTATGCAAGCTGCATTACGGTTGATCACTGAGGTTCAGCCGGGGGGAAAGATCGAGGTGATTGACGCCCAACTTCCCGATGGCGTTCCGGTCGAAGTGATTGTCTTATTGCCTTCGACACCTGCTGTGCCACGCCGCTCGATATTAGCGGTGCTTGCTGATGCCCCAGGACATCTTGCGTTTCAAACGGCGGAAGAGGTTGATGCCTACCTGAAGCGTGAGCGTGACGCATGGGAACGCTGAGGCTCCCGGCATCAGGTCAGGTCTATGTTGATGCAAACGCGGTGATCTACGCAATTGAGCGGATCGAGCCATATCGAACCCTGTTGGAACCGCTCTGGCAGGCAGCCCATGCTGGGAGCATCGCGATCATCACCAGTGAGTTGACCTGGCTTGAGACGCTTACGAAGCCGATCCGCGATCAAGATTCCCAGTTGGAAGCCCTGTTTCGGGCTTTTTTGAGCGCCCAAGAAGTGACCCTCCTTCCCGCTACGCTACCCGTGTGGGAACAAGCTGCTCACCTGCGTGGCTTGGGCTTGAAAACGCCTGATGCCCTGCACGCCGCAACCGCGCTCGCGCAACAGTGTGCGCTGTTTATCACCAACGACCCAATCTTCCGCCGCGTTCCCAACCTCCCGGTGGTAGTGCTTGCGGATGTGGCGAGCAGCTAAACGAGCAAGTGTTCTCGTAACGCAATCATACAATCGCCTGAGCGCTGTAATCAACGGCGATGTCAGTTCCACTTATGTTACCGGCGATGATCCACGGGGCCAGTGCAGTGAACTCGTTGAGCAACGCTGGGCGACCGTAAGCGGGATCACGACAACTGCGGTCGGCGGTCGGTCGTCTCAGGCAATGCGGTATGGTCAATGGTAATTGGTATAAGGCGAGCAACCCATTGGACGAGGCGCGAGCGGCCGGGGCACCGACGGCTTGAACAGGTTCCACACCCACACGAGTTCATGCCAAAGCGCCTTGGAATACCAGAAATCTTGCTCGTCACACATCACTCGTCACCCGTCACTGTCACTACGGCCAACACCGTCTCGTCTCCACGATCGCCTGCGCCAACGCCGCCGGAACCTCCGGCTGCTGGTGGCGTTCAGCGAGGGCGATGATCCATGGTGTTAGGGCTGTGAGATCACTGAGTAGTTCTGGGCGGCCGCGTTGGGCGAGGACGCGCAGGGTGGGGAAGAAGGCGTCGTCTATCGCCAGGGTGACGGCGAAACGGGTGGCAAGCGCAACCATTACCCGAATGTGTGCGTTTTCAACGGTGATAGCACGGGCTGCAGCGAGGGCCTCGCTCAGCAAGGCGGGAGGTAGATGAGGGACGAATGCGTTCAGCGCATCGGCACGCTCATACTCGTTGGTAATGGTGCGGACAGCAGCGAAAGCCTTACCCAACAAGGTGGTCGGTAGATCGGGTGCAAGCACCTTCAGCGCATCGGCACGCTTATACTCGTTGGTAATGGTGTGAACAGTAGTGAGAACCTCGCCTAGTACTAACACCTGATCTGTGGGCGGAAGATGAGTGGCGAGATTGCGCAACGCATTAGCACGCTCCCAGTCATCTTTGATGGCGCGGGCAGCGACAAGGGCTTCACCCTGGACTAGCACCTGGTCTGTGGGCGGAAGATGAGTGGCGAGATCGCGCAACGCATTAGCACGCTCCCGCTCATCTTTGATGGTGCGAGCAGCGGCAAGGGCTTCACCTTGGACTAGCACCTGGTCTGTGGGCGGAAGATGAGTGGCGAGATCGCGCAACGCATTAGCACGCTCCCGCTCATCTTTGATGGTGCGAGCAGCGGCAAGGGCTTCGCCCAGCACGAGCACCTGATCCGCAGACGGCAGGTGTGGATTGATTGCTCCCAGTAGGGCGAACGGCAGGTTAGAGGCGCGATAGTCCAACCTAAAGATGACCTGCTCCTTGGGGATAGCGCGGAAGGTGGCAAGAGCCTCACTTAATATCAGCGTCCGGTCTGTGGACGGCAGGTGGGGGATGAGCGCACATAGCGCCCTAGTGCGCGCCTGCTCATCAGCAATAGCGCGGGCGGCGGCGAGGGCCTCACCCAGCAGGATGGGCGGCAGGTGGGGAGCAAGCGAAGCCAGCACTTTGACGCGCTTATGCTCATCGGTAATGGCATGGGCAGCGGCGAGAGTCTCACCCAGCGCCTGCACCTGGTCGGCGGGTGGCAGATGGGGAGCAAGAGCAACTAGCGTCTCGGCGCGCCCTCCCGCATCTTTGATGGCGCGGGCAGCAGAAAGAGCCTCCCCCAGCACTAGCATCTGGTCTGCAGAAGGTAGGGAGAGTGCAAGCATGCTCAGCGTTCTGGCACGCGTCTCTTCGTTGTCGATGGCGCGGGCTTTATCCAGCACCAGCACCAGATCTGTGAGTGGTAGATAGGGTATGAGGATGTGCAGATCCCCCCCCACCTTTCGCTCACTGGCGCTAGTGCAGGCAGCGAGGGCCTCGCTGAGCAATGGGGGTGGTAGACAGGGAACGAGTGCGTTCAGCACCAAAGCTCGCCACCCTTCATTGGTGATGGTGAGAGCGGTGGCAAGAGCTTCGCCCAACTGGGTGGGCGGTAGGTGGGGGGCGAGGGCACCCAGCACCTGGGCGCGCGAGCTCTCATCAGCGATGGCACGGGCAACCTCCACCGCCCGCTGCCAAGGCAAGTTGATGCCCGCTGTCATCAGTGCTTTTAGGCACGCCGCCTGATTATGCTCATTCGGCATCTGCGCAATCGTCTCTAACGCCGCCTCCGCACTCCATTTCCCCTCCGGCGTGCCGACTTTCACCAGTTGCACGAGCAATTCCGGCAGCAGGTTACCGCTGCGACTACGCAGGCTGGCTGCGATCAATGCACAGCGCAGCACCAAGGCAAGGTCATTCGTGGCCTCGGCATGTTCCCATAGGATGTCTAGATCGCTCAGGTAGCCGGTGTCACTCCCTTCGGCGGCGTAGCGTGCCGTCTGCCAGGGTTGGATGTACCGTGAGCCGTCGCCGGTTGACACAATTTCGATCAACACCCGCCGAATGGTTTCCCATTCGCCAGCATTGCGCAGGTGGGCGATCCAGAACTGGCGCAGGTAGTCCGGAAGTGGTTGGTTACGAATAGCGTACCACGCCTCACCATAGGCTATCAACCGCTGCTGGAGTTCCGTTCGCTCATCATCACCATAGATCTCTTCAAGGAACACCTCGCGCAGCCGTTGATGGCTAAACACGTAGCTTGTGTCGGTAGATCCAACGGTGATGATAAACCGAGCAATCACATCATCATGGACTGCCGCGAGGATCCTGGCACGCTTCGTAAACACTGTCGGAGCCAACGCACGGAGATCGCCAGTGCTGAGCGGGCCGTATGCAGCTGCACACAGGGCCAATAGCTCCTCAATGAGCGCATTCTCCTCCTGGCGCTTGCGTAGGGTCTCGACCCAGTCCCTCAGAAACGCTTCCAGACCAGGTGGCCGCTGGGTTAATGATTCTGGCGTAAGCTTGCCACTGCTTAGAGCTTTGACGAGCAAATTACAGGTCAGTGGATCGCCCTCGCTGACGCGGTAGAACTGTGCAACGAAGGCAGGATCAGCGGCAAGCGCAGGATCACTCTGTTGGAGCAGTGCGATGATCGCTGGAAGCTCCAGTGCGCCGAGATCGAGCGACGCTACCGGCGCGTTCGTCCAGCCCAACTGCTCCTGATAGTCGTCGCGCGTGGCATTGGCGCGCTGCCGTGCCGCAACCACGATCTTCAATCCTGGCTGCGGTGGAACAGCGCACAACGGGCCAACCATCCAGCCGGTTGCTTCATCAATGCCGTCGAGGACAAGTAGCAGAGGTGTGTCACCCTGCAATGGGCGGCGCAGGTAGTCGGTGATCAACGCACGCAAACTGCTGGGGGACTGATCGTAACTGCGGAACTGGTCGAGGTCGTGGTGAAATTCGGCCAGGCTATGGGCCAGCAAGCCTAAGAGTACCTGTTCACTTGCCGTTTGATAGCGAATGCTCACCGGCGCAAAGATGATGCGCCACTGCGGATGCTGCTGCTGCACCCGTGCAATCCAGTGAACGAGGAGCGCGGTCTTACCCAAACCGGTGGGGGCAACCAGCAGGCCGAACGGGTGCTGAGGATCGGCCAGAAATGCGTCGAGCCCGGCCAGTTCAGCGTCGCGTCCGCCAAAGACGGCAGTGTAGTGCTCGATGAGGGGCTGCACCAGCGCACTATACTTCACGGGGAGCGGACGCAATACTGTCTGGTAGATCGTGACAATTGCCTGGGCACCATGACCAATCGCGATTCCAGTGCCGCTGACATTGCCAACGTTGATGTCACTGCTGCCTGGTTGTTCGGAATCGTGCGAATGCATCATAAGATCCCTTGCCGCATCGTCACTCACCAGCCGTCGCCTCCCGCTCCTGCTTCGCCTTCGCCGCCACCTTGCGCGCCACGGTCGCAAAGGCGGCCTGCGGCCCGGTCAGCGCGGCCACAGTGACCTCGAAGATGTCCTCGGCCATGCCGGCGAGATTGCGCAGCCAGCGGGTGAGCTTGGCCTCATTGGCCTGCTCACCCTTCTGCGCCTCCTGCTGGATGCTCTTAACGGTATCGGTCACTTCGTCCTTGTCGACATCCGGGTCTTCCGGGCGTGCCTTGATAGCCGCGTAGATCTGAGCAAACGCACGGGCGAACGCTTCCTGATCGCCGCCGCCCTGCTGCACATGGGCCTGGGCATTGCGGCCGATGGCGATCCCCGTGCCGCTGACATCGCCGACGCTGATCTTGTCGCCGCCGATGTAATCACCGCCGGCCTGCGTGACGTTACCGCCAGCCTGGATGGTGTCGCGTCCGGACTGAATGACGGTATTGTTGCTGCCAGTGGTGATCGGGCTGTTGCTGACCGACCCAGCGATGCCGACGGCTCCTTCACCGCTGATCGACTGCTGGAAGGCCCACTGGCTGCGGGCCGGGCTCACCTCGCGCAGCGCGGTATCGTCCGGCGGCATATGGTCGGTCGGGAAGTCACCGAGCGTTGTAGCTCCACGGTAGAGCGCCATCGGAAATGGGCCAACACCCTTGAGCACCGTGAGCTCCGGCTCCTGGGTGTTGCCGTAACGCTGCCGCAGTACGGCGGATACCCGTTTTTCGACCGCTTCGCCGACGGCGAAGTAGAGGTGAGTATAGAGGTCGAAGGCACTGATATACCCGGCTCGCCCGCTCAGCCCCTGCCCGCGCAGCCCATCGGTCAGGGTCTGGGCGAAGATGGTGATCTGGCCAGGGCCGATGTACGAGACCTGGTTCTCGCGGCAGGCGGTCATAATGATCCGCCCGCTGCCGGTGGCGAGTACCGCATTGGCTGCCTGCTGCGGCAGCGACTGGCCGGTGAAGGGCTGGTCGCTATCGCCCAGGACAGGCGAGAGCTCGCCGGCGTGGCAGGCATTGATCAGCAGGATGAGCCGTTTGGCAGGTATCGCGCGTAGCTTGTCGAGCAGCTCGGGCTGGCTGAGACCTGTGCCGGCCACGACCTTGCGCTGCGCCAGCCGGGTGTCGTGGGTCGTCAACTGGTAAACACCATCGGCGCTGTACTCGCCGTGGCCGCTGTAGAAGAGCAGCACCGTATCATTGGGTTTCGTGCGCGTGGCAAGGTCAGTGAGCGCCGCGAGGATGCCATCGCGGGTCGCGCCGGTGTTGGAGAGCTGCGTAACTTGTGCCTCAGGGTAGCCGCAGTACTGCGGATCGCGCAGCACCGTTGCAACCGCCTGCGCATCGGCGGCAGTGATCGGCACATTCAGACCAGGCTCGTGCTGGTAGCTGCCGACCCCGATGATGAGCGCGTGGCCGTGGGTGAAGGGCATGGTGCTGCCTCACGGTTGATTGCATATGCTAAACAGATCGGGCAATGCAGCTATTATATATGCTTCATGCGCCCTTTGCTTGCTCTGGCACGTGAGGAGTTTGCTGGCTATAATGTGAAATACTAGGGCTAGCGAGATGCTGGTCGCGGCGAAGGTGATCAGAACATTCCCAGGCAGTCTCCAGCGCGCAGGCAACAGGATGGGATCCTATGTCAGTAGGGCGACAAAAGGCCGTTGAACGCCACCGCGAGTTTTTCCTCAAGGTAGCGCGCCAGTCAGGTGCTGACTGGCAGAGGGCTGACACCAATGCGGCGCAGATGCGTCATGCATGGGAACAGTCAGGCCCCGACGACCTCGCCATGCTTCACGCTTGGGCAAGCGCCCTCTCGTCATTCTATACGTTACGTGGCTATTGGGACGATGAGCGCGCCCTGAAGCACCGCACCCTCACTGCAGCGCGTCAAGCGCACAACGAGCACCTTGAGGCGTGGTGCCTGCACGAGCTCGGCTACCTGGCGGAGAAACAAGATCGCTTTGAAGAAGCACTCCACTGTTATCGCAATGCCTTGCGCTTACGCCAGAAGCTACAGATCGCCGCTGAAATCGCGGCTACCATGGCTAATCTAGGCGGCGTCTATCAGCGGCAGGGCCGTTTGACCGAGGCGCTGACCTTGTTTGAGCAGGCATTGAGCGTCTTTCAATCATCCGAAGATCAACAGGCTGAAGCGAATGTCGTGAACAGCATCGCAGGTGTCTACCAGGCTCAAGGCGATCGGGATACAGCTGTAGCATGGTACCAGCGGTCACTGGAAATACGCCGAGCCTTGCAAGACCACGGCGGCGAAGCCGTTGTCCTGAACAATCTGGCAAGTCTATATCTCCGGTCAGGGCAGATTGAAGAAGCCATTGGCCTTTGGGAGCAGGTACTGACCCTTCGGCGCAACACAGGTAATCGTCTGGGTGAAGCGGCGACCCTCGCAAACTTGGGAGCCGCATTTCGGCAGCGCAAGCAGCTGAGTGAAGCCATTGCGCATTGGGAAGCAGCTTTGACGATCCGCCGTGCGCTCGGGATTGACGATGGCGAGGTTGCGCTCCTCAGCAATATCGCGGCTGCCTACACGGCGCAGCGCAAGATCGAGCAAGCACTCCACGTGTGGCAAACGGTGCTCAATCTCCAGGTGACATCAAACGACGAAGCTGGTCTCATCACTACACACACCCAGTTGGGCGGGCTCTTCGGTGGGACTGGCAATTGGGAACAGGCGCTCGTGCATTTCGAACAGGCGCTCACGCGGCAACAGCGGCAGGACGATCGCGAAGGCATGGCGAAGACGTTGGGAAACATTGGCGCGGTCTGGTATTTGAGGGGTGATCTGGACGTCGCCATTGAGTCGTTTGACGCCTCGGTGACGATCTACCAGGAGTTGAGTCATCCACGTGTCCAGGAAGCTGCGGAGATGCTCGCAGAACTGCGTGCGGAGCGCGATGGCTTGCAACAACCCTTAGCGAACAAGCAATAGGGGTTATAGTGTCCATCATGCCCTCCACTGCACAAGAACATAGCCCGGGAGAAAGCGATGACCAGCGAAAAGCCAGAGCAGAGCCAGGAGATCAGCGGGACAGGCGCCGCTGGGGTGGGTGGTGATGCGACGAATAGTCCTATCACAACCGGGAATCACAACACGATACATATTGGAGATCAGACCATCAACCTCCCGCCGCCCCCTGCTCCCGGCAGCGCCCCGCTGAAACCTGCGCTGATCATCGGGCGCGACAATGATCTCCAGGTACTGAAGCAGCGGGTCGGTATCCCGGCCGAAGGTGAAAACCCCGCTTCTCTGAAGGTGCTGACCGCAATGCGTGGCTGGCCGGGTGTTGGCAAGACCACCTTGGCGGCTGCGCTCGCGCACGACTCGGATATCAACGCGCGCTTCCCCGATGGCGTGCTGTGGGCCTCGCTCGGCCAACAGCCGAGTCTCTTCGGTGAACTGGCCGCCTGGGGAAGAGCTTTAGGTGTGCCGGATCTCAATCAGGCGCGCACTGTTGAAGAGGCATCAAACCTACTGCGTGGTCTATTGCGCAACAAGCGCTATCTTCTGATTGTCGATGACGCCTGGCAGGCCGAGCACGTTGTGCCCTTCAATGTCGGCGGCAGTGGCTGTGCGTTGCTTATTACCACGCGCCTGCCGGAGGTCGCCCGCACCATCGCCCCGACGCCTGATGATGTCTATGTGCTCGGCGTTTTGCGCGAGGCCGATGCACTCGCGCTGTTGCGTACCTTAGCACCCACGGTTGTAGCAGAGAATGAGGCCACAAGCCGCGATCTGGTGAACGATCTCGAGGGCCTTCCCTTAGCCATTCAGGTCGCCGGCCGACTGCTGCATACCGAAGCAAGCTACGGATTTGGCGTCGAGCAATTGTTGGACGATATTCGAAAAGGCGCGAGGCTGATCGAGGAAGAGGCACCAGCTGATCGTGCCGACGTGGCAAATGAAACGACTCCGACCGTTGCTGCCCTGCTGGCTTTGAGCACCAATCGGCTGGACGAAGCGACGCTGGATTGCTTTGCCTACCTTGGTGCCTTCGCCCCCAAGCCAGCTACCTTCGATGCTGAGGCGATGCAAGCCGTGTGGGAGGTCGACGACCCCAGACCAACGATCCGCACCCTGGTCGACCGTGGACTACTGGAGCCCTCAAGCCAGAATCGTTTCTGGATGCATGCGATCTTGGTTGTGCATGCACAATCCTTCCTCACGGAGGAGTAAGCGGTGCCCGCGCGTCGCAGCTCCGATCTTCGCCACGCCCGCTACTACGCTCAGCGCTGTGCCCACGCCGAGCAGCAGTACCGTGACGGGCAACAAGAGCGTGGTTTGGAGCTTTTTGACCAGGAACGTGCACAGATCGATGTGGCCTGGAGCCGCCTGGTGGGCAAGGCGCGTGCTTCCGACTCTGAGACCCTTGTTCTGATTCTTACCTATGCCGATGCCAGTGCCTCGATTGGCGAGATTCGCTATCGGTTACACGAAGAGCGAATTCCGCGCCTTGAGGCGCAACTGGCCGCTGCCCGACATTTACAGCATCAGCGAGCCGAAGGTCAAGCCCTCGGGAACCTGGCCCTCGCCCTCGCATATGCGGGAAGGTACGCGCAAGCTATCGATTACTACGTTCAGCGGATCGATCTCGCACGGGCGATCGGTGATCGGCGCGGCGAAGGCGTCACACTTGCGAATCTCGGCAGCGCGTACAAGGATCAGGGAGCATACCGAGAAGCGCTGCTCTGCCACCAGCAGGCGCTTGACATTGCTCAGGAACTCGACGACGCACGGGCTGAAGGTGCGCAGTACGGCAACCTGGGCAACATCTTCCAGATCCTTGGCTACTATCGCGAGGCGATTGATTTTCTTGAACGCCATCTCGCGATTGCGTGCAGGGTCAGTGACCGCCGCGGCGAGGGGAACGCGCTCAGCAATCTGGCTTTGGCCTGCAACAGCTGTCGCGATTACCAGCAGGGCGTAATCTACGCAACTGAAGCGCTGGAGGTTCTGCGCGGTATTGGCGATCAGCGGGCTGAGGGCAATACACTAACCAACCTGGGAGGCGCCTACCTTGGCTTGGGAAACTACACCCAGGCTATCGCTTGCTTTGAGCAACAGCTCACGATCGCTCAGGAAATCGGCGATTTGCGGGGCGCCAGCGCGGCGCTCGGGAGCCTTGGCGTCACCTACAAGCGGTTGGGCAATACTGCCGCAGCTATCAGCTCTTATGAGCAGGCCCTGGCGATCGACCGGCAGATCGGCGAGCGCTCGGCCGAAGCGATCGATAGCTGGAACCTGGGACTGCTCTACGAACAGCAGGGCGACCTCCGCCGCGCTATCGCGTGCATCCAGGTCTATGTTGACTTCGCTTACGCAGTGAATCACCCTGATGCTGAACGCGATGCAAGGTGGCTGGCTATCTTGCAGCGACGCTTAAGTGAGGCTGACCTCGAGGAGTAAGAAGCCACGCTCTCTTTGCACAGGGCACGACGGTTCCAATTGACGGCCATGGCAGTACGCTGTTTTTGCAGACAGCGCTATGTTTATTCCGTCTGCTGTGCGTTCAATGACGCCCGTACCCGTGCCAAATAATCAGCACATGGCTCCGCATTAGGATGCCGAATGGCATAGTACAAATCGACTGCTGTCTGCATCAGTTCGATGGCTTGTGCTATGTTTCCCTGTTGTCCATAGAGTGCCCCTACCCGCCAATTCAACATTGCCTCGTCTGCCTTCAAATTGATGGAGCGGAAAAGCCGAACTGCCTGATCAAAGCATTCGATTGCCTGTTGCATATCGCCAAGATTGTGGTGGGTAATGCTTAGGTTTCCGAGCGTCTTTCCCTCACCGTGCTGATCTCCAATCTCGCGAGCTTTAGTCAAAGCCTGCTCGTAGTAGCTTATCGCGGTTTGGTGGTCGCCCTGGGCTGTATAAGCGCTGGCCAGATTGGCGAGCGTATGCGCTTCCCCTTGTCGGTTTCCGAGCTCACGAGCAATGGCCAGATCCTGTTCGTGATACGCGATTGCGGAGCTGTAATCGCCCTCAGCGTAATACACATTGCCCAGATTGCCTAGCGCGTTTGCTTCGCCTCTACGATTTCCAACTTCGCGCGCGATCTGAAGATGCTGCTTAAGATATGTGGCTGCGTTGTTGATATCGCCCACGTTGCGGTAAGCAATGCCCAAGTTGCCGAGCGCATCTCCCTCACCCCATCGGTCTCCCACCTCGCGCGCGATAGCAAGACTCTGCTCGTGGTACGCGATCGCGGAGCGGTAATCGCCCAGGGCGTGGCATGCAAGGCCCAGATTACCCAATGTAACACCCTCTCCTCGCCGGTCACCAAGCTCGCGTGCGATAGTGAGATCCTGCTCGTAGTACGCGATTGCGGAGCGGTAATCGCCCAGGGAGTGAGAAGCATTCCCCAAATTGGCCAGCGCAGCCCCCTCACCCCATCTATCCCCAACTTCGCGCATAATTGTCAGTACCTGTTCCATATACTCAATGGATTTTTGGCTTTCGCCGAGATCTGCATAGGCCAGGCCAAGGTTGCCAAGTGCAGCCCCCTCATCTCGCCGATCTCCGATATCACGCGCAATTAACAACACTTGTTCCATATACTCAATCGATTTGTGGTAATCCCCCAAATTTCGGTAGGCTTCACCCAAGTTGCCAAGCACCTTGCTGATACCACGTCGATCATTGGTTTCACGAACAATAGCGAGATGCTCTTCATAGTACTTGATGGCAGTGTGAAGATCTCCAAGCTTTGCAAAGGCCAGTCCCAAGTTGCCCAACGCTGCTCCTTCTGCTTGCTTATCTCCTTGGCGCCGTGCAGCATCTCGCTGCGCTTCGAGGCGCGGTATGCGTTCACGACGTACGTCATAGCGTAGATCGCCCATAGCAGCTGTCGCATTTGCGAGGATAAGCAGTAGCTTGTCAGTTCTCGTTGAGGGTGGCTGGACGAGCAGCCACGTCCAGGCGCTATCGCTTTGTAGCCGCTCTTCATCAAATAACTGCAATGCCATCTGCTGGTTTCCCTTGAGGTAGAGTTTATATTGCGCATCTGTGAGCACTCGCACATAGTGGCGGGCGTGACGCAGGTGAGCAGTGCGAACACCTACTTGGGATTTCATTTGCTCCCTCCTTAATCATCGTGTGCATTGCCGCTCTCCCTCAGTGTCTCGCGAAGGTATCCCAATAGTTGCTCCACCTGTTCCAACTGCTGATTAGCCTGCGATTGACGAAAGCAACCTCGCGCCTCCTCAAATGCCGCGATCATCGCTTCGTGCCGTTCGAGTGCTGCGAGTGACAGGCCGAGGTTGAATGAGAACGAGCCTCGCAAGCGTATAAGCCCAAGACGCTTGGAAATTTCAAGAGCTTCTTCGTAGTGTTTAATCGCCTGTTCGTGCTGGCCTTGCTCTGCCAGCAGATCCCCTATTCCAGCAAGCCAGATCGCCTCATTTTGTTGATCGCCGAGTTTCCGGCTGATGTCCAGCGCGTGCCGGTAGTGTTCTTGGGCATCCACAAACTGACCTTGCTTTCGCAATGCCAGCGCCATATTGCCGAGTTGTGTACTTTCGCCCTGAGGGTAGCTGATTGCGCGCATGATTTCCAAAGCTTCATGGTAATAGGCCAGCGCTGAGTCAAGTTGGTTCTGGGTCAGCGCAAGATTGCCAAGATTCCCGAGTTGCTTGGCTTCGACTCGACGGTCGCGCGCCTCGTGCGCCAGCTGTAGCGCCTCGCGATAATACCGCTCGGCTTCATCATATCGGCCCAACTCGAAGGAGACGACACCCAGGTTTCCAATGTGATGCGCCAGTGTCTGGCGGTCACCAAGCTCGCGCCCGATACTGATCGCTGCCTCGTAGCACTGCATCGCGTTTTGGTAGGCATTCATCTGCAGGTACACATTGCCGAGGTTCCCCAGCTGGTTCGCCTCGTTCTGGCGGTGCCCGCTCTGCCGGCTCAAGGCAATCGCCCGCTCATATGCGGCAAGCGCCTGTGCAAACTGACCAGTTTCGTTATAGACGTTGGCGAGATCGCCAACCCAGATCGCTTCGCTTCGCGTGTCGTTGTTTGCCTGGGCGAGCGCAATGGCCGTTTCGTAGTGGCTGGTCGCCTTTGCATAGTCACCAAGATTGGCGTAAGCAATCCCAAGATTGCCATGATTAGTCGGATCATCCTCCTCGATCCTAAGTTCCCGGTTGATTTGCATTGCCCGTTCGAGGCAGGTGATCGCATGCTGGTAGGCACCGATTCGGATCGCCGCTACACCAAGGTGGGTCAGATGCACGCCTTCACCCTGGCGATGGCCAAGTTGTTCGGCGGCTTGCAGCCCTACTCGCAGCCAGTTCATCACAATTTCGACACCGAAGCGGAGATCGATGAGGGGAATGCCAACGCCGGCGAACGCATTGCAAAGGGCGGCGGCAACCTGGTCATGGTTCAGGCGAGAGCTCGCCCACTGTTGGGAGCGCTGGATCTGGCCCCAACTCGCGTCAAACTGATCCAGAGCGGCAGTCATCTGCGCTCCACCGGTGTCATAGGCGTCTTGCAGATTGGCAAGGATGGTGAAATAGTGCCGAGCATGACGCTGATGTGCTTCGCGTGAGCTGATCATGATGGCATTATAGGTTTTTCAACAGCGTAGCTCAATGCCCTTCATAACTTCTACGCGACTACATCATCCATCCTCACTGATGCCTCCGCGCCCTCCCTGTGCGACGATGCTTGCAAAGCCTATGATGATCACAGGGAGAAGCACCACCTATGCCTGAGTCCACCACCAATGGGGCCGGCGCCGGGCTCCAGCTCCGCGACTGGCTGGCCGAGCCGGAGATGTTGGCGGAGCAGTCGCCAGCCGGTGAGCCGAACCGCCCACCGCCCCAGCCGCAG
>JBLWKA010000138.1:0-14614 GCA_048381555.1 Oscillochloridaceae bacterium umkhey_bin13
GCCCCCCGCCCGGGCGCACCGACAGCCCCCCCGCCGGGGGTGTGGTGTGGGGGGGCCGGCGCCCCCCCAACCCCAAACACAAACCGCGGGGGGGGCGCCTCCCCCCCACCACACAGCCCAACCCCACCAATCCAAGAAGTATGGTACGATACCTGTTGGTTTGCAAGGGTTAAGTTTCAGGGGGAGGCTCGGCGTGCGTTTTACCAACGTCGCTATCGAGGCGCTCGCCTACGAGTTAGCGCCACATCGGATCAGTTCAGACTGGATCGAAGATCAGATCAGCGAAACAATGCAGCGCTTTGGAATCCCTCGTGGCTGGCTGGCGGCGCTCTCGGGGATTAACGAACGTCGGTTTTGGGATGAGGGCACCCGGCCCGATACGGCGGCGACCCTCGCAGCCCAAAAGGCCCTGGCTGCGGCCGAGGTTGACCCGTCCCAGATTGGGGTGGTGATCAATACGTCGGTCTGTCAAGCCTTTCTTGAGCCGTCAAGTGCCTGTTTTGTGCATCGTGATCTTGGCCTTGGCCCGCATGCGCTTAATTTCGATGTGCGCAACGCCTGTCTCGGTTTTCTGAACGGGATGCAGATCGCCGCCATGATGATCGAGCGCGGCGCGATCAGCCACGCCCTGATTGTGAATGGCGAAGGCTCGCAAGATATTGTGCTCGAGACGCTGCGCCGCTTGCAGCGCCCCGAAACCACGTCGCAAGAGCTACGCGACAATTTTGCCACCCTGACCCTCGGTTCAGGGGCGGCCGCGATGGTGCTGGCGCACAGCGACTACAGTCGCCAGAGCCATCGTCTTAATGGTATGGCAATGCGAGCCGCCACCGAACACAACCAACTCTGTTTTGGAACTTCGAGTTATATGCAGACCGATGCAAGTGCTTTGCTGATCGCCGGAGTGCAACTGGCAACCGAGACCTGGGCCTTAGCTCAAGAGACCCTGCCGAACTGGTCGGACGATCAGATTGCGTTGTACGCCCCGCATCAGGTCAGTGCCCGCCACACTGCCGCGCTGGGCGAAGCGTTGGGTCTGACGCCCAGCAAAATGGCCTTGAACTACCAGGTGCTTGGCAATATCGGGCCAGCCGCCCTGCCGATCAGCCTGGCCCAGGCCGTCGAAGCTAACCGGCTGCAACCCGGCGATCATGTTGGCCTGCTCGGGATTGGCTCGGGCCTCAATTGTGCCATGATGAGTGTGACATGGTGAGATGGGGCCGACGTAGGGACGCAGCGCACTGCGTCCCTACGCCGGTAACGGATCGAGACTCACCTCGGCCAGATCAAGAGTTTGGGCTTCCGGCAGATCAAGCAAGCCCCAACCCAGCCGACCCTGGGGCGTAGCGATCAGATACTGGTTATCAACCCAGGCGACGACGCAAAGGGGGCCACGGGGCGAGGGCGCATCACTTAGGATGACCCGCCCATCAACCAGGAAGCGGCTGGTCTGTGGCCCCCATTCGATCTGATAGGTATGCCAAGCGTCCATCGCTACCGGCACGGCCACTTCGGCCACCCCGATGGCCCGCTGGATCGGCGGCCAAAAGGCCCGCTGGAGCCACGGGATCCGCATCACAGGGGCCAGCAACGGGCCAAACGGCAGCAAGCCCAGGCCACGTTGCAGATCAATCGTAGCAGCCTTCCAGCCATTGTTCCCCGGTACGCCTAACGCAAGTGGCAGATCACCCGGCGACGAACCATAAAAAAACCAGATCGCCTGGGGCGGGCGCGGCGGCCATGCACTTGGGTAGTTCCACAAGCCAAAGCCAGCGGTTCCCCGGAGCCGTCCAGCCGGATGCGAGAAGCGAGCCGTGATCTGCAAACGCAGCGGCGGCTGATGCAAAAGGGGCTGAGTCACCCCAGCTTGGTAATCGTCAAGTTGGGCATCACGGTACTGCTGGCGACTGGTCGCACTGATTTGCAAACGCAGCTTGCCGTCAGGATCTGGGATGGCCTGGCCGCCACCAAGCAGATAGTGCCGCCAGGGTGGTTCCGGTGTGAGGAGTGGGTTCATGGCAAGTCCTGATCAGGGTGCCGCCTCAAGATCGCTGAGCCTAGGAGTGCTTCAGGTTAGGCATGTAACGTGGTGGCTATTGCGGTGATCAAGCCTGCACCAGGGTAGCAACTACAGAGCCAATGATTGGGCGGCGAGGGTCTGCACAAGGCGGTCAGCGGCCTGTTCGCCACTCAGGATCGCACCTTCGATAAAGGGGCCACCGAGATAATCACCCGCAAACGTGATGCCGGGTTGCTCGATCAAGCCATGAGTAAACTGGCGCAGGCGTCCGAAGTGGCCGACATCAAATTCGGGCAAGGCTTCAGGGCAGCGATAAAGGCGTTGGAACTGGAGCGGGGTGTGCAGTTCGTAGGCCGGGGCTAGGCGTTGCAGATCAGCCAGCATCAAACGCGCCAGATGCTGATCCTCTTGCTGCCAGAGCGCCACACTGGCGGGGCCACTCAGGTGCAGGCAGATTACATCGTGACCAGGTGGCGCAGCCGCGGGATTCTTCACCGTCTGCACGGTGGCCGAGGCCAGGAAGGGCGTTTCGCGGCGTGGGAAGAGTAGGCCATACACGTTGTCTGGCAAAGGTTGCCGGGTGCCCACCGCAAGGTTGATCGTCGCAGAGTAGGTGACGGACGTAAAGAAGCTGCGTCGCGCTTCGTCGAGCCAGGGCAACAGGGTTGGTACCGCCGTTGCGGTGGTAGCGATGACGACCCCATCAGCCGCCAGTGTCACCGGCTGGTTTGCCACCTGAGTATGCACCTGAAACCCACCAGTGGCGGCGGGTTCGACCTGTAGCGCCGCCACGCCTGTGCGCACCTCGAGTTCGTGGGCGAGGGCCTGGGCCAACTGACCGAGCCCATCGCGCAGAGTAAAGAGTTGCAAACCGGTTGGGCGACTCAGGCCCGCCCGCAATACCAGCAGCAACAACGCCCG
Organism: Oscillochloridaceae bacterium umkhey_bin13; assembly: GCA_048381555.1. Taxonomy (GTDB): domain Bacteria; phylum Chloroflexota; class Chloroflexia; order Chloroflexales; family Chloroflexaceae; genus Viridilinea. Next base: position 2,942 of record JBLWKA010000138.1, read on the forward strand.
TGAAGTACGCTCGGGGGTCCAATAGAAGATGCCCGAGATGGGGGGCTGGAGCACATATTCAAGTAGTTCGGTCGAAAGGTGAGCCTGGGCATAGGCACTCACCGAGACATCATCAATCGGTTGTGCCTGGGCAAACGCCTGCAGATCAAGCAGATGGCCGTGACGCACCAGTGAGCCAAGCAGATACGAGAGAGCCAGCTTGCCACGTGTTCCCACCAAATGAGTAAAGGCGACCCGGGCACTTGGCCAGAGCGGGTGCAACTGGCCGGCGCGCAGGATGGCCGAACTGCGTGGAATGCGTTGGAGCGTATGACGCAGCCCAAGTTCGTCAATCAAGGTCAGCGTTCGGGTATAAAAACTAGCCAGAAACTCGGCCCCGAGTTCAATCTGGCAGCCCTCGACCACAGCGGTACGCGCCCGCCCGCCCACAGTTGGTTCACGCTCGATCACCGTCACCTGAAGGCCAGCCGTCTGTAAGCGCCGCGCCGCAGCTAAGCCCGCCAGGCCGGCCCCGATCACCACAACATGCCCTGATCTGCCCATAAGTGTCGAATTGGCCCATCCGGGCGCTTCGGAGATCCGAAGGCAACGGAAGGAAAGATGCTTGGAGAACCACGGTATTCGGCTGGAACATCATGGAAAACATATTTTCCCGATGTCATTAGGTCTGCGTATCATAGCATGGCTCGCCTGGGGTTGATCTGCCATGATGAGGGAGGGCATCTTTTCACCTTCGATAGTGAAGATATCCAGTAATTTTGGCAGTTTGGGCACTACGACGCATAAATTCTGGTATGCTGATCATGCCCCCAAGCAGCAAAGCCAATCATAACTGATCAGCTCAAGGAGCCTTACGCTATGTCGCGTCGCCAACTGCGTGTGCCCCAAACTATTGCCGAGCAGTCCACGGCACATCATCAGGCCGTCGGGACATCGGTAGTGATTGATGATCCGATGGCGTCGTTACGCTATACGCCGCCGCCTACGCTTAACTCCGATCTTTTAGTTGAGTTGCGCAACGAGCAGCCTAGTCTGACCCGCGAAGAGGCCCTTGCGGCCTTGCGGGGGACACCCGAGGTTGATACCCGTAAGTTGCCGCCCCGGCTACGCCCCAAGACGACCAAGCACAAAGGGGTGACCCGGATCGATCACCCGGCCAAGCGCACCTTTGGCTATTTTGTACGGGTGACCTGGAACAAGCAGCACCGCAGCAAATTCTTTTCGGACTCGGTCTATGGTGACCGGCTGGCAGCCCTCGGGGCGGCGCTCGAATGGCGCAACTTGGCCGAGCAGGAACTGGGCAAGCCACGCACCGAGCGGCAGGTGATTGGTGTCTCGCGCACCAGCACCGGAATTGTCGGAGTGCGCCGTGCGGTCAAAGACGGGCGCGAGGTGTATGAAGCGACGTGGCGCGAGGGCAACCGTATCCGGCGCACCTCGTACTCGATTGCCAAACACGGCGAAAAGCGCGCCCTGGCCTTGGCACGGCGTGCCCGTGAGCGCTACGAGCGCCAGCGCCAGCGTACCCCGGCGGGCGATTAGGCTTTACCAAGGCCCGGGAGGAGCGTCAGCAAGCTCAGCTTCGTGCTGTTCGAGTTTGTACTGGCGCATGCCCCGGGCCTGATAATTTGCCAATGCGGTTGGCCCGTCCAGGCTACAGGTATGCACCCAGACCCGGCTGACACCCAAGGCCCAACCGCGCTGGATCGCGGCGGTCAGCAGGGCACCACCCAGCCCGCGCCCGATAAAACGCGGCACCAACCCGAAGTAGGCGATCTCGACACTCTCACCCTCGTGATCGAGTTCGAAGTAGCCCACCGGCGTACCGGCTACATAGCCGACCCAGGTTTCGATCCCGGGTCGGCTTAAGCGTGCGAGCCAGCGGGCATAATCCCAACTGAGCCGGTCGGTCCAGTACCAGTTGCCACCAACCGCCGTATACAGGAAGCGCCCCAACTCGGGGCTTGGCTCCTCGGCCCGCATCAGCATCAGGGCGGGGGCGGGGCGGGCGGGGCAGAGTTGGGCCGGGTCGGTCTGCTCAAGATAGTAGGTCGTAATGATCTGGCGCATCGTGGCCTTTACTCGGCAGCCGCGGCTTCATCACGGCAGGCCAGATTGCTCCAGCCGGAGCGAAAATCACGCACCGTACCGGCCTCGGGGTCATAGGCATGCCGCCAGACACAGCCGGTATCATTGCCCAGCAGATGAATGCTGACCGACGGCTCCCGCGAGATCGTCGCCACACTATGGATGTCACCCTCGGGCGGCATTAGCAGGTAAAAATCACCGGGGCGCAGATGGTTCTGCTGGGTCAATTCCAATTCGGCATGATCGCCATGGTCGTGACCATTCGCAGGATGTAACCGCCGATAGACCCGTTCGTCCTGTTCACCCGTATAGAGGCCCACCAAGCCCCAGGCCAAATGATCGTGGACGGGGGTGGCACTCCCACTTGGCACCACCAGCGCAAAGAGCGACAGATCGCTGGAGGCCGAGCGGTAGATCAGCCAGGTGGCGATGCCCCCGCCCATGCCCCCTTCGGACGCGGGGCGCATAAACTCTTCGGGGAGCCAAGAAGGATCGGCGAGCAGACTGACAAACGCAGGCTCCAGACTATGCAGGGCCTCGGCGACGGGATATTCGGCTAGAGCGCTCCGCACCTCGCTAATGAAACTGCGCACCCGTGGCGTATCAAGCATAAACTCCGTGTCCATACACCTCCTGGCAACTAGCGTTCGAGCGGCTTCGCCTCATCATTGCCCCACTCATTCCAGGAGCCATCGTAGAGCGAGACTCGTTTGCCGGTGGCAAGTTCGAGGGCCAGAGCAGCTGGAGTCGCCGAAACACCACCATTGCAATAGGCAACGACCTCACGCTCATCAAGGGTATCGAGCGCAATCCCGGCGGCGGCAAAACGTGCGCGCAACTCGTCGGGGGTGGCGTAGGTATGATCCTCGGCGCTCAGCAGGCTCTGATAAAAGACATTGACCGCCCCAGGGATATGACCGCAGCGCACAGCCCGCGACTCCTCGCCGCGATATTCTTTGGCACTGCGCGCATCAATCAGCAAGGTATCGGAGCCAAGGGCGGCCAGGATCTGATCAGCGCTCTTGCGCAGCGCGGGCTGGGGCTGGGGTGTGAAGGTTGCAGGCGGATGAGCCGGGAGTTCGGCAGTCAGCGGGCGACCCTCGGCCTGCCATTTGATCAGACCGCCATTAAGCACCCTGGCCTGCTCGAAGCCATAGTAACGCAACACCCAGAGCAAGCGACCGGCGAACATCGAATACCAGTCATCGTAGGCAATCACAAGCGTATCATCACCAATCCCAAGATCGCCAAGCACCTGCGCGATCTTCGCGGGTGGTGCCACCTGCACCAACACCGGATCGTCCAGATCAACCAGATCGGTAGTCCAATCCAGATAGACCGCCCCGGGAATATGGCTCGTGAGATAGTCGTCACGCCGCCCAAAATAGTGTGGTTTGGGCGCGGTTGGCGGCAATACCGTCCCACGCATATCAACCACCCGCACCTGGGGATGATGCAGATGTTCAGCCAACCAATCAGTACTGACCAGTGGCCCGGTGGGCAACTCAAGCATCGTACAACTCCTTATGAAACGCCTACTCATCATGTGATAGGTGCATTATACCGACTTTTAACCTGGCTTGCTATGAGCGGCTGTAGTAGATTCAGGGCTTGAGCAACGTCCGCTGGCCCGGCGGCTCACGCCGCGGGCTACGGTTTGCCAAGCCCGCCTTCGCGGGCTTGATAGGCCACACAGGTGGCATCGCAACCTACTCACGCTAACGCCCGTAACAAGATCAGGGCCTGACTCCGGGCCAACTGGGCGTGGGCTAATGGCAAGCCGAGCCAGCGTAGATCGTCGTGGGCCAGCATCAGACAGAGCAGGCCATACGCTGTGGCAGTACAAGACTCGCTTGGGGCCGTAGGGTAGAGCTGCCCGAGCACCCGTGCCAGGCTGTCGCAGATGCGTTGAAACATCGCCGCAATCGTGGCCCGTGCCTCGGGGTAACGCTGTGGTGGCGCACTCAGTACCGCATGGAGCACTTCGTCCCAGGCGGGGTTGGTAAGACCGTCACCAAAGAATAGATCAAGCAGGGCGGCCTCGCCTCGGGCCGCCGCCTGCGCAAGATCCGCCACAATCCGCTCCGGGTAGGTAGTGGCAATTTGATACACCACCTGCATCACCATTTCGTCGCGATTACCCAGGTAGTGACGGATCAGACTGCGGGGCATGCCCGCCTCTTCGGCGATCCGGTCAAGCGGCACATCAAGCCCGTCACGGGCGATGCAACGCTCGAAGGCCGCCAGGATCGCTACCCGCCGCTCTTCAACTAAACTCTTGCGTCCCATAACCTTCCTTGGGCAAGTCCCAGGTGCAGGATCGTTGCAATCGCCCTGCACAGTACATTGTCATGATTGACAATCTATTTTAGCACTGTTATAGTGCTAATAGATTGTCAATCATGACAATCTATTAGCTACCAACCAACACCTGGAGCAACCCAATGAGCCTCGATCTTGCGCCACCACCGGTTGCGGCGCAAAACCTGACCCCGCCAGGCCCATGGCGGCTACGTTTCTGGAGTATCTGGACGGGTCAGGCGCTTTCGTTGATGGGGAGTGCGTTAACCCAATTTGTACTAATCTGGTGGATCACACTCGAAGTTGGCACTCCGGCGGCCCTGGCGCTGGCAGGGATCGCGGCCCTGTTGCCCCAGGCCCTACTCGGGCCACTGGGCGGGATTATGGCCGATCGGCTGAGCCGCCGGTTGATGATGATCGTCACCGATACGATCTCGGCCGTGTGTATGCTTGTGCTGGTGTTCCTGTTCCAACAAGATCAGATCCAGCTCTGGCAGATCTACCTGATGATGGCGATCCGCAGCAGTATGCAGGCGTTTCAAGCGCCAGCGGCCGCAGCCAGTACCGCAATGCTCGTACCCCAGAGTTGGCTGGAACGGGTGGCCGGCCTGAACCAGATGCTCCAGGGTGCGATGACGATTGCGGCAGCGCCGTTGGGGGCTTTGTTATTGGCCTTCGTGCCCTTCGAGGGTGCCCTGCTGGTTGATGTGTTCACCGCGCTGCTGGGGCTCATCCCGCTGTTGATCTTCGCAGTGCCGCAACCCGCCCCCACCGCTGGCCAGGGTACTAGTCTCTGGCAAGATTTTGTGGGTGGCGTACAGGTCGTAACCCACAGCCCCGGCCTACGCATACTCTATCTGCTGGTTGGACTGGTCGTCTTAACGATTATGCCCACCTTTACGCTTACGCCGCTCTTGGTGCGCGAACATTTTGGTGGCGGGGTCAATGAAGTGGCCTTGATGGAAGGTCTGGCCGGGATCGGCATCATTGCAGGTGGAGCGCTGATTGCCATTGTGCCGATCTTCCGCCGCCGCATCATCACGGTACTGGTCTCGTTCGCGATCTCGTGTGGCACCGTCGCCCTGACCGCCCTCGCGCCGCCCAATATGTTCTGGCTGGCGGTGGTCTGGTGGACGCTGAGTGGGGTCACCTTTTCGACTGGCAATGCGCCGCTGCTGGCGATCCTGCAAATCCAGGTTCCCAATGCACTCCAGGGTCGCGTCCTCGCCTTGCTGAATACGGTGATGGGCCTGGCCGCGCCACTTGGTCTGGGGCTGGCCGCGCTGCTCGGCACGGTTATGGATGTGCGTGGCATCTTCATTCTTGGTGGCGTGGCTTCGACGCTGCTCTGCTTGGCAGGCTTTGCCTCGCCCAGCTTGCTCAGGGTCGAGGATGAACAGATCAAGGCGGATCCAGGATGACGATCGGTAGAACGCTAATGGTGACCAAGGGCACTGTTGGAACTGAACCCGTAAGCATATGCTGTTGCCGAGGTTACCGGACGCAGCGTGCTGCGTCCCTACAATCCCTACTGAAGAAGTTGAAGGAGTACCCCCTATGGCATCCACCCCGGCCCCGGTTACTGCAACCGAGCGCATCGCAACGCTGGATATTCTGCGGGCCTTTGCGTTGCTCGGGATTATCACGGTGAACATGTATATGTTCAGTCACCCGTTCCAGAACTATTTGCTGCCGGCAAGCAGCCCTTTGCCCTGGTATGACCAACTGGCAACCTGGTTCGTCCATATGTTCACCGAAGGTAAGTTCTACCCGCTCTTTTCGTTACTGTTTGGACTCGGTTTTGCCTTGCAACTCGAACGCGCCCAGGCCCGCGGCGGTTCGTTCGTGCCCTTGTACCTGCGCCGCTTGCTTGTCCTGCTTAGCTTCGGCCTGATTCACGCCTACCTGATCTGGATCGGCGACATCCTGACGATCTATGCCTTGCTCGGGGGCTTTTTGCTACTCTTTGCGCGGGTTAAGCAGCCGCGCACCCTGTTGATCTGGGCGGCGGTCTTCTGGACGATCCTGCAACTGGGTAGTTTTGCGCTGGCGGGCCTGATCGAATGGGGCCGCACCATTCCCGAAGCGGCAGTGCAGATCGAGGCGAGTTTTGAGCAGCAGAATGCGATCTTTGCGGCCGAACGCGAGCGTGCCCTGGTAGCGTATGGCAGTGGCAACTTCGCCGAGGTGACCGCCCAGCGCGCCCGCGATCTGCAAACCGTCTGGACGGGCAGCATTGCCATGGTGCCGATGATTATGACCATGTTCCTGATCGGGGCCTACCTGGGCCGTCAGGGGGTCTTCCGTGACCTGGAAGCCCATCGCCCGCTCTTCCGCCGTTTGGCGATCTGGGGCTTTGCAATTGGCTTGCCCGCTAATCTGATCGCCACAGTTATGTTCACTCAGGTTGGGCGCACCGAGATCGGCTGGAGTCTGGCGATCGCCAACTTCTTTCTGAGCCTGGGTGGCCTGAGCCAGAGTCTCGGCTATTTGGGGGCGGTAACCCTGCTGAGCCAGCGCGCACCCTGGGATCGCTATCTGGCCCGCTTGGCGCCGGTGGGCCAAATGGGCTTGACCAATTATCTGCTGCAATCGATCATCGCCACGCTGATCTTCTATGGCTATGGGCTCGGCTTCTTCAACCAGGTTGGGGTTGCGGCGGGCTTGCTGCTGGCCGTCACGATCTACGCCCTACAGATCCCACTTAGCCACTGGTGGATGGCACGCTTCCGCTACGGTCCCGCCGAATGGCTCTGGCGTAGCCTGACCTATCTACGCCCCCAGCCGATGCGGCGCGAGCCGAAAACGGTAGGCACGCTCCAGCGACCCGCCTGATGGTATGGCTCGGAAGTGGTCGGGGACGCAGCGTGCTGCGTCCCTACGGCCCTACCGCATATCCAGGCCAATATCGAGGGCGCGGGCACTGTGGGTCAGCGCACCGACACTAATAAAGTCCACCCCGCTGGCTGCGACTGCGCCAATCGTCTCCAACGTGATGCCGCCGCTGGCTTCGGTGCGGGCGCGGCCAGCAATCACCGCAACCGCCGCCTGCAACTGGTCGGGCGGCATATTATCAAGCAGGATCAGATCAGCCCCGGCTTCGGCAGCCTCAGCGGCCTGTTCCACATTCTCGACCTCGACCTCCACACACACCATCGGCCCAACGTTGGCCCGCGCCCGGCGCACCGCCGCCCCTAGCCCAAGCCCCTCGGCGGCCAGGATCGCCAGATGGTTATCCTTGAGCATCACGCCATCGTAGAGGCCAAAACGATGGTTGGTCGCCCCGCCCACCCGTACCGCATACTTCTCGAAGGCCCGTAAGCCGGGAGTCGTTTTGCGGGTATCGAGAATCCGGACCCGAGTACCGGCAACTGCTGCCACATACCGCGCCGCCATTGTCGCAATCCCGCTCAGGCGTTGGAGCAGATTGAGCGCTACCCGCTCGCCGCTGAGCAGACCGCGCGCCGCACCTCGGATCGTCGCCACTGGCTGGCCCGCTGCAATTGGGCTGCCTTCTTCGACCAGGGTCGTCAATACCAGCGTCGGATCGGTGGCCGCGAACACGGCCCGTACCACGGGCAACCCACACAGCACCCCCGGCTCACGAAAGACAAAGGCGGCTTCGGCCTGGGTGGTGGCCGAAATCGTTGCCAGGGTGGTCAGGTCACCCGTCCCGAGATCCTCGGCCAGGGCGCGGGCGACCAAATCATCAATCAATTGTTTGGAAAGATCCACGGCGCTATCCTTTAGGGGCTTAATCGGCGGCATGGGCCAGCGTGGGGAGCGGGGCAACGGTAGTAATCAGGGTTGGCTCGGCATCACGCACCATCAGGCTATGGGCACGCAGGGCTTCGTGCTGATGCGGGAAATCACTGCGAAAGTGGCCGCCGCGACTCTCTTCGCGCAAGAGGGCCGCCGTGATGATCAGGCGGGCGGTCAGGGCGGCATTCGCTGCCGTGATCGCCTCGGAGTCGCTTGGATCAGCCTGGGTCGGCCATGCGGCGAGGGCCGCCAACCCGGCGCGTAAATACTCGCCAGTCCGCAAAGGGCCGGCCGCGCTGGTCATGATTGCGGCCAGTTCGCTACGCCAATTGGGCGAGAGCGCCCGGTCGGTTAGCTGATCAGCCCGATGCAGACCCCGCTGCGCCAGATCAGCCGAGGCCAGGCCCCAGCGCTGGCTCGCCGGTTGATCGGCTGCCGCCAAACCAGCCCGTCGCCCAAAGACCAGGCATTCGAGCAACGAATTGGAGGCCAGGCGGTTCGCGCCATGCACCCCCGTGCAGGCAACCTCGCCAGCCGCATACAGGCCGGACAAATTGGTGGCACCTTCCAGATCGGTGCGCACGCCCCCCATCACATAATGCGACGCTGGGGCCACCGGGATGGGCGTCGTAACCGGATCAAGGCCCTCTTCGCGCAGCCGGGCACAGATCGTCGGGAAGTGATGCTCGATCTGTGTGCGGGGCAGGTGGGTCAGATCAAGCAGCACATGGTCGCTGCCACTGGCCCGCATCGCCGCATAGATGCCACGGGTCACCACATCACGGGGGGCCAGTTCGGCCCGCGGATCGTAGGCGGGCATAAACCGTGTGCCGTCAAGCGTCCGCAGGATGCCGCCCTCGCCCCGGGCCGCCTCGGTGATCAGAAAGCCCTCGCCGCTCTGGGTACGATAGACCGTCGGATGGAATTGCACGAACTCCATATCGGCCAGGGCCGCCCCGGCGCGGTAGGCCATCGCCATACCTTCACCGAGCGCAGTAGGCTGATTGCTGGTCAACCCATACAGCGCCCCCGCGCCACCACTCGCCAGAATCGTCGCCTCGGCGAGCATGCGCTGCCACTGGCCGGCGGGATCGCGGGCCAGCACACCCTGCACCCGGCCTGCGGCGCTTAGCAGATCAGCAACCTGCCAGCCCTCAAGCAAAGTAATGCGGGGATGAGCGCGGGCCTGATCAATCAAGGTTGCCGTAACCGCCCAGCCAGTTGCATCACCAACATGGACAATCCGCCGCGCCGAGTGACCACCTTCGAGGCCCAGCGCAAAGGTGGTGGCATCGGCCCGCTCGAAGGGCACCCCGACGGCGGCCAGTTCACGCATCAGGTCAGGGGCCGCGTGGGCCAGGGTCGCTACCGCAGGCTCATCAGCCAGACCGGCCCCAGCAACGAGCGTATCGGCGATATGGGCCAATGGCGAATCGGCGGTATCAAGGGCCGCAGCAATGCCACCCTGGGCCAAGGCCGAATTGCTTGCCGGGAGCGCGCCCCGTGCCAGCACCAGCACCTCGGTCTGGATCGCTGCTGCCAAAGCCGCACTCAGGCCAGCGGCCCCCGCGCCAATCACCAGCACACCCGTGCGTCGGGTGGTGAGGGGCCGGGGCAGCCTGGTCAGCACCGAACGAGGCGAACAAGGAGGTGTGATTTGCATGGTGTTACCCATTACTATTGATAATACCGCTTTGCGCAACGCAAGCTTTGGCTTGGTGATGCCATGCGGCGCAATCCAAAACCTAAAACCTAAAACCCAAAAAGTCTTACAGCGCGATCATCCGCTCGATCGCCCCTCGGGCCCGGTTCGCCAATTCTGGCTCAACCGTCACCACATGGCGCAGATCGCGCAGACAGTCGCGCACCTTCTCCAGCGTGATCATCTTCATATACTTGCAACTGATCGACTCATCAATCGGCAGAAACTCTTTTTCGGGGTTCGCTTTGCGCATACGATGGAGCACGCCGATCTCGGTGGCAACCACAAACTGGCTGGTGCCACTGCTCGCCGCGTGGCGGATCATGCCCTCGGTCGAGAGGATATGGGTACCTTCGGGGCTGATCTTGCCGGTCGCCAGATAGTGCATCGTACTGCTGACACAGCCACACTCAGGATGGATCAGGAACTCGGCCTGGGGATAGGCGGCGCGCTGGCGTTCGACCAGATCGGGGCGAATCGCCGCATGGACGTGGCACTCGCCAGCCCAGATGTGGATATTGCGCCCGGTCTGCCGGCGGAGATAGCTTCCGAGAAACATATCGGGCAGAAACAGAATCTCTTTATCTTCGGGGATCGCCCGGATCACCCGTTCGGCATTGCCCGAGGTGCAACAATAGTCACTTTCGGCCTTGACAGCCGCAGTCGTATTCACATAGCTCACCACCACCGCCCCGGGATGTTGGGCCTTCCATGCCCGCAATTGGTCAGCGGTGATCGAGTCCGCCAGTGAACAACCCGCCTCGGGATCGGGGATCAGCACCATCTTCTCGGGCGACAGGATCGCCGAGGTCTCGGCCATAAAATGAACCCCGCACACGACCAGAATAGGCGCATCACTCTTGGCAGCATACTGGGCCATGCCGAGCGAATCGCCGACATAATCGGCCAGATCCTGAATCTCGCCGTATTCATAGTTATGGGCCAGGATCACCGCTTGGCGACTGGCCCGCAGGGCGTTGATTTCGGCTACCAGCGTTGCTGCCGTTGCTGGCGTATCATGATAAAGAGCCAGTGCCATAGGTAACCTCCACTTTACAAGGGCTTAAGCCCGGCTTATTAGTGTAAAGTAAACACTAAATCAGATCAGAAAAAGCGCCGTGCGACCTTGGATTGTGTCATCGTGACACTAATAATCCACTCGAAAAAAAGGGCCGCACGGCCATTTGTAAACGTGAAGAGAGTATACGACGTCTTGGGGTTGTTGTCAAGGATACAATAAATCGTCCTTCGGACAATGTATTGTATCCGCCTCCGACGGTGGGGTGAGGTGCGGCGTTGCCGCACCTCATGGGGTATTGGATGGGTTGCCCTGATCTCTCCTCAAGATCTATTGTCAAGTCCGTTTAGATTCGATATAGTGGGCAGTAAGCGCTAAAGTGCCTGTTACAGGCCAGAAAAGCATTAACACTTTTGTTCGTTGTAGATAGATGCGAGGCTTGTGATGTCCCAACGCCAGCAGAAGATCGCCTTGAGTGTAGCCCTGCTCGCCCTGATTGTGGTCACCGTGGGCCTGGCCGTGCGCCAGGTCGAGGCCCGGCACCCCACGACCGATTTTGCGCGCCCCCAATGAGTTACCGTGAAGCCCAGGCCGCCGTGCGCGAGGCCCAGGCCCGCGAGGCCGAGTTGCGCAATGCGCTGCTGCCCCAGCAGGCCAGTGCGGTCAACGCCGACCTGTTGCCACGCATGCAGACGGTCTACTTTGCCCAGACCGGCCATCATGTGAGCAACCGCAGCGGCTTTCTGGATTTCTGGCGTGCCAATGGTCAGATCCATGGGTTTGGCTTCCCGATCACCGAAGA
>JBLWKA010000139.1:0-14499 GCA_048381555.1 Oscillochloridaceae bacterium umkhey_bin13
TGGGCGCGGTGACGAGCCGCGTCGGTGGGTTCGACTCCCACGCGCTCTCGAACGAGCCACTTTCACGAATTTCATAAACCTCAACCTCGACGTAGTAGGCGCCCGGCCCCTCCTGCCGCACGGTCATGCCGTGGACCAGCAGGTTGAGGGCGCGCTTGAGCGCGAAGTGGGCCTCGGGTTCGTTCCAGCGCGCGGGGTCCAGAAACGGGTCGGTCAGCGTCAGCTCAATCGCCCGGGCCTTCTCATCCAGCACCTCGATCCCCAGCTGGAGCTTGCGGATCTGCTCCTCGGCCTCGTCGCAGGCGGCGAGCGCATCGTCGGCCTGCTCGGCTAGCGCGGCGCGCACCCGCTCGGAGGCGTTCTTGAGTTGAAACGAGAGTGCATCAAGGGTGGCACTCTGGCGCCGCTTCAGTTCGACCAGGCGATCTTCGGTAACGCCAATTGCTTGCTCCAACTCGCCTCGCCGGCGTGCGATTGCCGTATTGATCTCGGCCAGCAGGGCTTCCTGGCTGTACGTTTGCAAATCAGCAAGAACCACCTCCAGCACCGCCTGCTCAAGCACCTCGGCGCTTAACATCGGCAATTGGCACGAGCCAGGTTTGTTCACCCGACCAGCACAGCGGTACTTTCGGTAACGATACTTCTTCTCGCCCTTATACTTGGTGCTGGTATAGCCGTGAACCGCTTCACCACACAGGCCACAGCGCAGCGATGCGAGCAGATAGGAACTGGAAGCTGAGATCGGATCGGCTTCGCCATCTTTGACCGCCAGTTCCACGGCTTGCACGCGGTGGAGGATGGCTTCGGGAATGAGGGGCCGACCAGTCTCGACGCGTACTGGGCGTTTGAGGTTGCCATCCGCATCCTCACGGAAGCGGTTTGCGTTTTCGCCCCAGCGCAAAATCCCAGCGTAGACTCCGTCAACGGCCTTGCGGCAGATCTCATTGATGGTGAAGGCGATCCAGGTGCCCGCTGGCATGCGCCGCGGTTCGTGGAGCACCTCGCCCGTTTCGGGATCCTGGCGTTCGAGGTAGGGGCGGCGTTGGTAAATCAACAACCCCGGCGTTGGCGGCACCTGCGACTCTCCGCCCTCCTCAAGCACGATGCCCTGGTTCAGCATGCGGGCGATGGTATGGTAGCTCATCCCCTCGCCGCGCTTGCCCAGGATCCAGAGCAGCACCGCGTAGCTCTCCGGGTCGGGCTCGAACCAGCCCTGGCCGTCAGGCTGCACACCATACGGAATGTTCCCGCCGCGCCACTTGCCTTGCTGAGCACGGTAGCGGTGGCGCTTGTAAGTGCGCTGGCTGGTCTCATCGCTCTCCCACTCGGCCAGCACGCCCTTGATACCGCGCTGGAGCTTGCGATACTGCGGCGCCTGCTTCTCCGGCTCACCGCTGTAGACCACCTCGATCTCGAGGATGGTCATGTCCGCCTCAAACTGGCGGCGCTCCATGTCGTTGCGGTGGCCGCGGTCGACCGACTCGACCCGCACGCGGTCGAACTCGCGCCGGCGTGCGGCGGCGAGAAGCTTTTGAAACTCCTCACGCTTGGCAGCGCTGGCGCCCGAGCGGGCCTGGTCGATGAACTCTGCCACCACCAGCTCGCCGCCGCCTTTCGCCTCAGCCCGCAGACGAGCCAGCTGATCTGGGATGCTGAAGCCGCGCTTGACCTGGTCAAGGCTGGAGCAGCGAATGTAGAGTGCTGTGCGCTTGGCCATCAGGCGGCCTCTCCCAGCTGCGCCATGATCGAGGCGAGCTGCTCACGCAATGTGCCGGCGGCCTGCTCAAGGGCGCGGCGGCGGGTCTGGATCTGGGCGTCGACGATGTTGAAATTATGTGCGATACGGAAGGCATCGTCAAGCGCCGGATCGGCGGTGGTATGCAGGAGCGCGTCGGCGAGCGCGGCCAGGCCTGGCCCCAGATCACCAGGGACATGCGTGACGCGCGCGGCGATACGCGGAAGGTTTTCCGGCCTCATCGCGCACCTCCAGCACTGCTGGGAGACCGCCGCGCAGCGCGCCGGCCGGAAGATCGAACGGCAACCTCGATTGGTAACGTACAGCTCAGGCGCTTCCACCTCGGGAAGCGGGACGGTTGCAGGGTACAGGCGTTCAGACCCTGCCGACCGCGATGGGTCAGCGAGCCCATAGATTGTCTCCTGGTCAGGCCTGCCGGTGGTGGAAGGAGTGGCGACCGCTCACCGCCGGGAGGCATCAGAATCGATTGAGTTATAGCTACTCGTTGTCGGCCGGCTCGGCGCGTTTCAGCAGCTCAACGACATCGGGCCGCTGCTGCTTGAACGTCTCCCAGGCCAGGTCGATCAGGCTCCGAATCGTCGTCGGCGCGCCGTCCTTCGCGCCAAGCGACCAGACCGCGGCAACGTAGCGCAGCTCGCGGTGGGTTGTCTCGGAGATCCGGGCGGGCACCCCCGCCTGGCGTCCCTCATCGGCCCGGTCTTTCCCGGCCATAGTTCCTCCGTGTTTACAGTGCCACCATGCTACGCTGCTACTCCAGCGATGTCAAGACGCCTGGACAGACCCCATGCGCCGCTGGTGGTCACACGAGTGTACCCGATCACGGCACCCTGGTACACCCGGCGCTATCCATGATGAGGAGCATCACCTCCTTCCCGAAAGGATGCCACCATGCTACCTTTGTCGCACACATGTGTCAATCGGGGAAAATGAGTCAAATTTGGGGCAATTCGAGGCAGGGGAGGGGTAGGTGGAGTGGAGAGATAGTCGGTACGCCTGGATGATCAGTGGGGAGGAGATCTGTCTTGATTGACGAGGAAGTGGCTAGAGACTATGAAGCTCCTGTTGGTCTAGATGCTGAAACCGGCCAGATCTCGTAACGGTCGTATCCGTACTTCAATTGAGCAATTTCAAGGATTCGCTTCAGTCGATCGTCGCGAGTGACTAAACGCAAGTCGTACTGAACAGCAACACTTACGATCCAAAGATCGTTCTCCTGGATGCCAAGTTCGCGAGCACTCGTCGTATCACGCAACTCTTCAGGGCGTTTGGCTTTTATTCGTCCGCGTTTATCGCGTGGCGCGTATCGCCGGAAAAGTTCGCCGCGCAGGACGCTGTAGTACTGACTTGTATCTTTATCTACAGGCCAGACAAAATACGTCTCCAGGGCATCACGTACAGCTTGGTGCCGACTTGGATCGGCACCATCAGTGATGTCAAGACCATAGGCCACTTCGCCAATGGAGATAGCGCAAACCGCAACGGTGCTTTCTCCGAGAGCGCTTAATCTCCCTCGAATCAGCGCATGATCCTTGTTGCCGCCATCCCACGCGATACTGGCAACTGAGGTGTCGAGTAAGTAGGCGTCAGGCGTCGGCGTCGATGTCATAATCATCGTCTGATGAGTCGTCGAGATCGCGTACAGCAGTTGAGATTACCGGATCATTCAGCACTGGTAGACGGCTAATTGTAGAGCGGGCACCGGCATTCTGAAAACCCTGGGAAATGAAGATGCGCCACGGAATAGCTGGACGAAAATTAGCTGGATAATAGCCTGTGAAACGCACTGGACCGGGGCGTTGATGACCGGCAAACGTGTCTAGCAACTGTTTCTCTAGCCTTGCAGGTAGCTCATATGCTGCGAGAACCTCGGCGTCAATTTGTGCCAATACTTGTCGGCAAGATTCCCCAAGCTCTTCAGCTTGGTCAGCGTTTCGTAGCCACTGAGAGCGATATAACCTATATTGATTTACAAGAGTGACAAGAGTTTGAGTTTGTGCCGTCGTGAAATCTGGAAAGGGTATGTCTTCAATAGCACGTATTTGATTGTCGCGTCCTCCTGCCGCCGGATGGGTATAAAGAAAAGCATTAGATAGAGGGCTGTTTAGTACGGATGCGATTTCCTCCAGAGAGGTGTTTGCCTTGGCCCAAACTCCGTGAAACCTTTGATAACAAACTAGACCCTGATGATCTATAACTGCTGCAATTCGCCAAGGGCCGCGACTCAGACGAGCCGCATTGGCGATTACTTTTGGCCGATCCCACGGTAATTTGTAGGCCTCATATAGCATAACCGAAGGATCGGTATTTAGAAATGCGAATTTTCCCGTAGAGAACGGCTCAAAGTTGTCTTTTGCACTGACAAGACCAGCAGCAAATCCCAATCTCGGCTCACTGCTCACTAGTTCTGCTTTATGAGAGCTCATTGGAATGCGGTATTCGATGCCGCGATGTACCTCGGCAACATCACCAAGCCGGGGCAGTCTGGCTAAATCTTCCCACACGCGCCAAAGCGGTGTACGCCAGAATACCGGATAGCCAGCGGCATCAATCAAGTCAGCAGGCAGCTCTTCTTGCCAGGTAGGGATGCCGGTCTGCAGGAATCGATCATAATCCTGTTTGTTGACTGTAGCGATACGGTGGCGTGGGCTTCTCGTGCGTGCACCGTGTGCAGTCAGTAGAACCGTCTCAACATCGGAATATTGAAAAACGGTATCAGGGAGTGCGACGATGCCTATCTCCTGATACCATGCTGCCAATTGCTTCCGCGCATTGCGGTATTCCTGACCGCTCACAAAAGCTTTTGGCAAGACGAAACCAAGCTGTGTAGGCGGATAGCGCATCACCCGATTCAGTGCCTCAACCGCCCGTTTGGCTGCACCTGCTGGCAGACGTGTTTGTTTTCCACGTGTTGGTACATCACTGAAGGGTGGATTGCAGAGCACAATCCTGGCCTGCTGGAGATACGTGTCGGTGTATGGCGACGAAAAGACATCAGCCTGCCGGATATCCCAGCCATCAGGATTAGGGTAGTCAGCAAGGATCAACGAATAACGGGCCACTTCACGAGCAAACGCATCGAGTTCCATCCCACGTAACATACCCACGAAATAGTCATGCCGCTGGTCCGTATTCATGGTGGCAGAAAGAAGTGTGCGAAGCCGTCCAAGCGCAGCAATGAGAAATGGCGCGTGCCCAGTGAAGGGCTCAAAGACACGCCGCTCATCTTGTGGCAATTCGTCAAAGGGCAGTTGTTGGACAATGTACTCGGCGAGCTGTGGCGGTGTGGCATGGGTGTCGAAGACTTCGCGATTACGCTCGCTGACGAGGGTGTTCTCGTAAACGTACGCCAAGGCCTCAACAGAAAGATTCTGAAAGAGGAACGCGGTACGAATTTTATCCCACGCGACGCGCTGTACAAGTGGATCCTGCAACACTCCCTCATCGGGAGCCTGCCGGAAGTAGAATGCGTCGACGGCAGCAATCACCCGTTGGGGATCAGGGTGCAACCAGTCGTCACCGGGATAGCCGCGATCCGCAAGCATTTTCGATGCGATAAAGCGGAAAATCAGTCGGAAGAGCGACTGGTAATCAGGCTCGCTGTCGTGATGTTCAGCGTAAACCGCTTTGCAGGTAGCGAGCACATCGCGGAGCAGTTGGTCAAGTTTCTTGTGGGTTGTCCCCTCCAAAGTGGGAAGCAACCCGGTATCAAAAAAGTCAAGTTGAACAGGTCCCCGAGCGAAACCGATGGACTTGGCTCGCAGAACTGCGTCAGGATTCCATTCGTTGCGATTCGCATAAAAAGCAGTGCTGAGATGTTCCGGTGCAATCTCTTCGATAAACGTCGGCGCACCAGTGGCGGTCATTCGCCATCGCCGCACGGTGCCGTGTTCAGGGGAGAGCACCAGGATCTGGGGAGCGCCAAGTGCACGATACTGTTGGAGTGTCTCTGGGTTGTACTGCTCGAGGATAGCCACCCCAAAGCAAGCGCTCCGGTATGATGGTGGCTCTTGTGCGAAGGCGGCTAAATCAATCGTACGAGTTGGGGAAGACTCGACGAGCACATCAGCAAAGGGGTAGCCACGGCGGAGCAAGTCGTCACGATAGCCTAGCTGTAGGAGGCCTTCGCGCGTCAGGTTCAGTAATTGTGTCGCTGAAAGACGTGCTTCCACGGCGACCCCTTCTCTTTAATGTCACACCGCCAAGAACGCAAAACGCTGCTTTCGCCTACCACTCCTTCGCGAGAAAGCTGGCCATCTTTTAGTGACTTTAGCAGGATCGGCAAGTGATTTCATGCCATTCTGACGCCCAAAACCGACTCATGTATTATAGAACATTCGGTTCAGGGTGTCAATCGGCGACGTGGGATTTTGCCCACAAGAACGTCTTCTTGAGCCTCGCCGATCCAAAAGCAAAAGGGCCAGCACCTTCCGGTGCTGGCCCTCTTTCTGTGCTGTGGAGCGTACTGCGAAGCTACGTGCGCCGCGTGAGTGTGGCACCCAGCGCCAGCAGGCTCACGGCGGCGTTGAGCGCCGGCGAGTCGAGGAGCAGCTGGGCGGAAGCGCCGAGACGTGCCGGCTCGACGGCGAGCAACACCTGGTCGTGCTGCTCGGCGGGCTGCTGGGCGAGCAGGGCCTGGTAGATGGCGTGGGCCTCCTGGGCCAGGGTCTGGAAGAGGGCAGCGCGTACCCCGGCCAGCAGCAGCGGCGGGATCTCCGGCAGCGGCGGCCGAGGGCTGATCTCCAGCCGGGTGGGCGTGGCGGGGGTGGCCGGCGAACGGCCGCTGGTCTGCTGGGAGGCCCTGGCTGGCGCGCTGGCTTTTTTGCCCTTCCCACGGGCCGGTGGTGGAGTGGGCAGCTGGGGCAGGAAGGCCGGGCCTGCGCTGCTCGGGGTGGGGCTGCCCAGATCGAAGAGCACGAGTTGCTGGTCGTTCGTTTCGTTGACTGATGACTGAGTCATAGGTGGCTTCCTTTGCGTTGCGTTATGGTTTCAGGCCGGGTGGTCACGTCGGCAAGGGTGAGCCCGCTGGCTTCGGCGATGCTCGCTGCAGTGATCGGGGTCGAGCTCATCGTGAGTGTCGCCAGGTCAAGGGCGGTCTCGCAGGTGGTGATCTGCCGGGCCACGACCAGTTGGTACACGTAGTGGCTAGCGATGGCGGCCATGGCCTGGTTGATGATCAGGCTCTGGGCGCCGTCAGCTGCGGCGTGGGCGCAGTCGGCTCGCGGCTGGATTGGTGCGTCGTCGAGCAGGTGGGGGTAGCGGAGACTTGGTGCGGGCAGGGCGGTGCAGATCCCGCCCAGCGCCATTGCCCCGTGCAGGTCTCGTGGATCGGTGGTGCTCCCGAGAGTCACGGTGCCCCAGTTGTGTTCGTTGCCGACATCGAGCCAGAGCCGCCATCGGGAACGGGTCAGGGCCTCGTGCATGGCGCGGCGTCCGCTCGCGGTGTCAACGGCACCAACCAGGATGCCGATGG
Source organism: Oscillochloridaceae bacterium umkhey_bin13 (assembly GCA_048381555.1). Taxonomy (GTDB): domain Bacteria; phylum Chloroflexota; class Chloroflexia; order Chloroflexales; family Chloroflexaceae; genus Viridilinea. Next base: position 7,227 of record JBLWKA010000139.1, read on the forward strand.
TCTGGTAGCCTGGCTGGAGCTCGCCAAAGAGGTCGGTGGTGGCCATTGCTGACACAGCGGCGATGCGCAGGCCGAGCGCGGCGTTGAGTCGATCGGCGAGCACCTGCGCTTTGGGGTGACTGATCTCACGGGCGGTGAAGAGTTGGCGTCCGATGTTGTGGCGCTCGACGCGGTCGCCGTCGATGAAGGTCAGGGCGAGCGGCGGGCCACCCTGGGCCTGGACGTGGTAGGCGATTCGAGCGAGGGCCAGGGCGAGATGGGAGCCAGTGCCGCCGCATCCGACCAGACCAATCTGGATGAGCTGGCTCGGTGGGAGGACAAAGGGCACCGGCGGTGCGACGGTCAAGGTCTGCATCGGTTTCTTCCCCTCATCGTAGGCCATGCTCGCGCCAGGCTTGGCCAGAGAGCAGCCAGCCCAGGTCATGCCCGGCGGGGACGAGATCGTCCAGCGGGTAGGGCGTCTCGGCGCTGAGCTGGCGGTAGTGGGCGATGATGCTGCGGGGATGGCTGCGGCTGCGCTGCTGGACGAGGTGCTGATTGAAGGCGGAGCCTTCGAGGTAGTGCGCCAGCGCGGTGAGCATCGTGGCCGGTGCGGCATCACCGCGAGGCTCCGTCGTGCCCCAGCAAATAGCACCGTTTGCGTAGGTGTTCGGGAATGGGGCATGGTACAGGGCACTGTGGGCCTGCGGCGGCTCCAGGCTGTTCAGGGCGAAGATGCGGTAGTCTTGCCCGCAGCCAGCCCAGATCAGCGGCGGGGTCTGGATCGGGCGCGGCTGCTTGCGACCTGCGATCCGCAGTGCGGCCGGGCGCGGCGGAATGGAGAGGACATAGAAGCGCTGGCCGTTGACGGTGCCGGTGCCGAGCGTATTAGGCGGCAGCAGGCCCGAACTTGTCGGGAGCTTGCTCAGCGCGGCGGCGAGATCCTCAGGGCTGATGGGATAGGAGATCCAGCCGCGGCCATGCCGGCGCGTCAGGTAGATCGCATCCTCGAAGATGCCGATTTGAACCTCCGGCGCCCGGTCGATGACCATGGTCTGGCGGATCGGGCGGGGTTTTCGGCGGAGCCAGGGCCGCCGGCGCAGCGCTGGCAGCTCTTCTTCATGGGGTTTCATCCATCGTTCTCCTCTACGAACCGAAGGCGACCTTGCCTTGACAGCACCCGGCATGGCGCTTCGATTCGGTCGGCTTTCTTGCGGGTAGGAATAGCGGTGTTTTGGGCATCAGGGCGCGGAACGCATCAACAAAGGCCACCTTGCAGCAATGCAAGGTGATCGAGAGGGCTCGAATGGCCCAGACTGAGCGCTGTGAACGCCGTCAGGCGCTCGTCGGAGTCGGTGTCTCAAGACAGGCAACTGCCTCGGTCAGCAGCGTGACCACCTCATCAAAGACCTCGGGCTGAGCCGATATGAGATTGTCGAGGTCGTCGTAGTGCTGGAGGAAGTCGCGGGCCTCGGCCTGCTCAGCGGCAATGGTCGCGAAGTCAACGCTGTACCAGTCCATCCCGGCCCAGCCCATCTCGTCGAGCTCTTCCAGGCTGAGATCGGCGAATTGCAGGCCGGTAGCCGCGAAGGCGTAGCGGAGGGCTTTACCCAGGTTCAGCTCGCGATAGATCACCTGGTCAAGCTGCCGGGCGAGCTCGTCTATCGGCAGTTCACCCTGCCAGCGCTGGTCGTGCAGGCGCACGATGCGCTCGGCAAAAGCCTGGCGCTCCGCGCTCAGCTCGCTGAGGGCATAGTCGATGACATCCTGGATATCAACGGCCCCTGGCGACCAGATGGTCTGGTCGGCGAGCACCCAGAGCAGGAGGAAGAACAGGTTCTGGCGACCGCCAGCGAATAGAGTCTCGGGGTCGTGCGTCAACCCGTAGACAACCGGGTAGCAGGCCTCGATAGCCCACGCGCACGTCACGAGGATCTCCAGCGCATCGTGATCCTGGTGGACGTGCGACGGGAGGGTATGAAGCGCGGCGACGGGGTCATGCGGGTTGAGGCGGAGCTCACCCAGATCAGGCAGTTCGACGCCGCAGGCGGCGACAAGCGAGCAGAGCACCTGGAGGATGCCGACGAAGTGGGCGGGCCGGGTGGTGAGCGGGGCGACATGGGCGGCGGAGAAGGCCGGGAAGCGTTCGCGGATGATGTCAGCGGCCCGCAGGCCGACCAGGATGGCCTCCCATTGTTCGCTGCCGACAATGGCCAGGGTCTGCTCGTCACGCGAGCGGCGGACGGTCACCAGCCGTCGATGGCGTGAGACGCCGGAATGGCGGGCAGATCGGCGAGGCGAGAACATAGGCTGCTTCCTCTTCCCCCATGCTGGTAGGCAAGCTGTTCACAGGCGGCAAGCGCCTCCTGGATCGGCGGCGACAGGGCCTCGGCAATGGTCATCGTGCCCGCGAAGAGCGGTCGGAGCAGCGTCAGGGGGGTGTGCGGCGCGATCGGCTGGGCCGGTACGGTGCGAAGGAGTGCGATGAGCGCGTGGCATTGAGCATCCTGGTTTGGGGTTGTCATCAGTCTGGTTCCTCCAAGACGAAGGACCGGGGATCGCTCCCCGGCCCTTCAGTGCAGATGTGATGTGGCACAGCGATCAATGAGCCTCAAGACCTTGCACATAAGCTCGCGCAAAGCCGCGAAGCCGCAAAGATTGGCTCGCGCAAGCTGCAAACGTTGTGCCTTTGCGCGAGCCATCTACGGTCTTATCTGATAAGGTATTGCAGCTAGCCTTTGGTGCCGGCGCGCTTGATGAAATCGACGGTTGGCACGGTCTGGCCCTGGTGCTGACGGGTGCCGGTGCGGATCTCGGCCCCGGCGAGGTTCGCGAAGCCCTGGCGGATGAGGTGCTCGCGGATGGTCTCGTTGTCAATGGTGGCATCAACCACAAAGGTCTGCCCCTCGACAAGCACCAGCTTCTCGGTGGCATCCGGTGTGGGTTCCTGCGGCGCAGGCTGGGTGCTTACATCGCTCGGGATGTCGCCATCCTCCGCGTTCGCAGGGGCGCCTGGCAGGGACGGCGGTGCATCATCTTCCAGGTGCGCGTCCGCTTGCTCGCGGGCGGTCAGGGTTACGGGCATGTCGTCGTCGAGCAGGCCGTCAAACGGAACTGTCTGCGTGGTCATCGGAGTTTCCTTTCTGATGTGGATGTACCAGAGCAAGCGCGATACGGTGGCGCTGTTCGGCCGCAATGTCTGCGCGATCACCGAGCAGTTGGTGCAGGGCCGTGCGATAGCCGTGAATGAAGGCACGCAGGTAGGCACGACCATAGATTTCCATCGCGGCCGGGGTGTCCAGGGCCGTGCTGGTGATGCCAATGAAGGCATCGCTCTCCTCAGCGAGACGCCGCCCAGCTTCGACACCCATCTCCCAGCCCCAGGTGTGGATCTCCTCGGGCGTTGGTGGCGGAAATGTGGCCATACGATCTCCTTTCGTGATTACTCGGTTGGCAGCAACCGCTGCTGCCGGTAGCGTGGGGTAAGCTCACCTGTCATCACCTCGTCGATCGGGCCGCGCTGCTGCCAGCTAAAGCCGCTGGCCTGTTCGTAGGCGCGTACACGCGCGATCACCGGTGCCATGGCCTCCGGGTCGTTCTGGAGCGCGGTGGCCAGGTGGCGTGAATGGGTGAAGATGCAGCAGCGACACGAGAGCCGTGCCCGGCCCTGGCGTTCGTCGCGGTGCGGGTCGAGCATGGTCTCCAGGGTCTCGCCCTGGGCGGCGTAGCCAGGATGAAAAGGCATGCCGCAGGTGTGGACGTAGGCGTTGACCTGGTGCCAGGGCCAGGCAATCACGGGGCGGAGCCAGAGCAGCCGCCAGCCGGTAGGATGCTCGGCGTGACCAGGCTTGAGCGTAAGCGCATCGCGCCACTCCCAGCCGGTCAGCCGACGCTCGCGACCAGGTGACTCGCGCCAGCGTTCGCCCGTGATCAACACCGGTTGATCGCCGAGTGATTGCCGGTTGCGCCGCGCCCAGGCATCGAAGAGGGCAATCTTGAAGGAGTGGGTACACCAGCGGATGCGTGCGGTTGGCGGCTGACCGTTGCGGGCCTCCATAGCAAAATCGAGGAGGGTGCGGATGCTCTTGGGATACTGCGCGGCCGTAGCTGGGCCGTGAGCGTCCACGTCGTGGATGGCGGCGAGGGTGACGCCCTGATTTCCGGTCGGGGTGGCTTTGCCGGAGTGCCGGTAGACGGCTTGGACTGTCACGCGCTGACCGCCGACACGGTCGGCCAGGGCATCGAGCGCCGCTGGCGTCTGCTCCCAATCCATCTCGTCGAGCAGGGCGTGCCAGATGAGGATTGGTGTTTCAGGCCAGCGCCAGCGTGCCCAGAGGACGGCGGCGTGGCTGTCGTTGCCGCCGCTGCTGCTGCCGATAATGACGCTCGGTTGGGATGGCAGCGGTGCCGCGCCGAGGCTCGGGTGCGGCGGGAGGTCGCAGCGGGGCGGTGGAGGAAGCAGGAACCCAGGCATACGGAAGACTCCAGGGTGCCGGGGTGCTCCGCTGCCCGCTGGGGCCAAGCGCACCCCAGCAGCCATGCATGTTGTACCGTCCATCTATCGAGGCCACGAGGGTCAAGGGTGCCCCCGCAGCTAGGCGTTAGGATGTTTCAGCCATGAGCCAGCGCTTGAGCGCCCCGAGTTGCGTGCCAATCCCGGCCCCGTCGGGCGCGGTGCTGAGGTTGCGAAGCCCCGTGATCGTGCTGAGATCGCCAAGGGTCTGGCGGTAGATCTGCCCCGCGCTGAGGTAGATGCTGGTGTAGGAGCGTAGCGCGAGCAGGTGCTCAAGGGTGGCACGCACCTGAGCACGGAGTTCGACAGCTCGTGCGGCGGTCATGTGCCGGTCGTAGTCGGGTATCGGCTGGATGGCAGGGATGAGCCCGAACTCCGCCGAGAGGATGGACACATCGAGGCGGGTCGTCGCCTCCGAGTGGTCGCTGAGCCAGCGCCGCAAGACACGGAACGATGGCCCACAGTAACGCTCGATCGCCGGAAGAAGCCGCACCTCGTGGCGTTTGGTTGCGGTGCAGGCGATGATCAGCAGCCGGCACTGTGAAATGGGGGTAAGCATACCGAGACCTTTCTTGCGGAACGAACGGGAACCAAAGGGAAGCCAAACCACAGCGAACTGGGTCTGACTTCCCTTTGGTTCCGCGTCCAGGTAGGCGAGGTGAGGCGATCACTACGCAGGGTCGGTGGGCGCGGGCGTCGTCTGACCGTGCGGACGGGTCGTGCGTGCGGCGGCATCCCACTGCTGGGCATACTGTAGGAGGGCGGGGCGCTGGGCGATGGCCAACTGGAGCGCCGTCGCTGCGGTGACTCCCGTGGTTGAAGCGATCTCGGCGGCAAGGGCTTCCATGTCGGCGTCGGTGGTCGCGGGCGTGGACGTGGTCTGTCTCGTGCTCATGGGGTGTCTCCTCGTGGTTCCAGGCAACAAAAAAGACCGTGCGCGCTGCTTCAGCACACGGTCATGCGCCACAGCGGCGCGTTTCATCAGGTCGAATCAGGGTTTAGGTGGCAATACGTCTCCTTTCAGCTCGGGTATGCAGACAGCGCCGCAACCGGCAGTTCGGGCTGCTCCCAGTCCACATCGGCGCGTGCCTGCGGTGCAGCGACCTCGCGGTCAGCGTGCAGCAGCGCCTCGTCAATGGGATTCCAGGGCAGGCCGACCTGGGCGCGGTAGCGGATGAGGTGGTAGGCAAGGCGGGCTGATCTGGATCGCCTGAGGGCGGCAATCGAGATTCCGTAATCCGCCGTGTAGGCCGTGCCAATGCCGCGCTCAAAGCCAATCATGGCCATCCTCGCCGGGCCAGAGCTATCGAAGCTCAGCACCAGCGGTGAGCGGCAGACCCACGAGGGCTTGCCGATCCCGAGCAGGTGGATGCGGCGTTGGAACGGGTCGATCTCAGCGGCAGCTTCCAGATCGATAATCAACTGCGCGTACCACGCAGTTGCGGCACGAGCATAGCGGGCTGGCACGAGGCCACCAATCGCGCAGGCGGGCCGATCAACGAAGCCATCGGGCTCGTCGTGGAACCCCCACGCAGCGCGTTGGCGCACCTGGGCAAGTTCCTCGTCGTCGAAGCAGTCCTCGCGGTCGCAGAGCAGATCCCCGATGATTGCGGCAGCCCCGGGGCCGGGGTAGTGGATGATCGGCACGATCGGCGGATCGGGGCCGTGCCCAATCGTCTGAAGCAAGGCATCGAGCCGCGCGTCATCCCGCTCACTGGCGAGCGGATTTCCCATCGTGTCGTAGCTGAGTGCCCAATCGAGGGCGGGGGCAGACGCTGGTACGTTGATGTGGGGCGGCGTACACCAGTTCGCGACGCGGTGGGCATAGTGCGGCAGCGACAGGCGCGCCGTATTCCCATCGCGACGCGGTGGGCATAGTGCGGCAGCGACAGGCGCGCCGTATTCCCAGGAGGAAACGCGCCGGAGTCGAGGACGACGTGCACCCCCGGCATGCGGGCGAGCAAGCGTTCCGTTGACGAGCCAGCCGGTACAAGGTAGTGGCGTTGTCCGACATGCAGGGCGATCTCGAGATCGTGGGGCCGGGCGCGAGCGCCGAGGGCGAAATAGAACTGAGGTGGCATCAGCGGACTCCTGACGTTTCTCGAATGCACACAACCCGGCGCGGGGAAAGCTGAAAAGAGAAAACGGAAAGCGGAAAGGCGCAGCGATCATCGTGACCGCACGGCTTTTTCAGCTTTCCGCTTTCCCTGGGGCTGTGGCACCAGGCGACGAATCGGGCGCGGGGAGGTGCCGTGGGCAGCTTGCACCCCAACGACGGGGAGCCAGCCACCGTGAGCAGGTGGTGGGCGCCAGGGGCGCATGAGGGGGGCCGGGGATGAAAGCGGAAAGCAAAAAGATGAAAGCTGAAAGAGGCAGCGCGTACAACGATCGCTGTGCCGTTTTCAGATTTCAGCGTTCCGCGTTCCACATTCCCCGGCAGGCGGGGAGCCTCGTAGGCAGGGGATTGAGGGGCTGCTGGAGGCGTCGCTTGGTGGCATTACCGTAGCAGGCACGCGCAGGCGCGGCATCAGCAGCGATGACGGATTAGGCCAGGGCTTGAGCAACGTCGCTTGTAAACCATCGCACGCGGATAGCGCAGATGGAACAGATCTGCGCTGCTATGCAGCAAAAAGCTCTGCGTCAATCCGTCAGATCAGTGCGATCCGCGTTCTCTTGCGGACGATTGCCCAAGCCCTGCGGATCGGGCGTACGACTGGTTTACAAGCGGTCTTGCGCAATGCTACAATCTAGCTCGCAGTGGCTATCGGTAGGCTTCCTTCT
>JBLWKA010000140.1:0-14460 GCA_048381555.1 Oscillochloridaceae bacterium umkhey_bin13
ATGACCGTGCGGCAGGAGGGGCCGGGCGCCTACTACGTCGAGGTTGAGGTTTATGAAATTCGTGAAAGTGGCTCGTTCGAGAGCGCGTGGGAGTCGAACCCACCGACGCGGCTCGTCACCGCGCCCACAGGTTTTGAAGACCAGGGCAGCCACCGGGCCACATCCGCTCTCGTTGGCGATTGTAGCCGCTGCGGCGTAGGTTGTCAATCGGTCGCCCGCAACCGCACCGTAAACCGCGAACCGCGCCCCAGCGTGCTTTCGGCGCTCACGGTGCCACCCATAGCGCTAACCAGTTCGTAAACCAGGGCCAGGCCTAACCCCGCCCCGCCGGTTTCACGCGCCCGCGAACTGTCGCCCCGGTAAAAGCGTTCAAAGACCAGTGGCAAATCTTCGGGGCTGATGCCCATGCCAGTGTCGGCCACCGCCAGGCTGATGCCGCCCTCAGGCGCAGCTTCCGCCTCGATTACGATGATTCCGCCCGGGGGCGTATGGCGCAAGGCGTTCTGAATCAGGTTGCGTAACACCTGTTCCAGCCTGACGGTGTCGGCTTGGGCGGGCGGTAGCGCCGGATCAAGCTGGGCGATCAGTTCGATTTCGCGTTCGCGCCGCGCCAGCGGCCCCAGTGTTGCCGCGAGTTTCGTCGCCATCGCCCCCACGTCTACCGGGCCAAGCTGCAAGGGTAGCTGCTGCGCTTCGGCCCGCGCCAGCGTAAACAGATCTTCGATCAAACTGGTTAACCGCGTAAGTTCGCCTTCGATCACACGCATGTCCTGGGCTGGTAGTAGTTGCCCATGGCTCTGTTCCAATGCTTCCAGGTAGCCGCGCAGCGTTGCTAAGGGGTTGCGTAGTTCGTGACTCACGTCGGCAACCAGCCGCCGATTGGCCCGTAAGAGCTGTTCGGCCCGCGCTGCGGCCGCTGCCAGGGCGGCTTCGCGTTCGGCGAGCTGCGCCGCCATGGTGTTCAGGGTCTCGCCAAGCCGCCCAATCTCGTCCTGACTCTCAATTGTAACCCGCCGTTCCAGTTGCCCTGTCGCCAGATCACCCGCTACTGCATCGAGCCGTTCGATCCGCCGCGTCAGCCAACGGGCCAGCAGGTAGCCAATCCCAAGGGCGACGGGCACAATTGCGATCACGACCAGCACGATGATGTTGATCAGCAAACTAAAGCCCAGGATGGTCAGCGTGATCACGCGGCTAAAACCTGCCCCGAGTTGCGAGGCTCCGTCAAGGTTGTTTTCGACCATTAAGAGCGCCAGGGCCTGCCCTTCGAGATCGTCAATCACGCAGGCGGCCGCATCAGCCAGTGGCCCACTCGCCGGACGGCCCCGGGTGCAGCCTCCTTCAGCGAAGGCGGTATCAAATAACAGTTGATTCGCTGCGACCAACTCCACTGGTAAGGGCTGATCTACGGCAAAAGCTTCGCGCCCTGCACTGGCGAGCACACGCCCATCAATGCTAAGCAGGGTCACGCGCCGCACGCCCCGCTCGCCACTCAGGCTCTCCGCCCCCGCAATGCGCTCGTCTTCGGTGATTGGCAAGCGGGTGCTGCCATCAATCAGGCCCGCGAGGGTCGCATTCAGGGTTGCGGCTTCTGCTCCGGCTCGCACACTCGGGGTGATCGCTGCCGCTAAACTCGGAGCCAGTTGCTCGGGCGGTACGATCGTTGGTACAACCCCCAAGCTAATGATCGCAATGTACGCAACCAGGGCCAGCGGCACAAAGAAGTTGGTCAAAATGCCAATCAGCAGGTGCGAGAAGGTCAGTTGCCAACGTAGCCGCTGCCGCCCTAGGCCCCAGACGGTTAACAAGAGCCGGATGGGCAAGAAGAGGCTCGCTACGATAAAACTGGTACTGAAGATCGAGAGCAGCGGCCCGACGCTTGCCGTCGTTAGATCCACCCCCAAAAAGCCACCCTTCCAGGGTAAGAAGGCAATCAAGGCCCACCCAATCAGGCCGTTAACGAACCCAAAGATCAAGAGCCAGAGTGCGATCCGGCCACTGCGTCGCCACCAACTGCCCTGCCCTGGCTCAAGCCGCCAGGCGGCGAACCCATAGATCGCTAGGCTCGCAAAGCTGATCAGTTCGCTTATGGGCGAGGGAATCAGTTGATGGAAGGGGTAATAGGCCAGTACGATCAGGGTGCCGAGCAGGCTCATTTCGATCAGCGCCCGCCAGAAACTGGTGCGCTGACGCAGTGACCAGCTTGGGGCAAGCAGAGTTGTTAGGCGATAGGATACGACATGCACACCGAACCTCATTAGCTTTATCATCCGAGTGCCGACGTTGTGACCCCGAACCCTTCGGCAAGCTCCTAAGCAACAACCTGCGTGATCATAGCAAACCACGTACCGCGCTACGCTTGTCATTCCGAACGCAGTGAGGAATCTTCGCTGATTCTCACTGAAGACCCCTCACTCCGTTCGGGGTGACATTGTGAGCGCAGCACCCCGACAAATCAAGCATTTCAATCAAACCTGTAACCTACGCCCCAGACCGTGCTGATCCGTTCGCCCACTGGCCCGAGTTTGCGCCGCAAGCGCACAATATGGGTGTCAACGGTGCGATCACCACCTTCGTAGTCGGCCCCCCAAATGTGATCGAGCAAATAGGTGCGACTGAAACTGCGCCCTGGGTGACGCGCTAACAACAAGAGCAGATCGTACTCTTTGACGGTCAATTCCAAGTCTTCACCATCCAGGCTGACCCGTCGGGCTACAGGGTCAAGCGTTAAGCGCCCCAAGACCAGCGGCTGACTCTGCTCGGCCTCATTGGGCCGGGTCAGCAGTTCGACCCGGCGTAAGATTGCCCGCACCCGCGCCATCAATTCGCGGAGGCTAAAGGGTTTGGTCAGGTAATCGTCGGCCCCGACCTCGAGCCCCAAGACACGGTCGGCCTCATCAGCCCGTGCGGTCAGCATCAAGACCGGCACCGCCGAACGCTCCCGCAAGCGCCGCATGACGGTCAGACCATCCAGTCCCGGCAGCATCCAATCCAGAATGACCAGATCGGGGTTGGTCTGTGCCGCCAATAAGAGCGCCGTCGGCCCGTCGTAGGCAACCAAGGCCGTGTGGCCCTCGCCCTCCAGTTGCCGCCGCACCAGGGCTGCGAGTTCGTGTTCATCTTCAACTACTAAAATCGTTGCCATAGCCCGCCTGCTACCTTTGCTGCCAAGGCTTCGAACATTGGCGCATCCATGCGTGACCGATGCTCCACACCTCCACACCTCTGCACCTCCGCCGCACGCCAAACTGCCAACCTGGCTTGAAGCATCTACCCGGTGCCCCGCCCAAACAAGACCCGCTCGCGCCCAAATTGCATAATTGCGACCACAATCAGGGCCATGCCAACCACGATGGTAACCAGCGTCGAAACGGTCACAAACCCCAGGTTGACCGCCTCGCCACGCATCAATTGGTTGATCAGGAGTTGCTGGCCAAAGGTTGGGATGGCCATCATCCAGAGTTCGGCCCGAATCGGGACGAAAGCCAGGAACAGGCCTGGCAGGGCTGGAATGAGCGGCAAGAACCCCAGGTAGCTGTTGGCCTCTTTGACGGTGCGCGAAGCGGTCGCAATGATCATCTGCAACGCCCCCGCCAAAATCATCATGGGGATCGTAATCAGGAAGATCGCAGTTAGGGTGGGTAGGCTCAGACTGAGCCGCACCCCTAATTGGGAGCCAATCGAACTAAAATTGACCACGGCTGCAAAGCCGGCGAGTGAGATCAAGACGCTAATCGCGGTTGGGATCAGGGCGGCAAGCAGTTTGCCCAAGACCAGTTCGGCGCGGGCCACCGGGTTGATCAGCAATGGCTCAAGTGAGCCGCGCTCGCGCTCGCCCGCAGTTACATCAACCGTCAGACTGAGCCCGCCGACAAAGATTGCGAAGATCAAGAAGTAGGGCAAAATGTTTAACAATTGCGCCGCCTGGCCCTCGGGCGTCGCCAGATCGGCCTGTTCGATCACCAGCGGGTTGGCCAGGCTCGGGCTGACCCCACGGGCCTGTAAGCGCTGACTGCCCAGCAGCGCCGCATAGGCTTCGAGCGTTAGACGGGTACGGCTCACCGCCGACGAGGTGGCCTGGCGCGAGCTGTCGAAGATCAGGCGGATAGGGGCAGGCAAGCCGGCTTCGAGCTGCGCTGCATAGTTGGCATCAAGCACCAGGATCACGTCGGCATCGCCAAGCCGCACCGCCGCCTCGGGATCGGCCGGAGCCGCCACGGCAATTACGTTGCGCTGGGCCAGAAAGGCCAGCAACCCCGGCGCATGTTCCCCCCCCACCACCGGCAACTCCAGCGGGCGTTCGGTCTGGTTGCCCACGGTTGAACCAATCACGGTCAAGAGCATAAAGAGCATCAGTGGGCCAAGCAGGGCCGCCAGCAAGGTATTGGCTAGCGTGCGCCGGTCACGCAGGTTATCGCTCAGCTCCTTCTGGAGCACAATCAAGATTCGTTGCATCGCTCTTCCTTACGCCATCAGCCCTTCGGCACTGCCAATCGCCGCCACAAACGCATCTTCGAGCGATTCCTGACCGGTGCGCTGGCGCAGTTCGTCGGGGGTGCCCGTTGCCACCACTGCGCCCTGCGCGATCACCACGACCCGATCACAGAGTGCGGCAACTTCTTGCATAATGTGACTCGAAAAGAGCACACATCGCCCGTCGTCACGTAAGCGCCGAATGATCGTGCGCATCGCCCGGGTCGCTAAGACATCCAGGCCATTGGTTGGCTCGTCGAGCACAATGTTCTGGGGATGGTGCAAGATCGCCCGCGCAATCGCCACTTTGACCCGCTGCCCCTGCGAGAAGCCTTCGACGCGCCGATCCGCAATCTCGGCCATGTCGAGCATGGTGATCAAATCGTCAATCCGTGCTTCCAGTTGCGATCCAGCCAGGCCGTGCATGCGCCCAAAGTAACGGATGTTTTCGCGACTGGTCAGCCGATCATACAAGCCACGACTATCGGGCAGCACCCCGAACCGACGCAGGGCCGCCTGGGGTTGCACTGCCACATCAATCCCATCCACGCTGGCCCGACCGCTATCGGGCCGCATCAAGGTATAAAGGATGCGTAACGCTGTGGTTTTGCCTGCTCCGTTAGGGCCAAGTAGGCCGGTGATCTGGCCGTCAGGCGCATCAAATGAAAGGTCGCGCAACGCAACAACGCTCCCAAAGCGTTTGGAAAGACCAGTTACTTCGATCATAAAGCTTCCCTGATATGCCAATGCGCATTGATCATGGCGCATGACCCGTCGGGATGGGCGGCGTTGGACTGCCCACCGTGATCATCCAAAATCCAAAAGCTAAAACCCAAAGTTCGTTTACGGCGTCGGCCCGGTCAAACGGGTAAACAATGGCGGCGCATCCAGGCGCTCGACACAGGCGGGTTCAAGGCCAGCCACACTGCCGGCATTCAGAAAGTCGGCGAGCAGGCCCGGAATGCAGCCCCGAAAGAAGACGTTGTGACCCTGGCCTCGGGCGACCAAGTGCAGGCTGTTGGGCAACCCACCGGCGACGGCGTCTGCATAGGCCGGTGGCGTCACCGGATCGCGTTCGCCCGAAAGCAACAGGGTTGGCACCTCGGAACGCAGGGGGGTGCGCGCCGCAGGATCAACCTCGCCTTGCGGCCAAACCAGACAGGCCGCCGCAAACACCTCGCTGATGAAACTGCCCAGGTAGCCCACGCTGACGGGATCGACCGGGTAGTGCGGCACATCTTCGGTACAAAGCACGGCATTGCGCAGGCCAAGCGCAATCATTTCGCTGTTCTGCCGCCCCAGGATCAGGCTCTGGGCCGCTAAGGGGCGCAGGTCACCATCGTGATAGGCCCGTGCGATCAGCAAGGGAATCAGGGCTGTCGTCTCGGGCGTGTAGCTGAGCGTAAAGATCGTGCTGGCGACGGCCTCACGGGTTAGTTGCACCTCGGTGGGCAACCCCGTAAACGGGTCATCAAGCGTGACCAGCGCTGGCTCGCGTTCGAGTTGACTGAGCAGGGCTGCGAAGGTGCCGGCCAGATCAGGGAAAGCCGCCCCACAAGCCGGGTCTTCGGCACAGGCTGCAAAGGTCAGATCAAGCGCACGCTGGCTATCGGCATCCATCGCCGCCCCAACTGCCATATCGGGCGGCACAACTCCGTCCAGAATCAAGGATCGGGTCTGGGCCGGAAAGAGCCGCAGGTAGGTCTGGGCCAGCCGCGTGCCATACGATACGCCCAACAGATTGAACTGCTCGTAGCCCAGGGCGAGCCGTACCGCTTCGAGATCGCGGGCCGCGTTGACGGTGGTGTAGTACTGTGGATCGCCGGGCAGGTCGGCCAGACAGGCTTCGAGCCAGGCTTGCACAACGGGATCGTTCGGCAGCGCATTAAGCAACGCCGGGTCATCGTTGGGGATGGGGCAGTGCAAGCGATTCGAGCCGCCCGTACCACGCTGATCAACCATCACAATATCACGGCTCTGGTTGGCCTGGCTTAGCGTAGGCAAAACCGCGATAAAGGCGTCGGTCGCGGCCTGCCCAGGGCCACCGGCCAGCAAGACTAAGGCATCACTGGCCGCCACGCGCCCCACCGCAGGCAAGACCGCGATCCGCAAGCCAAGTTGGGTGCCGGTCGGATTGGCATAATCCTCGGGGACGAACAGGGTGCCACATTCGGCAGCCAGCGTGCGTGGCGCACCGGCCGCACTCAGCCGACAAGGGCTTAGGGCCAGCGTTGGTGTTAGGGTTTCGCTGGCGGGTGCAACCGGAGCCGCACACCCCGCCAGCAGCAGCGCCATCACGCTGATCAGGATCAACCTACGCATAAGAATAACCACTCCCGTTGAAGTTATCGAATCAACCAGGGCAAAAGCCAACCACCACAATGGGATTAGGCCCCGGCATCAGGCGAGCGCTTCAGGCTCAGCGCCCAGACCATAATGATGCCAAGCACCGTAAAGAACAGGCCACCAACCAGATTGCCGCGCTCGAAGTTACTCAAACCAACCCCCACGACGACCCCTGAACCGAAGAACAATACCACCGCCGCCAGAGTCGTTAAGGTACGCGAAGTCATATTCATCATTAGTTTCCTCCTTCGTTAGCATTTCGGAGGGTTTGGGAGGGCCAGGCCTTCCCAAGAACCTCCCCACCGGCATGTGAGCGCCGGCTTACGTGGCGGATCAACCACTCACACCCCACTGATTGTGGCGATCATAATCAGGGTAAAGTTGTAAACCCCGTGCACAATCGCGGCCGTGCTGGTATTGGTACGATTGCGCACGATCCCACAGACTAGGCCCACCAGAAAGACGATCAAGAGCGCGTCCCAGTTGTATTGCAGCGCATGCAAGCTGACAAAAAAGAGGTTCGAGAGCAGCAGGCCCAGGCGTGGTTGCAACACCCCACGCACGCCCAACTCTTCACCTAGGCCAGCCGAAATACCGATCACCAGCGCGCCAACTGGATTGATCGCATAGGCCAGCAGTTCGGCGAAAGCTTCTTCGTCGGTTGTCGGCCAACCCAGGGTTGTCCAGAGCCAATCGAGCGCCCCGCCCAACAGTTGCACCGCCGCCGCCATCAACAGGGCGATACCAATCCCGACCGCGACCTGGCGCCAGGTTGGGCGCACCAGGCCCAGCCGCAAACGGGCCGCGTGCAGGTCACGGGTAATCCCAAAACCCACCGCCAGCACCGCCGCCGGGATCGTCCAGATCAGGCCGTAGAGCGTATCACGCAACTGACCACCATCACTGCGCCCACTCGCCTCGCCCCCGAGTTGATCAACCAGACCAAGGAGCGGCGGTTCACCCAGCACCAGCAAGGGCATCGTGCAGATCAGGCCGATCGTCACCACTGTGACCAGGGCGGTCGCATGCACAAATGAATTGGGATCGATTGGCAAAAAGCGGGCCAGCCAGCGGCGGACGGCGGGCAGCAACAAGACCCCCCCCAGGATCACGCTGAAGAGCATGCCCAGCACAATCACGCCAAGTTGGAGCCATGCACTGCTTGGCATAGCGGCAAGCGCCTCGGGCGAACCGAGATCACCCCCAGCGAGGCTGGCGATACTCAGACCCAATGTGGTCAGACTGGCAAAACCGACCATCAGGCTCAGCCAGAGCCCGGTGGCAAGCCATGCCCAGTTCGGGCGACTGCCCGCCAGATAGGCCAGGATTGCCAGGAGCGCGAACGGCAACGCATTGATGCTGGCCGCCATCAGGCTGCCTAGTTCCCCACCCAGGGCGTTACCGGCCGCAAACAGCAAGACAAAGATCGCCGCCCCGATCCCAAAGGGTGCCGGATTCGGACGGAAAGGTGGGGCTTCACTGGTGATCAGACCGGGCTCTTGCATAACCTACTCCTTACATTGGCTGTGGCTTGAGCGGGTCGAGATTGCTAGTTGCGCTCAGCCCCGCGTTCTGGTATACTTTGAACAAATGTGCAACGCATGCTACCATACTTGAATGTGCCCCGGTTCGCACACCCCACCTACGCCACCGTGTGATTGCGGTAGGCAACCCCCAAGCGGGTAACAGGTGGACGGGTTGTGCGAGCAACAAGGTAGCTGGTGCTTTCATATCAATAGGTATACCACCGATCTGTGGCTGCCATTCGCCAGAAGTGTGTCAAAGTTGTGCCAAACGTAGCTTCGCTTGGCTCACACTTTGCCCTCAGGACGCTGGCCCGTTCGGTTGACATACCCCACCCTACCCACCACGTACTTCCTTCTGCCACCTCTTTGGCCTCACGTCGGTAACGCGGGGAACGCAGGGCGATGCAGCTTCGAAGCCCCACTCGTTCCCATCGGTGGTAGCCACCCTTCCCACTGCACCGGGAAGCCACCCTCCTGTTGGTGTGCCTAACGCAACGCTGCAGGTCGGGGATCATGCCGACCATACTCGCCCTAAACTGCGCCTCAACAACAGTTGACAGCAAAGTTAAAACACGCTATACTCAGACTGTGCAAAGAGTTGACAAAGTTTTGCAAAGACTTGTGCAAACTCAACACCCTACTGGAAACCGCAACGAGAGAGGACACGAACCAATGATTAAGGTAACGCGACGGGCGCACATTGCAGACGCGACGCCCGAGGCGATTTTCGAAGCTCTCTCCGACCCGAAGCGGATCAGCCAATTGCTGCCCCGCGCCCAGAAGGTTGAACTGCTCAACCGCAACGAAGAGCAGCGCAAAGCACGGCTGGTAACGCATATGAGCATGGGTGGCATCTTCGGCACGATCCGTTCCGAGGGTGACCTGACCTGGGTTGACAACCGCGAGATTGTTTTCAAGGTGCGCACCCCGGTGGCGGTCGAAACCCGCTGGCAGCTGACCCCGGCGATCAGTGGTACCGAAGTTGCCGCCACGATGAGCCTGGATCTGGCTCCGTTGCTCGGTGCGATGGCTGCCTTCGTGCCGACCCAGCAGGTCGCCGACGTGCTGACCAGCGAACTTGACGCGACCCTTAAGGCGCTCAGTGCTGCGATGGACGAGGCCGAGGCGCACGAGCGCGCTGTCGCTGCTTAACCATACGCCTGAGTCTGGTATAATCGCGGGGCACCACACGTGTGGTGCCCCGTCGCTATTTGCCGCCCACGTCGTCGGCGCAAGCTCCCCTTTGCCGCCGCCCCCGTGGCCCCCCCCGGACATGTTTGACCTAACACAAATCGGCCTTGGCCTCGTCCTCAGTATCGCTATCGGTGGCCTCGCCTATTGGCGCAAATCGCTCGATCCCAGTGGTTGGCTCGGTGCAGTGATTGTCGGAACCCTGACCTTCGGCTTCGGCGGTTGGACCTGGGGCCTGACCCTGATCGCCTTTTTTATCACCAGCAGCCTGCTTTCACGCTACAAAGAGGGCCTGAAAGAGCGCAAGGCGGCCGAGAAGTTTGCAAAAGGTGGGCGCCGTGATCTCTGGCAGACCATGGCCAATGGTGGGTTGGGGGCGCTGTGCGCTGTGGCCTATGCGCTGACTGGCCAGCCTGTGGCCCTGTTTGCCGCCTTCATCGGCCTCATGGCGACCGTCACCGCCGATACCTGGGCTACCGAGTTAGGGGTGCTCAGTCCGCACAAGCCGCGCCTAGTCACCACTGGCAAACCCGTCGAACCCGGTACCTCGGGGGGCGTAACCCTATTTGGCACCAGTGCCGCCGGGGTCGGGGCACTCTTGATTGGCCTGGTGGTGCTGGTACTCCTACTGATCGAAGGAACTGCGCTCAGCACCATCTGGTGGGTGCTGCCCGCCGCGCTGCTTGGTGGCCTCGGGGGAGCCATGATTGATAGTCTGCTTGGGGCTACCGTGCAGGCGATCTTCACCTACCCTGACGGCCGCGAGACCGAACGGGCCGTGGCCCGTGATGGCCGTCCCAACACCTTTGTGCGCGGCTGGGCCTGGATGAACAACGACATGGTCAATTTGGTCAGTTCGGTTGCCGGGGCGCTGATTGCGGTGCTGATCGCAGCCCTGTTTGGGGCAGCGTAAAACGATTACGGTTGATCCCTAAGGACGCATGGACGCCTTCGGAGGGACGCAGCACGCTGCGTCCCTCCGAAGGCGTCCATGCGACTAGGCGAATAATGCCGCCGCTATCCTTGCTTTAGCGTGATGGTGCGTGGGCCGGGACGGGCAAAGGCGCAGCCGTCGGGGTGCGAGCTGCATGTGCAGCCTGGCCCGACCGCGCCACACCCCCCACCGGCTGCTCGCAAACGGCCCTTGCGCACCCAAAAATCAAGCATCGCCTCAAGCGTGCCCCGCTCGATCCCTAACTCGCGGCTTAGTTCATCAAGCGAAAGCGGGCCATTGGCATGCTCGAAGGCAGCCAGGACTTGGTGCAACATCGTTCGTTCCCCTCTCAACCCAAACCCAACAACATGCCACCCTGAAACACAATCAAGGCGGCGAGCCAGGCAATCACGAATTGGCCGATCACACTGACCCACATCCAGCGCGGACCAAATTCGTGGCGCGCGGCGGCGGTCGCAACCATACAGGGTGTATAGAGCAGGACAAAGACCAGGAAGGCCAATGCAGCCAGCGATCCATGCCCACCGCTACTCGCCGTAAAACCAGTCTGGATGGCGAGGGTTAGCCCGGCAGGTGCCGCCGCTTCTTCTTCGGCCTCACCAAAGCTCAGGCCCACAATCCCCGGAATCGCCTTGAGCGCATCAGTCACTGCGGTGCCGAAACTGGTCACAATCGCAAGTAGATCTTCGCCCAGGCTAGTTGCAACCACTTCCTCCGCGCCTGTTTCCTCGACCGCATAGGTCTGGATGAGCGTACTGACTACGACTTCTTTAGCGACAAAACCGGTCAACAAGGCCCCGCTGGTCTCCCAACTACCAAAACCTAGCGGTTGAAACACCGGGGTTACGGCTCCCGCAAGGGCGGCAAAGGCGCTCTGCTCAACTGGCGTGTTGGCAAAACGCCCGTCGCCACGCACCGGAATCGCCAGCAGCAACCAGACAATCATGCTCGTTATCAGGATGAGCGTCCAGGCTTTGCGCACGAAGGCCGCGGTACGGCCCCACATCTGGTTCCAGACCCCGCGCAACGTCGGTAGACGGTAGGGTGGCAATTCGAGCACAAAGGGGGCCGGGGGCTGGTTGCGAAACAGGGTCTGGCGCAGCAGCATGCCAATCAGGATTGCGGCCATAATCCCGGTTAGGTAGAGCCCGAAGATTACCTGGCCCGCAGCCGCCGGAAAGAAGATCGCGGCAATCAGCACATAGACCGGCAGACGGGCGCTGCAACTCATAAACGGGACCAACAGCCCGGTCAAAATGCGATCACGGCGACTGTCGAGCGTGCGCGTCGCATAGATCGCCGGTACGGTACACCCGAAGCCCACAATCATGGGCAGGAAACTTTTGCCGTGCAAGCCCAGAGCGTGCATCAGGCGATCCATAACGAAGGCAGCCCGTGCCATGTAGCCCGAGTCTTCGAGCAGGGCGAGGGCAAAATAGAGGGCGAGCAGCACCGGTACGAAGACCATCACCCCACCAACCCCGGCGATCACCCCATCCACTAGCAGCGACTCGACCCAACTGCCACCCAGGCTCAGTGTGCCCAGCAGCGCGACCATCCAGCGCGTGATTGGCCCGCTGATCACGCCGTCAACCCAATCCAAAAAAGGGGCCGAAAGATCAGTCGTGAGTTTGAAGACCACCCACATCAGGGCCAGGAAGATCGGGATGCCCAGCCAGCGATGGGTCACAACCTGGTCAATCCGATCCGACAAGGTCAGGGGCGGGGTCGCCGGGCGAGTCAGGGTGCGCTCGGCCAGGGCATGCACAAAGCGGTAACGCTGATCAACCAGCGCCACATCAAGATCATCGCCGTACTGCGGCTGTAAACGGGCCAGACTCGCAGCCAGGGCCTGGGCCACGGCAGGACCACCCAGGGTTTCGGCTTCGGCTAGCAGCAACTCGTCGCCTTCCAACAATTGGATGGCGAGCCAACGCGCGGGATAAGCCGCAGCTACGGCAGGAATGGCGTTTAGCGCATTGCTCAGGATCGTGAGTTCCTGTTCGATCGGATCAGCGTAGCGCAAGCTGATCGGCAAAGCCAGACTACCACTCGTCATCGGCCCACCTCTTGCAGGATAGATTGGCTATGCGAGGGGATCGGCAGGGCTGCAAGCGCGGCCTTCAGTTCACGCAGACCCTCGTTTTTGCTTGCCACCATCGAGATAACCGGCACTGCGAGGGCTGCGGCCAGCCGTTGTCGATCAACGGTCAAACCACGCCCAGCCGCCACATCAAGCATATTCAAAACCAGAATCAGGCGGGCGCCAGTTTCGAGCAGTTGCGCAGTCAGGTAGAGATTGCGTTCGAGGTTGGCAGCGTCAAGCACATTGATCACCACGTCAGGCCGTTCGCGCACAATAAAATCGCGGGCAATCTGCTCTTCGAGCGAACGCGCCGCCAGACTGTAGGTGCCCGGCAGATCAACCAGCGTAAAGCTTCGGCCCGCCAGGCTAAACTGACCGGCTTTGCGTTCAACGGTCTTGCCGGGCCAGTTGCCAACATGTTGATGCAGGCCAGTCAAGGCATTAAAAACCGTGCTCTTGCCCACATTCGGATTGCCCGCTAGGGCCAGAATCCCCTCACCCATGATGATTGCTCCTCTCCACGGGGGTAACCAATACCGTATGGGCCACCCCGGCCCCAAGGGCCAGCCGGGTATCGCCAATTGCAACCAGCAGTGTCCCGCCATGATCACGCAGCACGGTCAAGGTAACGCCGGGGGTCAGGCCAAGTTCAGCCAGGCGATGAGCAGCCCGCTCGCCGCCACTGATCCCGACCATACGCACGGCACTGCCTTCACCGGCCATGGGCAACGGAAGGCTTGGGAAAGCTTGCATTAGGATAGCTCCACACTAATCAGGCGTGCTTCGGCTTTGCGTAACGAAAGCTGATAACCTTTGATGGTTAGCTCTAGCGGATCGCCCAGCGGCGCAATTGCCGTAAGCGTGATCTGCTCACCGGGAATCAGGCCCAGATCAAGCAAGCGCCGACGTAGCGTGCGCTCGCCACCTAGTCGCACAATCACCGCTGACTGGCCCCGCGTAAGCTGATCAAGAGTCAACGGTGCTTCACGAACTGACATCCTAGACTCCTTCGTGGTTTGTATGTTCTGATCATCACGACCGTCATCGCTGCGCTGCACGCGCCCCACAGCATGAACCTGCGCCGACGAAACCTACCAGATCTTGCCCGTATGTGGTGGTAGACTTCCCGGTTGAAGACCTGGCAGGTTTGATGCGCACTCTTTTCACGTTAGCTTCAACTAATGACTGAAGCGAATATACCGCGTTCGTATATCCTAATAAATACATGTAATCTTCACGAACGGTTACATCTCGGCAACTATATCGTTTACTTGTCGTTCACTGAGCCAACAAGATGGTGATCGTGCTGGCGAATGATGACGGATATGGTATGGGATCGGTAGGGGCGACCCGCGTGGTCGCCCTGGGCAGCCACGCGGGCTGCCCCTACGCGGTGTCGTGGTGGCGATGGGGGCAATCGTGGTCGCCCTGGGCAGCCACGTGGGCTGCTCCTACGCGGTGTCGTGGTGGCGATGGGGGCAATCGTGGTCGCCCTGGGCAGCCACGTGGGCTGCCCCTACGGATCGTCCGGCTGCGGGCAAGGGGTTGAGGGTGCGGGCCTGCGCGGCCATGCAAATCGTTCCATCACACTCGGGCACAAAACGAGGCGTGACACAGCGCGGGTGATCCGCTATACTGATACGCATCTCCCTTGGTTGCCCCCAGTTTGATCAACATAACCACGCGATTTCATTCAGGAATGCCTTGCGTGGCGTTGCTGATGCGCCACCTACCTCCGCCTTGGGCGAATGAGGGAAAGGATGATGACGACCACTGCCCCCGAAGCCACGCTCAAGGCTGGAGGCTATGCGACTCTGCCTATGACCCTGACCGCTCGGCCTGACCGGCCCTGGATGAATTGGGCCAGAACGGTCGGCTGTTTG
>JBLWKA010000141.1:0-14429 GCA_048381555.1 Oscillochloridaceae bacterium umkhey_bin13
TATGGCGATAGAGCAGCGCCCGGGTATTCAATTCGCTAATCACTTCGTCGCGCAGCAACTCGAAGCCATGAGTCATGGGGTTCCTCCGCGTGGTACAAAGGCAAAGGGGGCTGCGGGTATTGTACCATTGAGTCAGATGAGTCACGACCAGCAAGATGATGGTCACAGGGCTGTTACCAATTCCGCCTCCGGCGGGGGATGGGGGCGGCTACGCCGCCAAACTGCACACAAAACAAGGGTTGTCCAACGACTTTGACTCAGCCCTGATGCTAGTCATGTGGTATGATTTAGGAAGATCAAGCTTTCGAATTTAATATCTTGCACCGTCAGCAGACTGCGTAGGGCGTTGGTCTGATCACGTTGTAGTATGGTATGACACCTATTTCTGAGGCTCCGCAGGTCTTCCTCACCGTTGAGGAGCGCTTCGATGGTCACGAGCACACGTTCATCTTTCCGCTTGATGGACAGGCTCGGATCAAAGTAGGACGCACGCCAGTCGGCGGTCCGCAAGGGCCGAATGATCTCGTGCTTACAGCCCGTTTTATTAGCCGTGATCAAGGGATGATCGTAGCTGATGCTTACGGGCATCGGTTTATTCACCTGAGTGGCAGTAATGCGTTTGTGCTCGACGATACGCCGCTGACGCATGAACATGTCTTGCGCCACGGTGATGTCTTGCAGATCTACGAGTCAAGCAGCGGTGGACTGGTACGGATCAGCTATACCAACCAACTGAGCACGCAGAACGGGCGCGAGCGGCTCATCCCCTTGGCTGGGGTCAGCCAATTGACGCTCGGACGCTACGACGCTATGTTGCCCCTGGCCCACCCGACTGTTTCGCGTCGCCACGCCGTACTTACGCGGCAGGCCGATGGGCGTCATGCGTTGAGTGATGTCGGAAGTGCCAACGGAACCTTCGTGAATGGGCAGCGTCTACGGACCGGGGCTGTCCATACCTTAGCCGCGAATGATGTGATTCGCATCGGCCCGTTTCGACTGATCTACCGCGGTGAGCACCTTGAGAAGCATGATGACCGGGGGGCTTTTCAGATTGATGTACGTGAAATGTCGCTCACCGTACCGGGTGGGCGCAGCATCCTCAAAGATGTCTCGCTGAGCATCGCCCCACGCGAGTTTGTCGCGTTCGTGGGCGGGAGCGGAGCCGGCAAAAGTACGTTGATGAAGGCGATCTGTGGCTATAACCGGGCGACGAGTGGCAGCAAGAGTCCGGTGGCGGTGAATGGCGATGACTACTATGCAAATTTCGCTTCGTTCAAACCCCAACTCGGCTATGTGCCGCAAGACGATATTTTGCACAGTAGCCTGGCGGTAAACAAGGCGCTGGAATACGCGGCCCGCCTGCGCCTCCCTGATAGCGATGCGGCTACGATCAATGAGCGGATCACGCAGGCCCTCGCTGCGGTTGAGATGACCAATCATGCGACGAAACCGATCGAGAAACTATCAGGTGGGCAGCGCAAACGGGTGAGTATTGCCGCCGAATTGTTGGCCGAGCCGAGCCTCTTTTTTCTGGATGAGCCGACCAGCGGCCTTGATCCAGGGCTTGATCTGAAGATGATGGAGTTGCTGCGTCAACTCGCCGAAAATGGGCGCACTATCGTGCTGGTGACTCACGCAACCGAAAATATCAAGGCGTGCCATCAGGTTGCCTTTATGGCCGATGGTCACTTGGTCTATTTTGGGCCACCCAGTGAAGCCCTGGCCTTTTTTGGCGTCGAGAAGTTTGCGCAGATCTATACGCGTCTTGAAGGTGAGTTCAATCCGGCTGAACCATGGTGTACGACGGTGCTGGGGCCAGTCCTAAACCAATGGCAAGCCCAACACCCTGGTCAGCCACGCCCCCCGCTCAGTGTGTTGTGGGAGGCAAAATACCGCGCTTCGACGCAGTACCGCCGTTTTGTGAAGGATCGTCAAGTCCAGCCCAAACCGCCGTCAGCCCTTGCGGCAACTCAAACCACACGCCCCAAGCGCCCCTCGGCGCTGCGCCAGTATGGGTTGCTCTCGAAGCGCTATTTTAGCTTGCTCCTCCGTGATCGGCGGAATCTGCTGACCCTGCTCTTACAGGCCCCGATCATCGCTGCCATGTTACTGCTTCTTTCGAGTGCCGAGACGTTTACCGGGGTTACGACCGTTGAAGGCCGCGTCGCCCGCATCGAGGCCCAGAATCTGGCTTTTTTGCTGGTCGCGGTGAGCGTCTGGTTCGGGATTATCAATTCGGCCCGTGAAATCACCAAAGAGCAGGCGATCTATCGCCGCGAGCGCTTCTCGAACCTGTTGATCGGGCCGTACTTGGCCTCGAAGATGACCGGTCTGGCCCTGATCGCGCTGATTCAAAATGTCATTCTCTTGGCGATGATCGGGACGACGGTGCGCTTTCCAGGCTTTGACCCGCCGTTGTTAGCCCCGGCCTGGGTTGAGGTTTTTGTGACGATTATGCTCGTCTCACTCGCGGGAACCGCCCTTGGTCTGCTCATCAGTGCGTTTGCCGCCAGCGCCGACCAAGCGATCAGTATTGTGCCGTTAGCCCTGATTCCGCAGATCCTGTTTGCTGGGCTGATCTTTGATCTTGAAGCAGGGTCGGCGGCTGCGCTCATCTCGGGGCTGATGATTAGCCGTTGGGGCCTCGATGCCCTCGGTACCAGCCTCAACCTGAATGCGCTCTGCCAGTTGCCTAATGTGCTCTATGAAGGCAGCATCAAGACCCAGTGTGCCGTGACCGAACAATTGCGGAGCGAAGAAAGCCTGTTGTTAGAGCGCTTTCCTTTTTTTGATCAAGGACTTGAACCCGCAACCAATTTCGCCGGGGCCTTCACCTACACACCTGCACACCTCCTTACCTTGTGGGGGATCCTGGGACTTTTTCTGGTGGGTGGACTTGCGCTAACTGCATTGCAGCTTCGTCGCCAGGATACTTGACCCATCCTACGGTCGCTCGCGCACCGTCGGAATCATGCAGGCAGGTGTGATACATATGATCCAACCGGGAGATCTCGTTGCCCAACGGTACCAGATTGAGGGCGTGATTGGGCGTGGGGGGTTCGGGGCCGTCTATAAAGCGGTGGATACGCGGCTGAACAAGCCGCTGGCCCTCAAGCAGTTGATGTGGACTGATCCGGTGATGATCGCCCACTTCGAGCGCGAAGCGAAGCTCTTAGCAACCTTGAACCATCCGAATCTGCCGAGTGTTTCGGATCATTTTAGTGCTGGTGGGGCCCAGTTTCTGGTGATGGAATATGTGCCCGGCAATGATTTGGGCGAAGTACTCGCCCAACAGCAGGGGCCGTTTCCCGTGACCGAGGTGCTGGCCTGGGCTGATCAGTTGCTTGATGTATTGACCTATCTGCACGAACGTACACCACCTGTCATCCACCGCGACATCAAGCCCCATAATCTGAAGGTGACGCCAAATGGCACAATCAAGCTGATCGACTTCGGGCTGGCGAAAGCTGATGCGCATCTGAAGACGAGCATGCACGCTTACTCACTCGCCTTCTCATCGCTTGAACAGATTCAGGCCACCGGTACCGATGCCCGTAGTGATCTCTACTCTTTGGCAGTTACGCTTCACGCCTTGCTCAGTGGGCAGCCTTTGCCTGCCGATCCCTATAGTCGCAAGATGGCGCACCATGAGGGCAAGCCTGATCCGTTGCTGCCGGTGCATACCCTTAATCCGCAGGTGCCGCTGCATGTGAGTAGCGCACTCGTGAAGGCGGCGCAGATCAAGCCGGAGGATCGGTTCCAACGTGCGCGGGAGTTTCGCACGGCGTTACGCGGTGAAGCCAGTCAAACCCAACAACATACGGTGATCGTGCAGGGAGGGATGCACGCTCAGAGTCCCCAGCTGCACGCGATGGCCCAGCCCCAGGCCCATCCCGCGCCGGTTGATCAGACCCAACTGATCAAAAGGACCGTCGGTGCAGCCACGCAAACGCACGTGGTCGGCAAAAAGACGGTGCTGCCGCAACCCGAGGCCCAGGCGATCACGGTGCTTGATCAGCCAGCGCCAAAACCGGCAGTGGCAATGCCCGCGCCCAAGCTCAACAAGCAGGCCAAGAAGGGCCTCATGGCCCGCTTTATGGGTTGCTTGTGGCTTATAACGGGGATCGCGTTATTCTGGTTTGCGGCAATCATTGCGCTGATCGAGTTGCAACCGTGCCGTAGTCTTAATCGGGTGTTTGGGCTAAGTACGTGTGTCCAACAATTTGCGACGCGGGGCGAATTGCGGAGCCTCGCGCTGACGACGAATGCCCAACAAATGCTGGTAGGCTCGGGGCGCTCGGTCCAGGTGTGGGACATTGAACGCGGGGCGTTGGTGCGTACGCTCGGCCAGCACGAGGGCTTATTTGGCAATCAGGTGACCAGTGTCGCCCTTGCGCCGAATGGAATACTCGCCGCATCAGGCGGGCAGGATGACCTTGTACGGATTTGGCGCGTGCGCGATGCCGTGCCAGTGCATACTCTACGGGGGCATACCGCTGATGTACGAGCGGTTGCGTATAGCCCCGACGGGCGGTTGCTGGCCTCGGCTTCTGATGATCGCACTGTCCGCCTCTGGCGCGCCGACGCTGGCGAGGCCCTGGTTACGCTGGTCGGCCATACCGATACCGTCACGAGTCTCGCCTTTTCGTCTGACGGAACCCAGCTGGTTAGTGGCTCTGATGATGCCACCGTGCGAATCTGGGATGTCAATACGCGGCGGTTGCGGCTGACGCTCCAGGCCCAGGCCATCAAGACGGTGGTATTTTCGCCCGATGGCACCTTGGTCGCAGCAGGATCGAGCGATGGTCGGACGCGCCTCTGGAGTACTAGCGATGGCACGCTGATCAATACAGCCGAGCAACCACACGGCGAGGTGCGCAGTTTACTGTTTCGTGCCGATGGTACGCAACTGGTATGGGGCACGGCTAATGGCTGGATCTATGTTTGGGATATAGACGGAGGGACGCTCCAGGGCTTTATGAATCACGGTGAAGTGCGTAGCCTCACGCTTGATGCTGAGGGTGAGACGATCATCGCGGGTGCAAAAGATGGACTGGTGCGCCAATGGAAGTTGACTCCATGAGCCATCGGCGTCTTCCCCAAGCAGCGCGTTGTCTCCATCGCTCGCTGTCCGAGCCGTATTGCTGCCACCCTTCACTGCTGAAGTACCTCGCGCTCTGGCTGCTGCTCGGGATCTTGACAGGCTGCACAGCTTCTACGCCGTCGGCCCAGATCCCCACGCCGGCGAGCGGCAATCCGCCTAAGGCAACCGTTGTTGTGGCCGATCCGGTCATGCCAAGGCCCACAGACGCGCCGCTGCCCACCGCAGTCCCAACCGTGCCTGCGGTACGCTCCGATCCCGTTGCCAACCCTGAACCTGTGCCGCCGACTGCGCCCCTGGGTGGCCCACGTCATCTTGTGGTCGCACTTGATGGCGTCTTGCTGTTGCAGCGTGCGCCATGGCCCGCCCCGTTGGCGATAGGGTTCGGTACGCCGCTGGCGGCTGGCGATCTGGTCACGCTTGAGTCAGGTAGCGCAACGCTGGTCTGTAGCGATCTGACGGTTGCAGTTGTGCCGGTTGGCGCAACGCTACGCCTTGAAACCGATCTTTGCCCAATGCGTGGCTCGCCCCGGATCAGTCTGCCCGATGGTCAGATCACGGCGATGCGCGGACGCAATAACGCCATCCCTTACATTGTCAGTCCACGTTTTACGGGCGTGCGTGACGACCTGCCGCTGCTGCGTTGGAACGATACGGGGGCCCCGCCATACACGGTACAAGTGGTCAATGACGATGAGGAATGGACGCGTACCGGCATTACTGGGCCAAGCACCCCGTATGACGGTCAACCCTCCCTGGTGTCAGGTCAGTTCTACACGGTGATTGTGACCGACAGTTTGGGGCGCAGTTCAGAGGAAGAACTTGTGCGCGGGCTGGGTTTTTGGCGGATCGATCCCGCTGAAGTTGCCGCGATCACGGCGGCTGAAGACCTTCTGATGGCGGCGAAGCTCCCGCCTGCGGGTGCGGCGTATGCGCGGGCTTGGCTGCTCGCGGGCTATGGCTTGCGGGCTGAAGCCATCGCCGAACTGGATGCCCTGAACAGTGTTGGGCCGGATCAAGCGGCGGTGGCAATTGTGCTCGGGGATCTCTATCGCCAACTTGCCCTGACCCTCTTGGCCGAGGCTGCCTATACGCAAGCGCGTGACGTGGCGCAAGCCAGCGACAATGTCTTGATGTGGGCGACTGCCGAGGCCGGGCTTGGCGAAATGTTGGTGCAACTCAACGAGCTTGATCAAGCAATGACGATCCTTGCAGCCGCCCGCGAGCGCTTTCTGACTCTGGGTGATCCCGCCCGCGCCGCAGACCTTGCGAAACTGATTACAGAAATAGAGTCGCAATAGGCGAGGAGCAAACCGATGTTCAGACGACGATCATTACGGACTGGATCCCTGGCCTTATTGGCGCTTCTGCTCTGGGCAACCCTGAGTTGGGCCAGCCCACCAGCGCTCGCCGCACCAGCGCTCGCCCCTGCTGCGCCGACCCCCGTCGCCAGTGATTGCGACCAGATCCTCCTCTCGCTGCAACTGCCAGGGCGCACGATCGAGGCGGCCGACGCGCTGGATGCCGCAATGGAGGCGTTGACCAGCCAGCACAACCCTGATCCCGAGGCGCTCGGCAAGTGTGCGCTCTACACCGCAATGCTGTATCAGGGCGCGGGCGATTACAGCACGGCCCTCGAAGCGTATACCATCGCCCGCGACGCCTTCTTGGCCCACGGTGATGCCCAAATGATCTGGTCGGCCCATTACGGGCGCGCCGCCATCTTGGGGGCGCAAGGGCGCTACGACGAGTCGCTCGCCGAATTGGATGCCGCCCTGATCGTCGCCCGCACGCAGGCTTGTTGGCTCCCACAGGATCTTCAGCCGGTCGCCGAAGCGGTCACGCTGAACAATCAGGGGACGGTTCAGGCTCTCAAAGGCGACCTCGAACGCGGCGAAACGCTGATTGTCGAAGCTTTGACGCTGCTCGAAACTCAGGCTGCCGCCGCGCCTGATGCGGGTGCAGCAGGCATGGCCGGGCTGTTTGATCAGTTGACCAGTGCCGATCAAAGCGGTTCCAGCGCCTTGATCGAAGGGCTCCTTGGCGAGGGGCTTTTCCCTAGCACAAACACACCGCAGAACCCAGAAGATGCGCTGCTCGGTTTGTTTGAACAATTGTTTGGTGGCAGTGCTCCGACACCGCAACCCCAAGCCCCTGCGCCTACCGATAGCATCCCGCCTGAGGCCATCATTGGCCTGATTAGCGGCATGATGGATCTGATCACTGGTCCGTGCGCGGGCGAAACGGGCTTGATGGGGATTATCTTCCCGCTGCTTTTAGGTGGGCAACTTGGCCCGCAGATGGCGGCAATCTTCGCGCCGGTTGTCCAGAATAATCAGGGCGAAATCCTGCGCCGTAGCGGCGATCTTGCCCAAGCCGAAACGGTGCAACGCGCCGCGTTTGCGCGCCTCGAAGCGGGCGAAGGGACGGGCAATACCTTCACGAATGCACCGACATCAGTGATGGCGGCGGCGGTCGCCAACAATTTGGGCATGATCTTCTATGATCGCGAGGACTATGCCGCTGCCTTGACCTGGTTTGAGTTTGCCGAAGAGCGCCTGCGCAGCCTTGGGCAACGCCGTCCCTTGGCTTCGGTGTTGATTCAGATTGGTTATACCGAGCAATTGCTCGCCAATCCTGCGCTGGCGCGCACCCGTTATGCCGAGGCGATGGAGATCCTTGATCTGGTTCAGGCGATTGACGATGGCGGTGCAGCCCAGGTTGCGGTGGGGGCCGGCCTGGGCGGGCCGAGTAGTGCGGCAAGTCTGAGCGGTAGCCTAGCCCCGTTTGCCGATGTCTACAATCTGGCGGCTGGTCTCGCTTTCGCTGACGGTGACATTCCCCAGGCGTTTGCGACGACTGAACGGGGCCGGTCGCGCCTCTTTCTGGATTTGATCCGCTCGGCGCGTTTGCGTGCCGACGATCCCACTGCGGCGGATTTGCTCGATCGTGAGCGCCGGGCGGTCTTCCTGCGGGCGTCGCTCCAGGATCAGTTGGCGCAGGCCGAAGCCTTGACCCCGCCTGACCCCCTGTTAGTCCGGACGACGCGTGAACAACTCGCGCTTGCCGAAACCCGTTACGCTGCAATCCTCGATGACTTGGCCGATGTCGAGCCACGACTGCGCGCGTTGCTCACCACCGCCGAGGATACGCTGAGCCTGACCGAGGTGCAGGCCCTGCTCGATCCCGAGATCACCTTGGTTTCGTACTACCAGTTTGATCCGCGGACACCCGGGGTTACCGGCACGATTGCCTTTGTTATCACACGCGAAGCCGTAACACCGATTGCCCTACCCGCTGCGACTGCCGAGGCCGTCAATGCCAGTTTGAGCCAACTCGCCCGCTGGCCCAGCGTCGCGCCGAATCAAGCCTATCCCAAACCCTTGCTTGATCTGTATCAACTCTTGGTGGCTGATCTGCCGCTGAACACCGAACTGGTTGGCATTATTCCCCACCAGAGCCTGCATAAAGTCCCGTTTGCCGCCCTCAGTGACGGTCAGCGCTATCTGGGCAGCGAGCATACGCTGTTTTTCCTGCCCTCAGCCAGCGCCTTGCCTGCCATCCAGGCCAATGGGGGGCGCGGTACTGACCCGGCGACGGCCCTCATCTTCGGCAATCCCGATGCGAGTGCCGCCGGTCTCCAACCGTTGCTGGCTGCCGGAACCGAAGCGCTTGCCGTGGCTACCACGCTCGATCAGGTTGCCCAAACCCGCCGCGAGGCTAGCGAGCGCCGCTTCTGGGCCGAGGCACCCCAAGCGACGGTCTTGCATCTGGCGGCGCATGGCGTCTATGACCGCAATAACCCGCTGGCGACGGCGATTTACCTGAGTCCCGGTCAAGGCGAAGACGGTCGCCTGACCACCGGAGAAGTGCTGACCCTGAATTTGGCCCGCAACGAGTTGGTCGTCTTGAGTGCCTGCGACAGTAACTTGGGTGAGCTTTCGACCGGTGATGAGATCGTCGGTCTCACGCGGGCGTTCTTTACCGCAGGATCACCCGCAGTCCTGAGTAGCCTCTGGCAAGTCGAGGATGAGGCGACCAGTGTGTTCATGCAAGCGTTCTATCGGGCTTGGCAACGTGAGGGCCTCAGTCGGGCCGCAGCACTGCAGGCCGCGCAGGAGGAGCTACGCCAAAGTGCGAACTATGCCAACCCGTTCTTTTGGGCCGCATTTGTGCTGAGTGGCGATCCAGGGGTGGGGGCGGCCCGTTTCGATCTGCCCCAACCCACGCCCACGCCTACGCTAACGCCAACACCTGAGCCGCCAACACCCACACCGATGCCCACCAACACCCCGCAGCCAGCCCCAACCAGCGAGCCAGCGGCGGCGGGTGGGATCGCCCCAACGGCAAACGAACCAATCACGCCTACGCCGCGTGCGCCAGGACCAGGGGCTGGCTTGGTGCTCGGGGGTGGCGTCCTCATCGTCGTGTTGGGTGGTCTTGGCTGGTTCTTCTGGCTACGTCTTCGTCGGCTACGTCAATGAATGCCTCACTGATTATTACGGTTCGCGATGGGGATGCCGATCCGGCTGTCTATACGGTTGCGGCTGAGTTAGCGCTGCCAGGACATGCCTCGTTGCACGCCTCTAGTCAACTCAGGCTTGACCGCGCCGCACTGCTGGCGGCAAAACCAGAGCCTGAACGCTATGGGCGTATGCTCGGCGAAGCCCTGTTTGTAGGCAGTCTGCGTGATCGCTTGAGCGCGGCGCAATCCCAATCGGCCAACCAGCCACGGGTCTTGCTCAATGTTGAACCTACGGCCCTCCATGACCTGGCTTGGCATCTGCTCCAGGCCCCAATAGGCCCAAATGGCACCTACCTGCCCCTCGCTGGTCAAGCAGATCTCATCTATGCCGGGTACGTGCCTGCCTATACCGCTGGTCGTTTTGCGCCGATTGGCAAAGGGCAGTTGCGGGCGCTCGTCGCAGGATATAGCCCAGCCCTCTCAAATGATTTTCGTCTCGAACCGTTTGATCTTGGGCGTGCGCTTGAGGATGCCCGGTCAGCGCTCGCCCCCATACCAACCGAAGTCCTGCCACAGGTGACGCTCAGTTCGTTGGCAACGGCCCTCGAACAGGGGCAGTTTACGCTTCTGCACCTGATCTGCCACGGGCAACAGTCTGCCACCAGAGGCCCGACCCTTTATCTAGGTGATGATCTGCAGCCCGGCAAGACGACCTATGTGACGGCGCAGCAGTTCCTTGAAACCCTGAGGCCGCATCCACCGCACCTGATTTTTTTGGCGGCCTGCTCGACTGCCGTGGCAGAGCCGGGGGTTGATGGTCTAGCCCAGCGGCTTGTGCGCGAACTGGCGGTACCGAGCGTCGTCGCGATGGCGTCTCAGGTTTCGGTGGCTGGCGCGGCAACGTTGGCCCAAGCCTTTTATAAACAACTCCAGGATCACGGTGAAGCCGACCGTGCCCTCAACGAAGCCCGCCGTAGGCTGCAGGCGAGCGCTGACGCACACGCGCCGGTATGCTTTACCTGCACGCCTGGACGACCACTCTTTGCGACGGCCCTTGATCGCCCGCTAGTTCCCGATGAAATCATGGCTGGCCTGGTGCGCTTCGAAGCCGAGATCGGACGGCGTGCCCCGGTGCTGACCTCCGAATTTGCCCACGCTGCGCAGGTACTCAGAGGGTACGCTGGGGTGCACCCTGCGCACTTAGCGCCGAGCGAACGCGAGCGCTACGACAAGGCGTTCAAGCAGATCACGGCTTTGAGCAACGAGGTTTTTGGGCTGAGTTTTGCTGCTGTGGCCCGAGACGAGCCGCTACCAACCTATCCTACAAGCGAGACCAGTAAACCGTTTCCGGGCATGTTGGCCTTTCAAGCCTCCCAGGGCCACCTCTTCTTTGGACGTGATGACATAATCGCAACGCAGGTACCGCGTCTCTATCAGGCGTTGATGGCTGGCGAAGCCCCGATCCTGAGCATTGTGGGGGTAAGCGGGGCTGGCAAATCCTCATTGGCTCTTGCTGGGCTTGGGGCGACGTTGCGTGGGCAGGGGCGTGATCCCAGTTTGGCAGGCTTCACGGTGCCGGATCTGCAATTGTGCGTGATGCGCCCAGGGGCTGATCCGTCAAGAGCGTTAGCGCAAGCCCTTGTCGAAGGTGAATCTGGCCCACGCCTGTTAATTATTGATCAGGGCGAAGAACTCTTTACCCTTTGTCGTGATGAGTCGCTACGCAAACGCTTTACCGAGGATCTCCAGAGCGTTGGTGTCCCAGTGATTATCACGCTGCGCGACGAGTATCGCGCTGAGTTGTATCGTTTTGCGGCCTTGCGGCGCTGGCTCAATCATACCGAACCGTGGCTCGTCCTGCTCAACCCGCCTAGTCCAGACGAGTTGCGCGATATTGTCGAGCAGTTGGCCTCAGCCGTTTCGATGCGACTGGAAGCAGGGCTGGGCACCCGGATTGCCCACGAGGCCGCCGGCGAACAGGCGCCGTTGCCGTTGCTGCAGCATGCCCTGGCGGTGCTTTGGGATGGTCGCCGTGGGCCATGGCTGCGGCTCGCTGCCTATGAAGCCTTGGGCGGCATGCGACAGGCGATCGTCAAGACCGCCCAGCAGATCTATGCCGAGCATCCTGACGATCAGCCGCTCATTGCGCGGCTGATACCCGAACTCATTTTGGTTGAGCCAGGCCAACACCCCACTGACAAGCGCCGCTTGTATCGGCAACGACGGAGCCGTGAAGAGCTCAAGGAGTACGTGCCGGGTTGCGATCCCGTGATCAATCGCCTCGTTGAAGCGCGTCTACTCGTGACGTCGGCTGGCATGGTCGAACTGGCCCACGATGCACTCATTGCCGCTTGGCCCCAGGTGTGCATCTGGGTTGAGCAGGATCTTGCGGCGCGTGAACAACGTGACCGGCTGCGGCAGCAACAACAGCGGATCAATCAGGCCGCGCTGGCTTGGCAGCAGACTGGCAAGCGGCGCCAAGCTGTGTATCAAGGGGCGCAACTCGCAGCCGCCCGTGAGTACCTCGAAGCCGGTGGCATGCTCGATGCACTTGCCAGTGAATTTGTAGCCGCGAGCGAGCGGGCCGCCCGCCAGCGGGATCGTCTGCGCCTGATCACCCTGAGTGTTACGACGGTGGTGGCCTTTCTTGCCGCCGGCCTGGCCGTCTGGTATGCAAGCCAGACCCAGCAGCAAGCCCGTGCCATCGCCAGTCTGGCCCTCGTCACCAAATCACGGGTCGCCCTCGCCACCGGCGATAGTGAGCGAGCGCTCGCCCTCGCCTTTGCCGCGATCGAGGCCGATGCGAGCCAGGTAGCGGCTGAGGCAGCCCTGGCTGCGGCGGCCTTGCGCCCCGGGACGACCAACGTATTTGACGCTGGTCTCACCCAGACCGTGGCCCTAGCCCTTCGTCCTGATGGACGTGAAGCCCTGCTTGCCGATGGGAGCCTGCCAGGACTGGTGCAGATCGATCTGGCCCAGGAACGGCCCCCGCAACGGATTCCCCTTCCGGCGACTGCGTTTGCGGTGACGTACACTGAGGCTGGACAGATCCTCGTGGGCGGGGACGATGGCACGCTGCGCCGCTGGGATCTTGTGACGGGCACGGAAGGGCAGGTCCTCCGCGGGCATCGCGGGCCGATCCGCGCAGTGGTCGCCCTGCCAAACGCCAGCCAGGCCCTCTCTGCCGGTGACGACAATACCATTCGTCTTTGGGATTTGGAGGCAGCGCGTGAACTGCGCGTCTTGCGCCACGGCAGCCTCGTGCATAGTCTAGCCCTCACGCGTGCCGCCGATCTGGTTGTGAGCGCAAGCGAGGACAGTGTAGCGCTCTGGGATCTGGCGTCGGGCCAACTGGTGTGGCAACAAGCCTATCGAGTGTCGGCGCTAGCGGTGCTTGAGCGCTCGTCAGGCCACGAGGTGCTGATCGCCAGTGACGATCTGCTGCGGTTGGATGGGCAGACGGGCGAACTGATCGAGCGCATAAGACTGAATGCGCCGCCCTTGGCGTTGGCGGTGGCCCCAACTGATGATCAGGTCCTGGTCGCGTTTGCCGATGGTAGTTTGGGCCTCGTGGACGTGGCGATGGGTGCGCGTATAACGACGCTGCGAGCCTCTGGCGTGCAGCGACCGCTGCTCTTTCTGGCGGTTCATGCCCCAACTGCGCACCTCTTGACGGCGTCCGAGACTGGATCAGAACTGCGCCGCTGGGATCTCACGTCACCGCAAGAACTCGCTGGGCCGCCGCTCGTTGGTCAGGCGCTTGCGCTCTTCCAGCCCAACGGCGAAGTGCTCGTCAACGACGCAACAGCGAGTCTGATCAGCGATCCGATCACTGGTAGCACCCTCATGACGCTGCCAGGGCAACCTATCGCCAATCCTGTTTGCGCTCAACGCTCGCAGCGTGGTCTGAGTGCGTTGATCACGATTGATCCCAACCGCCAAGAGCGTCGCCTCCAAGTGTTTGAACCTGAAACCGGTCGCGTGCTGTATGAACAGCTAGCCCCAGTCCAAGAGTTGACCTGTGTGGCGATCAGTCCTGAAGCACGCCTCTTTGCGATTGCCGAACGGGGAGGCATTACGGTGCGGGCTATGGCTGATGCGCGTGAGTTGGCCCGCCGGGATGGCGTACCTGCCGCAGATCTGAGCTTTAGCCCCGATGGGAACCGGCTTGTCGTCAGTACCGCTACAGGCCAAGTGCATAGCTTTGAGGCCGAGCGTTTGACCGAGATCTGGCAGACTGCGCTTGCCGACACTAGGCAGAGCCTGCGCCTCAGCTATCGCGGTGCCGGTGACGTGATCGCCGTAGGCGGGACGCGGGGGCCTGTCCACTTGCTTGATGCCCGTTCTGGGGCCACGGTACGCATCCTTACCGGTGGCGGGGACGGCAGTGTAGCCCTGACCTTCGATGCGACAGGTCGTCGGCTGGCTACGCTGGGGCGCGACAACGTATTGCGCGTCTGGGATGCGGCGAGTGGGGCCGAGTTGCGGCGTTTCGAGGCCATCGGAAGCGCAGTACAGTTCGTGAGTTTTGCTCCCGATGGGCGTTCCTTACTGACCTTAGCACGGAACGAACTCCCACGGCGCTGGCGCGTTGATAGTGGGGCAGAATTGCAGACATGGGCGCAAGCCTACCGCTACGTTCCCGCCCTGAGTTGCCCAGAGCGAACATTGTATAGATTGGCCTGTGAGGAAACCTTCAGGCCCTAAATGCAGCCCATCAACCCTGGCGCTGAATACGCCGGTGCTGTTCCACGATGACCTGGGCGGCCCGAATGCTGGCTGCGTCAATCATTTTGCCATCGAGGCTGACCGCGCCCCGGCCCTGGGCGACGGCTTGTCCATAGGCGCGCAGCACCGCTTCGG
>JBLWKA010000142.1:0-14327 GCA_048381555.1 Oscillochloridaceae bacterium umkhey_bin13
ACCCACCCGGGACGATCATCGCGGGGACGCTCGTCGCGCCCATACGCGGGCCGCTCACCCCGGGGACGATCATCGCGGGGACGCTCGTCGCGCCCATACGCGGGCCGCTCACCCCGGGGACGATCATCGCGGGGACGGTCGTCGCGCCCATACGCGGGCCGCTCACCCCGGGGACGATCATCGCGGGGACGGTCGTCGCGCCCATAGGCAGGGCGATCACCCCGGGGACGATCATCGCGGGGACGGTCGTCGCGCCCATAGGCAGGGCGATCACCCCGGGGACGATCATCGCGGGGACGGTCGTCGCGCCCATAGGCGGGGCGGTCACTCCGTGGGCGGTCGTCGCGGGGGCGGTCGTCGCGCTCATCATCACGGCGGCGCACTGCCCCAGTCGCAGCGCCAGTAGCGGCAGCGGCACCCATGGCGGCCCCGGTGCGACCAGGGCCTGGGCGCTCACGCGCTTCACGGGGCGGGCGCGTTGTAATGTGGGTGCGCAGCCGAGCGACTTCGTCATCAGTGAGCGGACGCGATTCGCGCACCGGCAGATCACCAAGCAGTAGATCGCCTTCACGCACCCGGATCAAGCGATGGACTTCATAACCGAGCAGGCGGGCAGTAGCGCGAATCTGGCGCTTGCGACCTTCGCGCAGCACCACACTGTACCAAACCCCTTCGGCGCTTGTTTCGGCCAGCACGACCTTGGCTGGGGCCGTCATCTCGTCATCAAGCAGGATCCCATTTCGCCACTCGCGCAGCGCATCGGCATCAAGCGGACGATCAAGCAGCACCCGATACTCTTTCTCAACCTCGAACTTGGGATGGGTCAGATGGTGGGTCAACTCACCATCGTCAGTCAGCAGGATGAGCCCCTCGCTATCAACATCAAGGCGACCAACCGGAAAGACTCGTGCGGTCGTTGCGACCAGTTCGAGCACCGTAGGTCGGCCATGAGGATCATCAACGGTCGAAACAAAGCCCACTGGTTTGTGGAGCATCACATAGGTACGGCTGCTGGGGGGCCGCACGGGATTGCCATCAACCAGGACAAGGTCTTGGGCCAGATCAACCCGCATACCAGGTTCTTGCACAACTCGGCCATTCACACTCACTCGACCAGCGGCGATCAGGGCCTCGCAATCGCGGCGGGAAGCGATCCCGGCGCTGGCGAGGACTTTCTGGAGGCGCTCTGCGCTCACGGAAGGGGGACTTTCCAGTGGCCCAAACCAGGGGGCCACACTTGGGGAAACGACCGGCAGCCGCACACTGCGGGTGCCTGGGGTGGTGGAACGCGCCGGCCATCGCCGCGGCCTCACGCCGGGGCGCTCAGGCGAGCGCAACAGGTCACACCAAGATCAAAAAAGGCCCGAACGCACATTGACGTGGGCACCGGGTAGTATACCACACTGCGTCGGCATGGTTGATTGGTGCATCCCGATGGGGGTGTAGGGACGGGATCGGCGGGGCGGACGACGGAATCGGTGGGTTCGGCGACGGGTCACCAGGGCGGGCGATGGAGGCCCCGGCTTCAAGGCAGCGTTCGCGGTCGCCGGCCATTGCCAAAGCGGTAAGCGCAATAATAGGCACCTTGGCAAAGCGGGGATCGGCCCGCAAATGGCGCATAGCCTGCAAGCCATCCATCACCGGCATTTGCACATCCATCAAAATCAGGTCAGGCGCATGGCTTTGGGCCAACTCGATGGCTTCGTGTCCATTCGAGTCGAGAGATAACGACCCTCCTGATCATAACCGGAAACATCGTGCCATCTTTACGGTGCGATTGTTGGAGTCAAAGAGGTACAGCCCGCCACAATCCAGATTAGAGACCTTGATCGCCGTATGCAAACAGGCAGCCCAGATCGCGGTGGCGGGCAGATCTTGGGCGATCAAGCGGGCAAGGTCGCGCTGAACAGATGCCAGCCTGGCGGCATCGGCATGCTCGGTACTGACCGTATCATATTGCTGGGCGTGGGCCTCGCGTTCGGCCCGCAGTTGCGCGTTTTGCTGGCGTTCGGCAGCAATAACGGCTTCGAGTTCGGCAATCCGGGCTTGGGCCTCGGCTAAAGCCGCTTGCAGTTTGACTGGCGATGAGGCTGGGTTGCTAGCTGTCATGCTGGGACGTGCCCAATGACGTTGCATCCGCGCTAAGGCGAACCTGAGTGCAGACCCCATCTTCACCATGCTTGCGTTACAATAAGCAAGCATGAATGTTGACCCGGCCAATCAACCGCTCTTGCCCTTTTTACCGTTCTGGCTGCGCGAACGGATCGGCACTCCCGAACTGCAACCTGGGGTGGTCTATCGCGGTGCGGCTACGGTGCTCTTTGCCGACCTGAGCGGCTTTACGCGCTTGACAGCCGCCTTTGCGACCCTGCCTGATGGGGCCGAGCGCTTGCATGATGCGCTTAATCGTTGTTATATCGCTTTGGTCGAGACGATTCTGGCCTGTGAGGGTGATGTTGCCAGTATTGCTGGCGATGCGCTGATCGCCTGGTGGCCGGGCTTGCGCGATCTTGAGCATGGGCGACGCTGTGGGGCATTGTTGTTGGCGGCGATTGCAGCTATTCCATCGGTCAGTACGCCGGATGGCACCTTTCGGCTCGATCTGCGGATTGGGGTCAGCGCTGGCTTGACCTATGCCGTCTTGGCGGGCCTGCCTGGGGACAGTTTTCATTTTACGTTGTGCGGGCCAGCAGTGGTTGCCGCAGCAACGGCTGAACGGGCTAGCGCCGTCGGCCATATTCTGGCCGTAATGGCTCCTGCCCTCGATCCGCCGGCTCCGCCCCTCCAGTCCACGAGCCCCCCGGTTCCCCTGAGTTGGGAACACTTTTTGCCACCGAGTTTTGTCGAGCGTTTACGGGTTGGCAAACTGATCGCCGAGTACCGGCGGTGTGTGCCGGTGTTTGCCAGTTTTGCGCTGCCACCCCATCCCGATGGCTTGCATCCGCTGGTGGCGCAGGTGCAGGCGGTGGTCTTGCGCTGGGGCGGCTGGCTCAACGAGATCGAAGTGGGTGATAAGGGCGCGGTGCTGGTGCTGCTCTTTGGGGCACCTCTGGCACGCGGCGATGATCCGAGCCGGGCGGTGGGTTGTTGCATCGAGTTGCGCCAGCGCGGGTTGATCACCCGGGCCGGGATTACCCTGGGCTGGTTGTTTGTTGGTGCGGTTGGTAGTCCCCAACGCCGGGTCTATACCGCCCAGGGCGATGATATGAACCTGGCGGCGCATCTGATGGGGCTGGCCAACCCCGGCGATATCCTGATCTCGGGGCGGGTGCGCAGTGATGTGATCGGGCGCTATCGTTCGAGCGAACCAATGCTGGTGCAGACCAAAGGGCGCAGCGAGGCGGTTCCCGTGGCGCGGGTGCTGGTCAATGAGCGTGGACGCCAGCGCAATGGGGCACGTTTGGGTACTGGCCCGCTGAGTAGCACGCTGCCTGGTGCGGCGGTGGTTGGGCGTACCGTCGAACGCCGGACGCTGCTGAATGTCGCCGAAGCTGCCCACGAAGGGGCCTGTACGGCCCTGATTGTGGAAGGCGAAACGGGTATCGGCAAAAGCTGCTTGCTCAAGGATCTACTTGATCGCTGGGCCGCACGGGGCCGCACCGCGTTCAGTGCCGAGTGCAGCAGTGGCACGGCCCTGACTCCCCTGGCCGCCTGGCAACCAATTCTGAGTGCGCTGCTCAATCTGGATGAGGCCGAACTGCCCGGGTCGCAACAGCAGCACATCGCCGCCGCGCTCGCCTCCTTGCCACCGACCCACCAGGCTGCTACCTCCCTCTTGTTGCAGCTCTTGGGCCTGGGCGGCGAACGCCCCGATAGCAGTCATAACTTGCATTCCTCCGAGCTACAGCACCTCTTTGCACTGGTAACGGCGCTGGTGACCCAACGCACGCAACAGGAGGCGCTGCTGATTGTGATCGAGGACATCCATTGGGCCGATGAGTTGTCACTCCAACTGGCCGCAACCCTGCTGCGCTCGACCCCGCCCCGGCTCTGTCTGGTCCTCTCGCACCGACCGCTCGACGAGTTGCCAGCGGCGCTGGTCGAGTTGCGTGCCTTGCCAGGGTGTACCCGCCTGAGTGTTAGTCGGCTCAGTGGCAGCGAGATCCACGCGATGATCCGCGAACAACTTGGCGTGGCTCAGATCCATCCCGATTTGGGGCGGCATTTGGAGCGTCACACCGAGGGTCAGCCGCTCTTTATTCGGGAATATCTGCGGGTGTTGCGGCAGCGCCAATTGATCAGTGTTGAAGAAGGGGTCGCCAGCTTGTCTCGACCCGCGTTTGGGGTGCAGGTTTCCAACTCGGCGCAGGGCATTATTCAGGCCCGCGTGGATCAACTCGATGAAGCGACCCGCTTAACGCTCAAGGTTGCGGCGGTGCTGGGGCCAACCTTTCAGGTGCGCCTGTTGGCGACGATCCACCCGGCTCACCCTGATCAGGCCACCCTGCGCGAACACCTCCAGACTTTATGCGAACTGCAGATTGTTGATCTTGAACTCGAAGGCCCCGAGCCGGTCTATCGGTTTAAGTACGGGATTACCCACGAAGTTGCCTACAGCAGTTTATTGTTTGGGCAGCGACGGATCTTGCATACCGCCGTGGTCAGTTACTACGAACAGGTGCATGCCAGTGAAATCGAAACCGGCACGGCTCCACTGGCGGTCTACGATGCCCTGATCTACCATCTCGGCCATGCCCAGGAACAGACCCGCCGGGCCCATTATTGTCAGATCGCGGCCCGGCTCGCGGCGCGCCAATTTGCAACTGGCACGGCGCTGCGCTACACCGAACAGGCGCTGGCCCTGACCAGTGCGCCTGAACGACGTTTTGGCTTGCTCTTGCTGCGCATGGCCGTGAATGAGCGAGCGGGAAGCTATTTAGGTCAGCATGACGATCTGGGTGAACTCGAACAGTTGGCTCAGGCCAGCGGCGATCCGCTGAAGCAGGCGTATGCGGCGATGTTCCGCTTGCGCTGCACAGTCTTGTTGGGGGCCAGGCATCAGGTGCAGAGCCAGGCCCCGATCTTGCTTCGCCAACTGCATTGTATGCACGAGGCCCCAAGCTTGTTGACGGCAGCAAGTGCCGAAAGTTATGCCCAGGCCCGCATGCTGGCTGGGCAGGCGCGGGCGGCCCGTCGGATCTTGCGTATGGCCCTGACCTGCGCTGCGCGAAGTGTCGCCGACGAGTTGGCGTTGTTAACACCCACCGCGGTGATGGTGCGCTGCCTGAACAATTTGGGGAGTCTGGCCCTGCATGAAGGCCAGTCCCACGAAGCCATGCATCAGCATACGCGGGCGCTTGATCTGGCGAGTGGGGGTGGCGATTGGAGTAGTGCCTCGCGGGCACAAGCCCTGCGGGGATGGAGCCAGTTGGTCCGTGGGGCGACCGACGCAGCTTTGGCTGATGCCCGTATGGCCTGGACCGCCAGCACGGCGGTTGGCGATCGCTACGGGCAAGCCCTGGCCCTTCGGCTGCTGGCCGCGACCAGCGCCAAGGACGGGGCCTATGATGCGGCTGAACGGGATGCCCATTTTGCCGCCTCGATCAGTGCCCGGGCCGGCATGCGCCACCTTGAAGCCGAAATCTGGCAAGATCTGGTTGGCTATGCCCTGGCTCAAGGTCAGCTAGAGGCCGCCGAAGGGGCGCGGCAGGAGCGTGAACGGGCGTTGCGGATGTCGTGATGCACTACAGCAGCCCAGCCTAGGTTGCGGATCGCTGTGGGAGGGCCGAGGCGTACCGAGCATGGTAAGTTATTTCAGGGAGGTATCGGGGCTGTTGAGCCAGCCCGTCCGCCTGCTGCGGAACTATCCGCTCGCGGCCTGGCGGGTTGATCTGCTGGCGGGAATTACGGTCGGTCTGGTGCTGCTCCCGCAGGCGCTGGCCTTTTCGTTGTTGGCAGGCTTGCCACCCACGATGGGTCTGTATGCAGCCTGTGTCGCCGCGATCTTCGGGGCACTCTGGGGGTCGTCCAGCCATTTGCACAGCGGCCCGACCAATACCGCCTCGCTGCTGACCCTCTCGGTACTGGCCCCCCTGTTTGCGGTTGGTTCACCCGAGTATATCGCCGCTGCTGGTTTGCTTGCGGTGCTGGCCGGGGCGATCCGGGTCTTGATGGGGCTGGCCCGTTTGGGATTGTTGGTCAACTTTGTTTCTGATTCGGTGGCAGTTGGCTTTACGGCAGGGGCGGGCCTGCTGATCATGTCCAATCAGATCGGGCCAGTTCTGGGCCTGACCATCGCACCGACCGAGGGGGTGCTTGGGACGGTGCGAGCCGCTGCGCAACAGGTGGGCGCGATCCACCCGCCTTCGCTTATTCTGGGCCTGGCTACCATGGGCCTGATTGCGTTTTGGCCAATTGTGACCAAACGGGTGCCCGCCGTACTGGTTGCGGTAGCGGCAGGTGGCCTGGTGGCATGGGGCCTGGCCTTGGATGAGCAGGGCGTCAAGGTGCTCGGGAGTCTGCCTGCCAGTTT
The DNA here is from genome assembly GCA_048381555.1 of Oscillochloridaceae bacterium umkhey_bin13. Taxonomy (GTDB): domain Bacteria; phylum Chloroflexota; class Chloroflexia; order Chloroflexales; family Chloroflexaceae; genus Viridilinea. The sequence continues at coordinate 6,473 of JBLWKA010000142.1, forward strand.
GCCGCCGCTGGCCAATTTGCCGCTGTTCGATCTTGAACTGATCGGCCAGTTGATCAACGGAGCGCTGGCTCTGGCGATGATCGGCCTGGTCGAAGCGGTGGCGATCGCCCGGGCCGTAGCGGGCCACTCGCGCCAACGCCTTGACAGCAACCAGGAGTTTGTCGGCCAGGGGTTGGCGAATCTGGCAGCGGGCTTCTTCACTGGCTACCCAACCTCGGGTTCATTCAACCGTTCGGCCCTGAGTTACCAGGCCGGGGCCAAAACCGCAGTTGCCAACCTCTGGTCGGGTGTGTTTGTGCTTGCCACAACCTTTGGGCTTGGTCCTTTGATCGCCGCCGTACCACTGCCAGTGCTGGCCGGGGCACTCGCGATCACGGCCTGGAGCATGATTGATCTCAAGGCGATGAGCCGGATCTGGCGCGGTGCCCGTGGCGATGCGGTGATTATGCTCGTCACCTTCGGGGCCACCCTGCTGCTGCCCCTTCAGTTCTCCATCCTGATTGGGGTCTTGATGTCATTGGGCTATTACCTGCTCCGCACGAGTACGCCGCAGGTGGTGGCGGTACTGCCTGATGCCGCGTTTCAGCATTGGGCACCCCACGGTGGGCGGCCCCAGTGCCCACAGTTGGCCGTCGTAGATATTCTTGGCGACCTCTATTTTGGGGCCGTCAATCACGTCGAAGAGATTCTGAGTCGAATGTTGGCCGCGCATCCGGGGCAACGGTTTATGCTCTTACGCATGCATAGCGTGCAGCACTGTGATATTAGTGGTATTCGCATGCTCGAACAGGTACGCCAAATCCTGCGCGAACGCGGGGGCGAGTTGTATCTGACGCGGGTGCGTGACCCGGTCTATGCGCGCATGCAAATGACCGGCTTTCTCAAAGCCCTTGGCCCAACCCAGATCCTCGATGAAGATACGGCGATTGGGACCCTCTTTTACCGGGTGATTGATCCGGCGGTCTGTATCTACGAGTGTGAGCAACGGGCGTTTCAGGAATGCCATACCCTGCCGAAGCGCACCTTGCCGGGGGGCCTGGGCATGATTCCCCTCTTGCCCCTGGATGCACCCGGCCCTCCCACCTTAACGCCACGGGCGCTCTGGCAAGAGTTGCACAGCACGCGTCCGCCGCTGGTGGTGGATGTGCGTGAGCCGCGTGAATTTCGTGAAGGGCACGTCCCCGGGGCGATCCTCGTCCCCCTGGATCGGCTGCTCAGCGAAGCCTCCGACCTCCCCAATGATGGCCCAATCGTACTCGTGTGCCGCAGTGGACGGCGCAGCGTGCGTGCCGCTGCGGCACTGCGCGCCCAGGGCTACCGTGATCTGCGGCTCCTTGAAGGGGGCCTGCTCGCCTGGGAAAGCCAGAATTTATTGGTGGCATTATGAACAAACTACACCGCAATATCGGCCTGGATCTGGTGCGGGGCACCGAAGCGGCGGCGTTGGCGGCGGCACGTTGGTTGGGTCTGGGCCTGCGCCAGGAAGCCGAACTGTCGGCCAGTGATGCCATGGCCCGCGCCCTTGATGCCCTCGAAATTGACGGCGTGATCGTCGCGGGCGAAGAAGGGCGACTGGGCAAACTTGATCATCTGCCGAGTGGCCGCCGCGTCGGCACCGGGCGCGGCACACCGATTGATGTGATGGTGGACGCAATTGATGGGCGGCGCTTGTTAGCGCAGGGCCGTCCTGGGGCGGTGGCCGTCGTCGCGGTCAGTCCACGAGGCACGATGTGGTCGCCGCACCCGGCGCGGTACATGGAAAAGATCGTCGTCAGCCGTGAAGTCGCCCCGCACCTGGTTCCCGAATGTCTGGCGGCCCCGGCGGCCTGGACGCTGGGCTTGATCGCCCGGACACGCGGCAAAGCGGTGCGGGATCTGCTGGTCTTTGTGCTGGATCGACCGCGCCACGCCGACTTGATCGCCGAGATTCGCGCTGCCGAAGCCCGCGTCGTGCTCGCCGATGATGGCGACATTTCGGGGGCCGTCCTGGCGGCGACCCCCGAGAGTCCCGTAGATGTGCTCATGGGCAGTGGTGGGGCTTCGGAAGGCGTCCTCGCTGCCTGTGCTGTTAAAGCGCTGGGTGGTGGCATGTTGGCGCGCCTGGCCCCGCAAACGGTTGAAGAGCGCGAGGCCGTGGTTGCGGCTGGGCTTGATTCCCGCCGGATTATGACCTGCAATGACCTGGTCGCGGGCGAACAGATCTTTTTTGTGGCAACTGGGATTACCGATGGGATGCTGCTGCAAGGAGCCCATTTTAGCGGCGACCGGGCCACGACCAACTCGCTGATTTTGCGCTGCCAGACCCGTACCCGGCGCACGCTGATCGCCGAGCACCTGCTTGAAGCCTCGGGCTAGGATTATGTGATTGCTTAACATATCCTTAACATATTTACGGTTACGCCTTAACCTAGGACGGCTAGAGTAACTCCGGGCAACTATGACTGACTACTTGAAGCAGCGCACGACGTAGTGCTTTAGCCTCACCCAGGAGGCTTGCTGAGGTGCGCTTCAGGAGCATAGTTGTTTTATCTGGATCAGCTTGTCTGCCAAGGAAGATGAGAAGTTCGTATGTCGTTCACTCCGAAGCGTATCTTTGCGCTGGCCCTGATGTTTGCGCTGGTATTGCCGCTGTTGGCCGCCTGTGGTGGTCAACCCGCTGCCCAGCCCACCGCCGCGCCGGCCCCTGCCCCTGCGGCCACAGATGCTCCTGCTGCTACGGCGGCCCCGGCCCCAGCTCCGCCTGCGGCCTCGAATGGTGTGATTGCCCTGCCCGAAATTGACCCGACCGCGTTCAGTGGCAACATCATCATCGCGGGTTCGTCCACGGTCTTCCCCTTGACCGAGCGCATGGCCGAACTGTTCAAGGAAGATGGCTTCGCGGGCCAGATCACCATTGACAGCATTGGCTCGGGGGCTGGCTACGAGCGCTTCTGTGTCGCCGCCGAGAGCGATATTGCCAATGCGTCGCGCCCCATCCGCCAGGCCGAGCTTGACAACTGTGCGGGCAATAACCGCCCCGCGGTCGAGTTCCGGGTCGGCACCGATGCGCTGGCCGTGGTGGCATCGCGGGACAATGATTTTGTGGACGGCCTGACCGAAGCCCAGATCGCCGACATCTTCTCGGGGGTCTACACCACCTGGAACCAGGTTGATGCCAGCTTCCCGAACCAGCCGATCCAGCTGTTCAGCCCGGGCACCGATAGCGGCACGTTTGATTACTTCGTCGAGCACTTCTTCGACAGTGATCCGGCCCCGCTGCTGGCCGCCAACCCGCAGTTGAGTGAGGACGACAACGTGCTGGTGGCTGGCGTCGAGGGCTCGCCCTATGCGATTGGCTACTTCGGCTATGCCTACTATGCCGAAAATACCAGCCGCTTGAAGATCCTCAGTGTGGACGGGGTCGAAGCCAGTGCCGAAAATGTCGAGAATGGTAGCTACTCGCTGGCCCGCCCGCTGTTCATCTACTCGGCCGCCGAGATTATGGCCGCCAAGCCGCAGGTCGCTGCCTTCATCAACTACTACCTGACCTTCGTCAACGAAGAAGTGATTGATGTTGTCTACTTCCCGCCCTCGACCAATGCCTCGAACGTGGCCCGCTGCAACTGGTTGAGTGCTCAGCCGTAAACTGCCCGAGCGAACCAAGCTGATCACGTAGGGCCGAAGCCTCCTTCGGCCCTACGTCACGCCTACATCCTGAAAAACATCAAAAACCCTTGATATAAAACACTCTTGTTATACTACCCCAAGCTGACGTGACGCATTCCTAATCGTGAACTGGAGGAGTTCTTATGGCGGAGCAGGCGCGGGCCAGTGCCGACGCACGGGCACTACCGACGGCGGCAAGCAAACCGGTGAATCTGCACAAACGTACCCGGGTTGGTGAAACGATCATTCAGACGCTTCTCTTTATCTGTGGTTTTATCTCGATCTTTACCACGATTGGGATTGTTTACGTGCTCTTTCAGGAATCGTTACGTTCTTTGCGAGCGATCAGGTCACGCTGGTTGAGTTCTTCACCAATACGGTCTGGCAACCCCAGATCGGTGAATTTGGCATTCTGCCACTGGTCAATGCCACCCTGATGACCAGTTTTATTGCGATGTGTGTCGCGATTCCACTTGGGGTCGGCACGGCGATCTACCTGAGCGAGTATGCCTCGGAGCGTGCCCGGAGCATCCTGAAGCCGATGATTGAATTGCTGGCTGGGATTCCGACCGTGGTCTACGGCTATTTCGCGCTGACCTTTGTCACCCCGTGGCTACGCGAAATCTTCGGGCGTGATGTGGTCTCGATCTACAACAACATGTCGGCGGGTCTGGTCGTGGGCGTCTTGATCACGCCGGTGATTGCGACTGTATCCACCCCCCACCGAGAGGCATTATCATGTCTGGTCGTGGGCGTCTTGATCACGCCGGTGATTGCGACCCTGAGTGAAGATGCGCTGAGTGCCGTGCCCCATAGTTTGCGCCAAGCCAGTTGTTGAGTGATTTCCTGTTCAATCGCGCCGCGCTCGAGGGCGATCTGGCCGAACGGTTCCCGCGCGCCGCGATCGAGTTCAAGAGCTGGATCAACTGGAACTTCGTTACCAGCCCGATGTCGAGCGACCCGCTGAAAGCCGGAGTGCGCACCGCCATCCTAGGCACGCTCTGGCTCCTGATGATGACGATTGTGATTGCCTTCCCGCTGGGCATCGGTGCGGCGATCTATCTCGAAGAGTACAAGAGCGAGAAGCCTTTCGATGAGCGGAATCCTGTTGGGCGTTGGGCCAATGCGGCCATCACCCGCATCGCAGGGATTATCGAAACCAATATCTATAATCTGTCGGGTGTGCCGTCGATTATCTACGGTATTCTGGGGTTGGCGATCTTCGTGCGTGCCTTCGAAGCCCTCACTAGCGGTGCGATTTTCAGTGATACGACCGATACCACTGCCAATGGGCGCACTATCCTCTCGGCCGCACTGACCATGTCGCTGCTAATTCTGCCAATTGTGATCATCTCGTCGCAGGAGGCGATTCGGGCCGTGCCGAGTTCGTTGCGCCAGGCGAGTTACGGCCTGGGCGCGACCAAATGGCAGACCGTCTGGCGGATTGTGCTGCCGAACGCCTTGCCCGGCATCCTGACGGGCACCATCCTGCGATCTCGGGTGGTCAGCAGCAGCGTCTCTGTATCGCCCGGGCACTCGCAGGGGCAGATGATCGAGTATGGCCCGACCGAGCAGATCTTCCAGAGTCCCAAGGATGAGCGCACCGAACAGTATATTGCCGGACGTTTTGGTTAGGCAGTCTGGCAACAGGCTTTTGCTGATCATACCCCCACGGGCGCAGCGATCCAAAGCCTTTTTGGGATCACAGCTACTTGTAGCATAAGCTTAGAGCACAATCTGTATGGAAGCCCGACGTGCGAGCCGGTTTGAAGTGTTGGTGGTAGCCCCGACGGCCTTGCCGGGGCTTGGGTTGTTGGCTTTGCCGCTGGTCGCACGTCGGATTATTCCGGCGACCGATCTGGGCGAGTTGCTGACTCGCATCTGGGAGTGGCCCGCTGATCTGATCATCATTACCGCCGGTTTTGCGCCCGAGGCGATCGCTCAGGCATGTGTGCAGGTCCGGCGTTTTTTTCAGACCCCGATCCTTATTCTCGCCGAGACAGCCGATGAGGCCGAGCGGATCATCTGGCTCGACCACGGGGCCGATGATATTTTGACCCGGCCCTATCTGAGTGACGCCGAACTGGTGGCCCGCTGTCACGCCTTGCGGCGGCGCTGCCAACGCCAAGTGCGCCGTGATCCTACCGCCCTGCGCCTGCATGTGGCAGGGCTGCAACTGGATCCGCTCGCCCGCCGCCTCTATCCGGCTCACGGCCCACCGCTTGATCTGAGTGTGGCTCAGACTCGCTTGATGGCCCTTCTGCTCAGTTACGATGATCAGGTCGTGCCCCTGACCGTGTTGCGGCAGCATATGGATCCGCAGTTCTCGATCAGCGTGACGCGGCGGATCGAAACCCTGATCCGTGGCTTAAACCATCAGCTCTTGAACCATCCAGCCCGTCCGCCGTTGATTATGCGCGTTCGGGGCAATGGCTACCGCCTGGGCTTCCACAAGCCCCCAGCTGAGTGATTGATGAGAGCGGAGGGCCGCAGGGCGCTGTTTCCGCAACGCCCAGCCGATTGGGCCGCAATCACCTGGCTTTGCAGCGCATTGCGCTCTTCTTCGGCCTGGTGTTGGGCGCTAATATCGGTCACGAAGCCATCAATAAAGATCAAGTTGCCCTCCGCGTCGTAGATCCCGTTGCCCTGTTCGAAGCCCCACTTCAACCGACCACTCAGATCGCGGATGCGGTAACTTAATTGAAACGGGCGGTGTTCATTGAGTGCGGCTTGTACCGTCTCCCAGATCCAGTCACGTTCTTCTTCGAGGGTAAATGAGACAAATGCGTGTCTTGGAGTCCCATCAACGGCCAGAAAATCCTCTGGAGCGCAGCCATAGAGGCTTGTGGTACCACTACTGATGAACTCGACCGTCCAGGTGGGATCGTTGCGACCGTCGGCACAACGATAGTTCAAACGCCCAATCCAGGATCCGTGCTGCATCACATGATCAATGGCCGCCTTCAGGTGCGCCGAATCTTTGCCTTCGACAATGTATGACCAAGTTGGTTGCTTGAGCGAATTATTACCGTAACCGAGCAATCGCTCGAATGCCGGGTTGACGTAACGAAGCGTGCCATCAAAATTGGCAACGAAGACCACGTCCACGGCGTTTGCAACCAGGGCTTCGAACAGATAGTGCTGGTCGTTGGCCTCGGCTGCCCCAGCCGCATTGGGGTGGCGTAGCGCCGCCAGTTCGGCCTCGAGCGTGGCAATCCGCTGTTCCAGAGCAACGATCTGGGGATCGGGGGGATTCATACGTTGTCCATTTCGTTGCAATAACGTAGCTACGAACTGTCCCTTAGATCAGAATGAATGTCTCCTGGCGACCATCAAGCCAGCGCATCACGCCATCAATCAGCACGGCATCCTCTTCGAGCGCGATCCGCACTGGTTGATCATTCCATTCCGCGACTGGCACGATCACATTCAGTTCGATCGAGTAGGCGGTCTGATCATAGAGCGGGTAATCCCCTCCGCCAGACACACCCTCTTGCTGATCCCACAGCCCGATGGTTGGACCGGCCGCGTGGCCGTGATAGCCTAATGGATGGCTGTAGATGCAGGGGTTCAAGCCCTCGCTGAGCGCCTGAGCGCGGGCGGTTGCTAATACGGCATTGCCACTGCGCCCGGGTTGCATCGCGGCCAGCACAATATCCTGCAACCGGTTACCTGCGGCCAGGGCGGCCTGCAAGCCGGCCGGGGCCGCGGTTTCGCCGGGGCGCAGCACATAGGCGTGTTGCTGCTGATCTGTACACAGCCCAAGCAGTTCGAAGCCCACATCCACCCAGAGCAGATCGCCAGGTTCGATCCGCGTGCGGGGTGCTGTGGCCTCGAAACTCTGGCCAGGGGCCTGGATCGCCACACTGGGTTGGAACCAGGCGTGCAGCCCATGGTCATGCATGGTCTGTCGCAACCACCAGACCACCTCGTCGGTGGTAGTCTCGCTGGGGGTTATCGTCGCTCGCGAAAAGGCGCGCTGGATGAGCCGATGCCCGGTTGCGATCAACTCGGGGTAGACGGCCAACTCGCTACGGGTGCGTAGTTCCAGCCAGGCCACGGCAAGCGTTTCGGCGCTGACCATGCGTACCGAGAGTTCGGGACCAAGGGCGTTGACCAGGCGCGTATGCTCGTGATGGGTCAGGCCATCGCCAAAAGCGAAGGTCGGGCCAATATTCACGCCAATGCGGCTGGGATCGTAATTCGCCAC
>JBLWKA010000143.1:0-14318 GCA_048381555.1 Oscillochloridaceae bacterium umkhey_bin13
CGCGCCCGCGCCCGCGCTGTCGCCCGAAGCCTGGGCATCAATCGCGAGAAGTTCGATCTGCTGATCGGCTACCGACTGGGCAATCGCGGGCAGATCGAGACGCAGGTGCTCGCCCTGCGCGACGCTGAGATCCGCGCGGCCTACGACGCCGGCGTAGCCGTCAATGAACTGGCGGCCCGCTGCGGCTGCACGCGTCGGGCCATTAGCCGGAGCCTCGATCGCACCACCCCAAACGTAGGGGCGAAGCATTCGCTGCCACGAAACGAGTGAGGCGGGAAAGAACATCTGTGAATGCTTCGCCTGATCTGAAATGAATACCACATATATATCTCGGAATACAATGCCGAGGAAACAAAGAGAACCCAAAGCGTAGTCCGTCGCTTTAGGTTCTCTTTGTTTCCCTGGAGACAAGGAGCGCTATGCCAGCAGATGCCACAGACACGCCCATCCACACCGATATGCGTGCAACCGCGATTAGGGTGAACTGCCCTCATTGCGGGCATCCGCTCGATGTGATACCCATCAACGCCGTGCCTGCATCGCCGACCACGCCACCAGCCGTTCGGGCTGCTCGAACCATGCTGACAGGGCTGCTACACCGGCTCGTGCCAATCAGAGAGCCGGCAGACTCGGCGATCGGCACATCGTCACCACCTGACCAGACCATCAGTGCTGGTAGCCGCCGCTGGATGCTGCTTGGCGTGGTATTGCTGATGGCGGCAGTCGTCGTGGCCCTCATCGTCTGGGGGCGGCCAGGAGCCGCTGTCGAACCGCCGGTGGGCAGCGCTCTGGCCACAACCTCAACCCTGAACAGCGCAGACATCGCCGCCCAGGAGGCGTCGATTCGCGAGACATTGATGGGCTACAACGCAGCCGAGACCGAGGCTGCGGCCCTGCTGCGACTTGACCCGCTGACACCCTACCTGGCACCGGAAGGCCCCTTCGCCGCGCGCCGGGCGGCAGATCTGGCCGAGCGCCAGCGACGCAATGCCCCGCATCGCTCGATCCTGGTGCGCTGGGGGATCGGTGCGATCACCGTGAACGGCAATACGGCGACCGCCGTCACCCAGGAGACCTGGAGCAACCAGGAGGCCGGCGCCGTCGCGCCGGAGCAAGCCACCGTGCGGGTGACCTATACGTTGCGTTGGGAGGCTAAAGTGGGGAGATGGCTGATTGTGGATGTAAGCCAGATGGTACTGTAGCGGCTTACCTGCCCGGATTCCACAGCTGCAGGCCGGGGACGCGATCAAACCCGCCGTCATGGCTGGCCAGATGGCGCAGCTTGTGATTGCGCATCACCGCCACGATCAGCGAGTCGTTGGTCAGCAAGCCATAGTCGCGCCGGAACGCCTTGCTGGCGTGGAGATCTTTCACGGCGAGCGGAAGAATTTCAACGCCGGCCTTGCCAACGTCGCTGGCGACCGTGAGATGGCGCGTGAGGCTACGGACGAAGGCGGGATTCTGCTGGAGATACTCCACCGTTTCGCGCGCTGAACGTTGGAGTTGCTGGCGCGCCTCGTTCACCATCACACGGTGGGTGACCTCTGCGACGACGAATGCAGCGGTGAACCCCTGGACAGCCCTCTGCCGGACGCGGTCAAGGAGCTCCAGACACTGCTCCCCAATCGGGCCAGTGCTCCCAGCTAGGACAAAGATGTTTGCGTCGATAAAGACCGCAGAACCGTCCGGCAGCTGCGCGAGGGATTTCATTCGTCGAGATTCCACTCAGCAATCGACGCAGACATCGCCAGCTCAAGCGCGTCTTCCTCCGGGAGCGGCGCCCCAAACCAGCGCGCCACCATCGCCTGGGTCGCTGCTCCACCGGGCGCCTCGGTCGATAGCTGTGTGTCGTCCTCGATCGCGGTGTGCCAGAATGCTGGCTCATTGGCGGGAGCCAGTGCTGGCTCGGGTTGCAACGAGTGCTGGAGACGCTCGGCCAGGAGCGCGACCAGACGTGCCTGGTCAACCGGCGACAGCTGCTCGATGAGCGTGACCGCAGCCTCATAGGTGGTTGTCATGGCACATTCTCCTTGCTCGTTCACCAGCTGCACCAACCAATTGCTTGCTCAAGTATAGCATGTTCATGCGGGCACCGGGGTGTCCTTCCCGGTGTTTCCCCAAGATGATTCGGCTTGACTGATGCCCGTGTCCTGACCTCCTGCTACGCTGCGCAGAGCCATACTCGTCGTCCCTATGCGCAGGAGTAGCTTGATGAATAGCGCCATACGTTCCCTTTACCTCTGGCCCGGCAATCCGCACCGGTGGTTGCTGTTGCTTATCAGCACGCTGATCAGCATCCTGCTGGCGCTCTTCCTCGCGGTGCCGATTGCCTACGCCGACTCGCCCTTCAACGACATCACACATCCGCGGCCGCAGGGAGGCGGGGCGGGGAGCGTCACACCGGCTGAACTGCCCGCGCTGCCGTCGCGTTTCGCCGAGCTACCGCCACCGCTGCTGCTGGCGGCGCGCTCCCGTGCTGAGGTGCCGTACGCGGCACCACAGCAGCAGCAAGGCCCACAGACCGACCCCAACAATCCGCTGGCCTGGATCGGTCTTGGGCTGAACCCGGGCAAGTGGCTGCTCGATTCGGTGCTCGGGGCCGCGACTGGGATGATCTACTCGATCACCTCGGTCTTTGAGGTGCTGGCTCGCTTCGGCAATGGTCAGATCGTCGATCTGAACGGCCAAATTACGAGTGCATCGAACGCGACCTTCGGCTTTCTGTTTACCACCCCCGAGGCCCTGACTGTCTCGTGGGCGGGTGCCTCCGGGCTGGGCAGTCCGCAGGCGTTGCACGACATCATGCGCCAGGCCGCGCTCTCGATCCTGGTGGTCATTTGCACCTACCGAGCACTCTTTGTGTTGACCAGCGGCGCGTTTCGTGACGGCCTGGTCGATCTGTTGATCGCGTTCTTCGGCGGCCTGCTCGGCATTCAAGGGGCCTGGTGGTTCTGCACGCTCTTCGTTCGCGCGGCCAATCTGATCACCGCACAGATGCTCTCGGTCGCCTTTGGCGGCGGGCTGGGAAACTGGATTCCGCTCGATCCACAGAACTACTTCTGGTCGTCGCTGAGCAGCATCCAGGGTGTCAGCCTAGCGATCGCGCTGGTGACCATCCTCTACTGGGGGACGCTCGCGCTGCTGGCGGTTCATGCCCTGGTGCGCATTGTCATGGTCAACCTGATGCTGATCGTCAGCCCGCTCGCCGGTCTCGCGCTGGCCACGGGTGGCGGCTGGAACTACGCGCGGGTCTGGTTCTTCCGCTTCGTCGAGCTGCTGGCGACCCCGCTGATCTGGGGGCTGACCCTGGGCTTCGGGCGGGCGCTTATGACCGGGTTCGGCGTCGATACGCAGCCGATCCTTGGCCCGATCCTGGCCGTGATCACGATGCTGATGGTCTTCAAAGCGCCGCGGATGCTCGGGCTTGCGGCTCAAGAGGCAGTCACCGGCGCGCGCAGCCTGTGGCGCATGACCGAGCGGGCGGCCTTCGCCGGCATGATGGGCGGTGGCGCAGCTGGTGCAGCCGCCGGTGCAGCAGCGGCAGGGAGCAGCGGCAACGCCCCGACGATCTACGTCGATATGCGCAATGCTGGCGTGGTGGATGGGCAGTACCGCCAGGAGTGGGATGGCTCGTCGTTCGGTGCCGCGACCAGCCGGGCCGCGCTGCCGCCCGCGTCGGCGCCGCAGATCATCGACGGAGATAAGTAGCCATGCAGACGCTTCTTGCGCTCTCGCCGCTGATTATCCGCCTGCTCAAGATCATCGTGCCAGGAATGATCGGCCTGCTGCTCCTGCCAATCATCGTCGCCTCGGCGGTACTGAACAAGAGCACGGTCGTCTGGCCGGTGGTTGCACCCACCCAGGTCGTCGCCGGGCAAACCGAGTACCTCGCGACGGGCTGGACGATCAGCAGCCCGTTTGGCTGGCGACCCAATCCCGACAACCCGAGTACCTGGGAGTTGCACGAGGGGATTGACCTGGCTGGGCCAATGTTCTGCGATGGTTGTCCGGTGCCGCCCATGGGCGACATCGAGGTCGTTTTCGTCGGCTGGGATCAGCCCTACGCCAGCGAGCCACAGTATGCCGGCGCCGGGGTGGTGGTGGACATGAAACTCCAGCACCCGGAGGAGGCAGGCGCGGTGCTGATCCGCTACGGCCACCTCCAGCCCTACCAGGTCTGGCTGCGCACGCAGACCTGTACCCAGACCGTCGACTGCCCAGACTACCGCGACGAGGCGAGCGGTGCGGTGACGGTGATTTGCCCCGGTGTTGTCATCACCACCGATACGAACGGCGCCACACGCAGCTACCTCTACGCGACCCCCGGCACCTGTCGCGCCAGCGTGGCCTGGCCAGGCGACTTCACGCCCGATGGGCCAACCAGCCTCACGTTCGACCAGCAGATCGCACCGGGGGACGCATCAAGCAACGCGGCGATCACCTTCCGCGCCCAGAAGCCACCTCCGCCGACCCCGACGCCCACGCCGACGCCGACGCCGCTGCCTGCGCCGAGCCCGTGAACTGAGGGCTGAGGGCTGAGGGCTGAGGGCTGAGGGCTGAGGGCTGAGGGCTGAGGGCTGACCCCTGACCCCTGACCCCTGGCACCTGGCACCTGGCCCCAGAGCGCATTGGAATGCCATGTACGCTAATCCACAAGCCAAAATCGGCAAGCCAAAATGGTATGACCCCTGACCCCTAAACCTGACCAACACCTTTCGGAATTGCGATGATCGAATCTCGTTTTGGGCGGGCAATTCGCGCCGCGCTGCCCTGGCTTGTCCTGGCGCTCAGCCTGAATATCCCCGGTGTCCTGCACGCACGGCCAGTGGCCCAGACTTCCATAATCGTCTTCAAGGTCGCCTCGGTCAGCGAAGCCCGACGGGGCCAGAGCTTCAGCTACAGCATTGGCGTCGCACGCGACGGCACCACGCCGGTGACGATCCGCGACAACCTGGATCCAAACCTCGTGATTGTGCAGGTCAGTCCATCGGAAGGGTTGACCTGTCAGGTGGTGGGGGCGCTGCTCTGCACCCTGACTGACCCTGAGATTCCTGCTGCTACCGTGACGCTGCTCGTCCATGCGCGTCCTGGCACCCCGAGCGGTACGATCATCCGCAATCAGGCCAGTGCCACCAGCGGGAGCGAAACCGTGCAATCGGAACTGACGCAGGTGCGCATCAGTGGCCTGGACGCCACACCCATCCCAACCTTCACCCCTTCGCCCGTGCCGACCTGGACGCCGCTGCCGACCTGGACGCCCTTTCCAACGATGACGCCCACGGCAACCGGGACGCCGGGGCCGACTGCAACCAATGGCCCTGTCCCACCGCCACCACCCGGCCTCGACTGCGCCCCGCAGCCGCTGGTGCGACTGCCCGGCGTGCGCGCCCCTGACCCGCGGCTCAACGCGCTGGCCGCAGCGAGTTTCGCCCAGGTGCGCCAGGAAGTGATCGCCCGCACTGGCCAGGATGTGCTGGCAGTACTCGCCGACGTACTGCGCGCCCCCGGCTTCACCACCAACAAGCCAGGGGTGGCCCATCGCTCCTGGCACAAGACCGGGCGAGCGGTTGATCTGAATTTGGGTGGGCCATTCACGCTGCAGCGCGAAGGCTCGATGTTCCGCGTCTTCGTCGGCGCGGTGGACATCACCGCCATCTTCGAGGCCCACGGCTGGAACCGCATCCCGGCCCAGGGCAGCGTGCTCGAGTGGTGGCACTACGAGTATCACCCGGATGGGATCGGGTGGCAGAGTGCGATGGTGCAGGTCTGGCCGACCGATGTCTTGATCGCCGCCTTTCCCGAGATCAACTGGGCGGCGGTCGGCTGCACGAGCAGCACCCTACCGCCCGGCGGCGATGGCCTCGACCTGCCGCCCGGCGTCTGTGTGCCCGACCCGCCGATCTGGGACGATGCGCCCGGCGTGAGCTACAGCCGCGGCTGCGGGCCGCCGGTGCTGCCACCAAGTCAGGAGCAGGTCACCGGCACGCGCCTGCGCCAGTTCGTGGGGATCGTGGGCTGGCTCGGCCAGACCGGGCGGCTCGTCCCACCAGGGCCAGCCGGCGTCCATCTGCACCTCGGCCTGGACATCGGTGTCGCGACCGACATGTGTCGCTGGCCGCTGCAAGCACCGGGCGTGGCCGCAGGTCAGCCGCCGCCGGGCGCCTGGAGCTGCCAGAGGACCTGGGCTGACCCGGCGCAGTTCCTGCCCCAGGCCAACCCCGACACGCTGGCGCTGGAGAACGGGACGCCAGTTCCTGTCGCGTCTGGCCCCGGCGATCCGACCCTTAGCGAGGCGCTCGTGCAGCTGCCGCCGCCCGGCCACCCTGCTGCCACGCTGCTCGAACCAGCGAACCCGGAGCGACCCGACGGCACCTGGTGGAGCCCCGGTAACGACGACCGTGCCAACGAGGTCGAGGGTGCCCTGGGCGGCCCGGCCATCCTCCACTGGCTGGAATGGCTCTGGTGCCTGTTGTTTGGCTGGCTGCCCTAGGCCGGGTATGGGGGGTAGATTAGATCCTGGAACTCTCGATCGAACCCACGTACCGACATATATCAGGTGCCAGGTTCCTTGTCGGAACCTGGCACCTGATATATGTCGGTACGTGGGTTCCCAAAAGGAACTTTTTAGTGGATGCGCATCTTGGGAGGAGAACGATGCGTCGGCTCGTGCGTACTGCACATGATGGGGTGACGGTGGTCTGCACCGCGTTGGATCACGAGAGTTACTCGATATCATGCGACAAACTGTAGTTGATTCAATAGTTAATTGTGAATAACGATGCAAAAATAGATGTCCACAATGATACGTACATTATCAACCAAAACAGGGTTAGCACTATGCTATAAGAAAGTTGCATTCCTCCCTCATTCTGCACCACGGCATCCTCTCCTCAAACGCTGGGACAGCTTGTACGCTTCACGAGCACGGGCCGCCGGTGGGTCACGCGCTGCGGCGTGGCACCTGCGCTCATCGTACAACCCTGCGCACAAGGAAAGCACCTATGCACTTGCGCAGCCTTGGGAGCATCGTTGGCGGGCTCGCCGCAGGGCCGCTAGGTTCGCTCGTTGGTGGACTTGCTGGCGGACTTGTTGGTGCCGCATCGGACAGCCTAGTTCCCGGGGCATCTGGCGTGCTCGCCAATGCCTTCGGCGCATCCGGTGCCGAAGCACTCCAGAGCCTCGGCGCTCGCCTTCAGGCCAATCTCCCCGAAGATCAGCGCCGCCGGGTCAACCATGACCTCCAGGCGGCGTTTCGCGCCTCTGCCCTTGAAGCGCTCTACGATCTCGGCGGCCCCGTGAGTTTCCCTGAGCGCTGGACACCCCCACGTGATGCGCCCCCGCTGATCCCGTTTGCCTTCAACGCCTACCCCCAGGCCATCACGGCACTGCTCCGCAACTGTCTCGTACAGCTTGAGCATGCCATTCAGCGCGAGCAGGTGCTTCCGATAGCGCCCCCCCGCGATCACGCTGCGACGAGTGTCTACACCTACGTTGAACAGACGACGCTGGAAGTACTCTCGGCTGATGCTGCGGCCGCTCGTCAGACCTTGACCCAGCTAGGCGATGCGTTTTTCGCCCAGGCAATCGTGCCCTGGCTTGAACAGGAGTTCCCCTCGCTCATGGTCGCGGCCGCCGATCCTCAGGATCCGCGCCAGCGCGATGAACTGGCTGCTGGCCAGGCCCTGCGTGAGCACCTACGCACGCACCTGCTCGAACGGACGCTCGTTCACTTTAATGAACAGATCAAAAGCCCGCAGCACACCGAGGCCTGGCGGGCTTTTAACCGCCTGCTGCTCGAAGAGTTGCGGGCGAGCCTAGCCACCGTTGGCGCGAGCCAGCAGCAACTGGCGGACGATCAGCGTGCGCTCGTGCAGCGCCTCGAGGTGCTGATCGGCCAGACCGATACCGAAGCGCTCAGTCAGTTCGCGGGCGGCATGGCCGACCTGATCGCGACCGTTGGGCGCACGCACCAGCAGACCGGCGAGCAACTCGATGGACTGCTGCTACGGGTCAGCGCCCAGGGTGATAACCTGTTGGCGCTGCTGACCCAGAACAGCGCCATCCTTGCCATTGTGCAAGACTCAGCGCTCGATATTAGCGAGGTGCGCCGCCAGGTCGAGCTGTTGCGCGATGCCTTCGCAGTGGTCAAGCCTGGGCTCGAACGGGTGGCCTGGGTCATTCCCAGCCAGTTTCAGGCTGAGCAGTCCTGCCCGTACCCCGGTCTGGCCGTCTTTGACGAACAACAGGCCGCTCGCTTCTACGGGCGGGAAGACGATGTGCGGGCCTTTCTGGCGCGGCCGGTGCGCCCCGTGACGGTGATCAGCGGCCCTTCCGGCGTCGGTAAATCCTCGTTCGTCCAGGCCGGTCTACTCCCACAGCTCAAACAACGCAGCTCAACACCCCTCCAGACGTTGGTCTACCGCGTGAGCACTAGTGGCGAGCTACTCAGTGCCCTGGCCGCCTTCTGCGCCCAACAGGGAGCCGGTGATGCGGCCCAGCTTCTCGCCCAGTTCAATCAGCGCGACGACGCGCTGCGCGAGGTGCTGCGCCAGATCCGCCCGAGTCCTGATGGCGCGGTATTGCTGGTCCTCGACCAGTTCGAGGAGTTGTTTGTTGGCGACGACCCGGCACGGGCGAGCGACCGGCGGCAGCTGCTCGACAATCTGCTCCAACTCGAGCGTCAACCCGAATCCTGGCTCAGCGTTATCCTCACGAGTCGTGAGAACTTCTTCGAGCACCCCGATTACCTGGCGCGCGAACGGCTGCGCGAGCTGGTGCAGGCCGAAAATGTGCGCCTCGGCGGACTGAGTGACCAGCAGTTGCGGGCAGCGATTACCCGCCCGCTTGAGAACTTCGCGGCCCAGCATGGGCTGCAACTCCGGTTCGAGGCCGGTGTGGTCGATCTGCTGCTCAACGACTTTCGCAAGACCGAACGCACCCTACCGCTCGTGCAATACCTGCTGCGCCTGCTCTGGACCGAGCAGCACGAACTGAGCAACGCGGCCTACAACCGGCTCGGCGGGATCGAGCGGGCGCTCGACCGCCACGCCAGCGCGATCTATGAACGTTTCAATGAACGTGAACAGCGCAAGGTCAACGCGGTGTTGCTCGCCCTGGTACGGCCCGGTATCGCCAACGAGTACACCCGCCGCCGCGTGCGCCGCGACACGCTGATCGGGCCTGATCCGGCGCAGCGCGACCATGCCGCCATCGTCCAGCAACTCGCCCACCCCAACAGCCGCCTGATCTCCGAGCAGCAGATCGCCGACGTCGCCTACCTCGAACTGACCCACGAGGTGCTGCTGCGCCAGTGGGAACGGCTGCGCCTGCTGATTGACATGTACAAAACGCGGCTCCAGCAGCGCGAGGCGCTCCTGCCCAATGCCGAGCAGTGGGTGCAGAGCTTGGCCCAGCGCGGCGGACGCGGCGATAGCGCCTACCTCTATCGGGGCAACCAGTTGCGCCAGGCACGGACCTACGTCGAGGCCAAAGAGCTACCTGAAGCGGTGGATCACGACATCCAGCGCTGCTACCGGGCCAGTGTGCAGCACCAGCGGCGCAGCCTGGCTTTCAGTGGGGTTGCCGTTGTCGTCGTAGGTCTGCTGATCTGGTTGGGTTTCAACTTTTTGACGAGCGATCTCCAGGCCGGACGCGCGGCCGCCGAGCAAGCGGCCCAGACCGCTGCCGCCGAGCGGGGCTTGGCAGAGGGGCAGCGGGCCGAGGCCCAACAGACCGCCGAAGTCGAAGCGACCCAACGGGCGATTGCGGAGGGCGAAGCCGTGCGCGAGGCGCGGGTGGCGCGGGGCCGCGAACTGGTCGCTGCCGCAAATCAGAGCGCACCCGATCTCGCTGCTCTCCTGGCCCTAGAGGCGATCTATCTCGCCTTCGACGCCAACGAGCCGGTACCCACCATGAGCGAGCAAGCCCTGCGTGATGCGCTGAGCAAGCTCGGTACTGGGCGCTGGCTGAACTTCAACGATGAAGGCAGCTTCGGTGCCGGATATCTTAGCCCGGATGGGAGTACCTTGGTAACGATGGGTTGGAACGATACCATCTCTGTCTGGGATCTGCAAGCGCCAGAACCGCTGGTAACGAAGCATATGTCATGTGGCGAGACGCTTCCCGGGGGAGCTTCGGAGCGAAGGTATCCCGTCATGCAGCAGTTGAGTCGCAATCGCGACCTTGTCATCGTCAGCAATGGCGATGATCGCATCTTCGTTTGCGATCTGAGCGTGGCTGATCCCAACCAGGCTGTGCGCATCCTCCGCAGTAGCGGGGAGGGGAAGATCCCTGGTGCGCTGCTCAGCCCTGACGAGCGTACCCTGATCTCGACGAGCGATGGATGGAATCTGCAGATCTGGGATCTCACCGCTGCCGATCCCAACCTGAGCGTACGTCGTTTCAGTGCCGAAGCCTTCAAAGCGGATGAAGCAATATTGGGTGGGTTTGATATAAATTCTGCCCCTATCCTGCTCAGTGCTGATGGTCGCCTTGCCATCACCTACACGCGCGCTGGCTTCATCCTGATCTGGGATCTCACGGCGGCTGATCCGGCGGCAAACGTGCGCAGCCTGCGCGCAACCCCAGCAGGTGCCACTCGTCTGCCCCTGATCGCCATCCACCCAAATAGTGCCATCCTCGCTGTCTCCAGTGGCACCAGCCTGCGCCTCTTTGGACTCACCGAGGCCGACCCGGCCACGAGTAAAATCGAGCTCGGCGGGCTCAGCGCCACGATCAACACCCTCGCCTTCAGCCCCGATGGGCGCTGGCTGAGCGTTGGCGCTGAGGATGGCATCGTTCACCTCTGGGACTTGCTGAGCGCTGATCTCATCAGTAGCTATAAGGTACTCTATGGCCATACGGGAGGATTGTACAGCATGACCTTCCGCCCGGATAGTCAAGTCCTGGCTTCAAGCGCCGATGATGGCATCCGGCTCTGGCTGCTCCCAACGCCTGCTGTATTGTCGCCCGACATCCTCTCCCGTCTGCTCCCAGGCGGTTCTGGCCCCATGGTTTTTCGCCCTGATGGGCAGACGCTGCTTACCGAAAGCGGGCGGCGCGTGTGGGATCTGAACGCACCATCGTACACACCCGCAATGCAGTTTATGCTCCGCGATCGACGGATGGATGGCCCGGTTCTGTTTAGCCCCGACGGGAGATGGCTGATTGGCCGGGTGAGGGATGATCGCACGATCCGGCGCTGGGATCTGCATAGCCCGAACCCGAACAACGCCGGAGAGATCCTCCTGGCCAACGATCCGGGGGGGATTCTGGGCCAGAGTAGTGATGGCAGTCTGCTCTTTACCACGAAGGATGGCGACCCGCGCTTTGGCCAGGATGCAAGCCAGGCCATCTATGTCTGGAATCTCACCAGCCCCCAGCGCGAGGTACCACGGCATATCCTCTCTGGACACACCAGAACCGTGACGAGTCTCCTGCTCAGCCCCGATGAGCAGACCCTGTTCACGGCAGATTGGGAGGGCAAGATTCTGGTCTGGGATCTCGGGGCTGCTGATCCAAGTGCCACGGTGCGTGTTCTGCATGGGCACGAGAATAGCTTGCATTTCAATCTTACTTTAAGCCCTGATGGACGTACGTTGCTGAGTGATCAAGCGAATGACGATGAGCAGGAAGAGGGAATCACGCTGTGGCGCTGGAATCTGCAAGCTGCCGATCCCAATGCTAGCGCCCGTAGACTGCATGATCCCAGCCCCATGCCAAAAACCACTGCGCTCAGTCCTGATGGACGCTACTTCGTCACCAGTAGCGTCTATGACGCATTTCTCTTTATGGACGAGTCAATCATCACCTTCTGGGATCTCCATGCTGATGATCCTGAAGCGACCCGTTACGTGCTGGAGGGGCCTGAATTTGGCACTGATAATATCCTTTTTCTTCCAGATGGGCAGACGTTGGTTGCGATTGGCAATCTTGATGGAAACGTCTATTTTTGGGATCTCAGCCATCCTGATCCCAACCGCACGCTGCGCCTTATACCGATACCATTTAGTGGCCCTCGGAGCGTCGTCCTCGCTCCCGATGGCAAGACGCTCGGTTTTGTTGGCAACCCCGCTGGCCTTGAACACCCACCCCTTTTCCTCATGGATCTTACGGCGAGCGATGAGAATGTTGAAATTCTGATGCTCCGTACATATGAGGATACGTGGAACATTGTTTTTAGCCCTGACCTGCGCACCACGATCAGTGGTGCTTTCGACCATGGAAATTACGCCACCACCGTCCAGGGCTGGGCACTCGATGTGCGCGAGCTGATCGCACCAGCCTGTCAGGCGATTGGGCGCAACTTCTACGCCAGCGAGTGGCGGCAGTACTTTGGCAATACACCCTACCGCAAAACCTGCCCTGACGAGCCTGTACCGCGCGAGCCCTTTACGTCGCGCACGCCAACGCCAGAAGCTGAAGCATCTGCTGCTCTCACGCCAATGGCGGCTCGCCCTGCGACACCGTCACCTCTGCCAGATGCCAATCAGAGCGCAGTACCGGAGGCGACGGCACTTCCAACGAGTACCGCGACCGCGCTGTCAGGGTCTCCCGCACCCATCGGTACACGCACTCTTACGCCGCGCAGCTTTGCGCGTGAAGGGGCGCTGATCTCCAACCTGGCGCTTGCACCAGATGGCATGGCCTTCGCCATCCAGGAGGAAGGTGGCCCGTTGCTGCTGCGCCGTATCAGTGACGGTACTGTGCTGCAGCAGCTTGAAGCGGGCAATCAGCCCTTCTGGTCGGTAGACTTCAGCCCCGATGGTCAGTACCTGGCTGCCGGCACGCTGGAGGGCATGATCGCGATCTGGCGCACCAGTGATGGCACGCTGTTCAATACCCTGACTGACGTGCAATGCCCCTGCGCCTTTGCCCCTGATGGGCAGAGCCTGGCCGCATTTGCTGGCGGCAGCTTAACGAGTTGGCGGGTCAGTGATGGTGCTCCCGTGCAGCGCTTTGGAGGGGCAATTGATCCCATCCAGGTCAAGTTTGCCCCTGATGGGCAGACCATTACTGTGGCACTGGCTGATGATGGTATGCAGATCTGGCGGGTTCGCGATGGAGCCTTGCTGCATACAATCTCATTCCGCACCCTGGGCATGGATCTGCTGGACTACTCGCCCGACAGCCAGATGGTGGCAATGTTCGACCGCATGGGCACAGCGAGTCTCTGGAGTGTCAATGACGGCAGCCTGATCCGCCGCTTCAATGCGATCTACGATGGTGGCTTCAGCTTAGCCTTCGCTCCCGATGGGCAGATCCTGGCCTCGGTCACGAGCGAAACTATGGATACCCACGTCAAGCTGTGGAACGTCAACGACGGCTCTTCCATTGGCGAGTTTGACCTTGGCATGGAGCTTGAAGGGGGCTGGATCAGTTTGCGCTATAGCCCTGATGGACGGCTGCACATTATCTACGGCCTGGGAACCAACACGGTGTGGCTGTGGGAATGGGCCGGGCAACCATAACTCCCACCAAACTCACCATCTGCTGAGCCAGGTGTGAGCCTTCGCCGCTGGTAGCAAGGCAAGCGCTCAGGTAGGCTTGAGGGCAAGGGAGACACATTGCGACATAAGAAGGGCAAGACCATGCAACGCTTATCACTGGGGCTGGATGTCCTTGTGTTGACGTTCACGAAGGAGAATCCCATGCAACGTCACCTTGCGCGGAAAAAGTCTCTCCGTATGTTGGTCGTTTTCGTGCTCCTTGTCTATTTATGCTCACTGACACCGTTTTCCCGTGTGCAGGCGTCTGGTGTTATCTCTGACTGGACGCCGATGACGATAACCGATTGGGCTGGACTAAATGGTGTCTGGGGTAGTAGCGCCAGCGATGTCTATGCAGTCGGTGAAAAAGGCACCATCCTGCATTACGACGGCAGGGAATGGCAGCAGATGATCAGCGGGACGAGTACGCAAGATGGCGTGGTGTTAAACAGTGTCTGGGGGAGCAGCAACCGTGATATTTTCGTGGTCGGAAGAGGTTTCAGCACGACGAGTGGGCTAATCCTGCATTACAACGGCGAGGAATGGCAGCAGATGCCTAGTGGCACAAGAACGCCGTGGCTTTATGGGGTATGGGGTAGCAGTGCTAGCAATGTTTATGCAGTGGGCCACGCTGGCACGATCCTCCACTACAACGGCAATAGCTGGAGTCCGATAGCGAGTGGGACAAGCAGTGCTCTGAAGGGCATCTGGGGCAGTGGTCCGAACGACGTGTTTGTTGTGGGCGACTCTGGCCTGATTATGCACTATAACGGTGTATCTTGGAGTGAGACGACCGCAACGGATTGGCCAATCAATAGCGTCTGGGGCACA
>JBLWKA010000144.1:0-14302 GCA_048381555.1 Oscillochloridaceae bacterium umkhey_bin13
CAGCCCCTCCCCCTCACGGGGGGGAGGGGAGCCGCACCGCAGCAGAATGAGCTATTCGGCGAATCCCCCCTCTCCCCCCGAGGGGGAGGGGGGCCGGGGGGGAGAGGGGGGCGGAAGGGCGACCGGACGCCACGATGCAAAAACCCTATACTTGAAAGGGCCAGGAAGTGAGGGCTTTCAGCGCATCACAACGCTGTAAACTCCGCGTAAAGGTCGAACGTGCTATTCTCCCGCTCTACAACTCTCCAGCCCCCTACCGTGCCGCCCGTCGCGTTGCCACGTCGAAGATCACCGCAGCGGCCAGTACGACACCACGCACGATGTACTGGTAGGCGATGCCCACACCCATCAGGTTCATGCCACTGGTGAGCGAGGTCATCACGAGTGCGCCGATGATCGAGCCGGTAACCCGTCCGACGCCACCCGCTGCCGATACGCCACCCACATAGGCCGCCGCAATTGCGTCGAGCTCGAAGAGCGTGCCGGCGGTGGTGGTCGCTGACTGTAGGCGTGAAGCGAATAAAATGCCTGAAAGGGCCGAGAGCATGCCCATCGAGCCAAAGACAATGAAGGTGATCCGCTTAACACTAATGCCACTGAGTTCGGCGGCTTCGGGGTTACCACCAACCGCATAGATGTGACGGCCCAACACGGTGCGGGTGGTCACGAAATGGTAGATACCGACCACAATCAGCACCACGACCACCGTCCACGAAAGCCCGTTGAAGTTTGCGAGCATCCAGGTGATCCAGCCGACCAGTCCACTTACGAACAGCAGCTTGAGGATAAAGATCGAGTTCGGCAAGACTTCGAAGCCATAGACTATTTTCTTGCGGCGACTATCAATCTCGCTATAGATAAACCAGCCAATCGCCAGCACTCCCACCAGCAGCGTAAGGCTGTGCAGGCGTTCGAACGGGCCACCAATGGGCAGGTCGGGAATGAAGCCGTTGCCAATCGCGTTAAACGACGCATCGGGAATAATGATCGTGCCGGTGCCCTCGGTTGCCAATTGGAGCATGCCACGATAGATCAACCAGCCTGCCAGCGAGGCCACAAACGAGGGAATGCCAAGTTGAGCTACCGGGAAGGCCGTAATGAGGCCCGCTAACGCCCCTAGACCTAGCACCATAGGAATGACCACGATCGTGGGCAAGCCCCACTGGACCAGGGCGATTGCGGCGACGGCCCCCAGAAAGCCCGCTAAAAAACCGACCGAAAGGTCAATGTGGCGGATCACAATCACCAGGGTCATGCCCACGGCGAGGACAGCGATATAGCCGGTCTGATTGAGCAGGTTGCTCAGGTTGCGGGGTGAAAGAAAGATCCCGTTGGTCGTGATCGCGAAGATGACCATGATCACAAACAGGGCGATGAACATGCCATAGTCGCGGATATTCTGGCGCAGTACCCGGGTCAGATCCTGCATAAACGATCCCGACGTGCGCTCGGTTGCCTTGCCCGACGTCATCGTTGCGCTCCTCGTCTCAGTTGGTGGCCAATTCCATAATCTTTTCGGGGGTCGCCTGGCTGATCGCCAACTCGCCCGCAATCCGTCCCGATGCAACCACATAGACCCGGTCACTCATGCCAAGCACTTCGGGCAGTTCCGACGAGATCATAATGATGCTCATGCCCTGTTCGACCAGGCGATTCATCAGGGTATAGATCTCGTATTTGGCCCCGACATCAATCCCGCGGGTGGGCTCATCGAGGATCAACACCTCGGGTTTGACAAAGAGCCATTTGCTGAGGCAGACCTTTTGCTGATTGCCACCGCTCAGATTCGAGACCCGCTGCTCGACGCTGGGCGTTTTGATATTCATTGCGGTGCGATACTCGTTGGCAATCTTGATCTCGGCATTTGCATCAACCACGGTGCGCTGAGCCAGGGCGCGCAGATTGGCTAGCGTGATATTTTGCTTCACGTCCTGGATCAAAATCAGCCCATTGCCCTTACGGTCTTCGGTCACATAGGCAATCCCGGCCGCAATCGCTTCTGCCGGGCGGCGCAACTGGCGCGGCTGACCTTTGAGCTTGAGTTCGCCTTCGACGCGGTAATGAGGCGAGTTCCCAAAGATACTTAGGGCGAGTTCGGTACGCCCCGAACCCATCAAGCCCGCAAAGCCGACAATTTCGCCTTTGCGCAGCGTGAAGTTGACGTCACGCAACACCTGCCGCCCCAGCATCGGGCTATAAGCACTCCAGTTGCGCACTTCGAGCACGACTTCGCCGGGTGGTTTGGGTTCGCGGGGTGGATAGATATTCTCGATCTCGCGCCCAACCATGTGTTTGATCAGCACTGGCTCGCTCACGTCGCCTTGGTTGGCGTCAAGTGTGCAGATCGTCTGCCCATCACGTAAGACCGTGACCGTATCCGAGATCGCGATCACCTCTTTGAGTTTATGCGAGATCAGGATGCAGGTCACGCCCTGGTCGCGCAAGCCCCGCAGCAACTCGAGCAGATTGGCGCTATCGTCTTCGTTGAGCGCCGCCGTGGGCTCATCCAGAATCAGCAACTTCACATCACGGCTAAGCGCTTTGGCGATCTCGACCAACTGTTGCTTGCCAACCCCTAGATCTTTGATCTTAGCTTCCGGGTTCACATCTAGCCGCACTTTGCGCAGCATCTCGTTGGCCCGCTTGATCGTCTCGTTCCAATCAATCAAGGCCCCTTTGCGCACCTCGTTGCCCAGAAAGATATTCTCGTAGACGGTTAATTCGGGGATGAGAGCCAATTCCTGGTAGATGATCGCAATCCCGGCGCGCTCGCTATCCCGAATCCCCCGAAACTGTTGTACCTGACCCTCAAAGACAATATCGCCGCTATAACTGCCATGCGGATAGACCCCGCTCAGCACTTTCATCAAAGTGGACTTGCCTGCGCCATTTTCGCCTACCAGGCAGTGGATTTCACCCCGCTTCACGCTGAAGGTGACGTTATTAAGGGCCTTCACTCCGGGGAACTCTTTGGTGATGCCCTTCATTTCGAGGATGGCTTTGCTCATCTACGCTTCGCCTCGTGTACTGATAGGAAGATAGCGGGATACCAGGTATCCCGCTATCTTCACCGCTCTTGCGTTGCGCCTTGGCGTGACAGAGCTTGATCTAGGGCAGGCCGGTGAAATCGCTGGCCTGGTAGTAGCCCGAGTCGATCAGCGCCGACTGGACATTGTCACGGGTGACGGTAACCACCGGGGCTTGCACGGCGGGCACGTCAATTCGGCCATTGTTGTAGCTGCCCGAGGACTGCGGGGTCGTATCGGTCAGCAGGGCAATTGCGGCATCAATCGCGCTCTGCACCAGGGTGCGCACATCCTTGAAGACGGTCATGGACTGCTTGCCGTCAATGATGTACTGCACCGAAGCCATTTCGGCGTCCTGGCCGGTCACCAGGAAGCTGGTCACGGCCGGATCGGTGGCGAAGG
Organism: Oscillochloridaceae bacterium umkhey_bin13; assembly: GCA_048381555.1. Taxonomy (GTDB): domain Bacteria; phylum Chloroflexota; class Chloroflexia; order Chloroflexales; family Chloroflexaceae; genus Viridilinea. The sequence goes on from JBLWKA010000144.1 coordinate 3,429, forward strand.
TGTCGGCAATCGCCCGAGCGGTGCCGTCATTGGGGGCCAGAATGAAGACATCACCCTTGGCACTGTCGGGGGCCGCCGTCAGGTTGGCCTCGGCCAGGGTTTTGGCGGTATTGAAGTCCCAGTTGGTCGTAATCTGCCCGAGGATGCGGGCCTGCTGCTCGCGGGTCAGGGTTGCGTTGCTCGACAGGCTAGTCGCCTCTGACGAGTTGGCAATCACGAAGGTGCCATCAGCAATCTTGGGTTGCAAGACGCCCCATGCACCCTCGAAGAAGATGAAGGCATTATTGTCGGTGGCCGCACCCGCATAGAGATAGAGCGGGTTGCCGGTGCCGCTGGCATTATCAACCAGGAACTGGGCCTGCTGGGCACCTACGGCGATGCTGTCGAAGGTGACATAATAATCAACCGCTTCGCTTTCGCGGATGAGGCGGTCGTAGGAGATGACCTTGACCCCGGCGGCACGGGCGGCATTGGCCGAAGCGGCGGCAGCCGTACCATCATGCGGGGTGATAATCAGCACCTCGATGCCCTTGGTGATGAGCGACTCGACATTGGCCTGTTCGCGGGACGAATCGCCCTGGCTAAACAGGATCTCGACCTGATAGCCAGCGGCTTCGAGTGCTTCTTTGAAGCGGGCCTCGTCCTGGATCCAGCGCGGCTCGTCACGGGTGGGCAGCACAATTCCGACGGCGAGCGTGCCGGGGGCCGGGGCCGGGGCCGGGGCTGCGCCAGTCAAGCCGGTGAAATCGCTGGCCTGGTAGTAGCCCGAGTCGATCAGCGCCGACTGGACATTGTCACGGGTGACGGTAACCACCGGGGCTTGCACGGCGGGCACGTCAATTCGGCCATTGTTGTAGCTGCCCGAGGACTGCGGGGTCGTATCGGTCAGCAGGGCAATTGCGGCATCAATCGCGCTCTGCACCAGGGTGCGCACATCCTTGAAGACGGTCATGGACTGCTTGCCGTCAATGATGTACTGCACCGAAGCCATTTCGGCGTCCTGGCCGGTCACCAGGAAGCTGGTCACGGCCGGATCGGTGGCGAAGGTGTCGGCAATCGCCCGAGCGGTGCCGTCATTGGGGGCCAGAATGAAGACATCACCCTTGGCACTGTCGGGGGCCGCCGTCAGGTTGGCCTCGGCCAGGGTTTTGGCGGTATTGAAGTCCCAGTTGGTCGTAATCTGCCCGAGGATGCGGGCCTGCTGCTCGCGGGTCAGGGTTGCGTTGCTCGACAGGCTAGTCGCCTCTGACGAGTTGGCAATCACGAAGGTGCCATCAGCAATCTTGGGTTGCAAGACGCCCCATGCACCCTCGAAGAAGATGAAGGCATTATTGTCGGTGGCCGCACCCGCATAGAGATAGAGCGGGTTGCCGGTGCCGCTGGCATTATCAACCAGGAACTGGGCCTGCTGGGCACCTACGGCGATGCTGTCGAAGGTGACATAATAATCAACCGCTTCGCTTTCGCGGATGAGGCGGTCGTAGGAGATGACCTTGACCCCGGCGGCACGGGCGGCATTGGCCGAAGCGGCGGCAGCCGTACCATCGTGCGGGGTGATGATCAGCACCTTGATGCCCTTGGTGATGAGTGACTCGACATTAGCCTGTTCGCGGGACGAATCGCCCTGGCTAAACAGGATCTCGACCTGATAGCCAGCCGCTTCGAGCGCCTGCTTAAAGCGGGTCTCGTCCTGGATCCAGCGCGGCTCATCACGCGTAGGCAGCACAATGCCCACAGCGAGTTGTTGGGAGGGGGCGGTGGTGGCTCCGGCGGCAGGGGCAGTAGTCGGAGCAGCCGTGGGAGTCTGGGCGCCACAGGCAGCCAGGATCAGGCTAGCCAGCAACGCAAAAAGCGCGACAACACCTTTGGTTCGCATAGGGTGCTTGTCCTCCTAGACAGCAGATTGTTCAACAATGAGTTTTGGCGTACCGGAAATGGCGAAACGAAGCAAGCGTGCCGCTTGGCTCCTTTCTAGGTTCGGGTGCTAGCTAGATGCTTTGGGTTCCAAAGTGCTGCAATTATACCACTTTCATGTAGGAAACCGTTATCCGTTATTTTCCAAATGATCGTGCCGATTACCATGACGCATATCAGGTTGTGAGATCACCGCCACGGTGGCGTTGACGGCTAGGGCGCATAGGGGGTATGATTGGCGCGATACGCGCTTCTGCTATGGCACCGCTTATGACGACACGTGACTGGATTGGGCTCGGGATCTTGTACGGCTACGCAGGCGGCTTATTAGTGATTGCGGAGCTCATCCGCCGTTGGCGCGGCTACCCGCAAGACTTCACGCGCAAGATCGTTCATATTGGCGCGGGCATGGCCGTCTTTGCGGTCCTTGGGTTGTTTGATACCTGGTATATTGGGATCATCCCGTTCGCCAGTTTCATCGTGATCAACTACTTCCTCTGGCGTTACAAAGTGCTGGGTTCGATGGATGCCGAGGATAGTACCCCTGGTACGGTCTATTTTGCGGTCTCGATCACGATCCTGTTCGCGCTGCTCTGGCGTACTGGTTCGCCGGACGATAAGGGTCACATCGCTGCTGCGGGTGCGATGGCGATGACCTGGGGTGATTCGATGGCATCGTTGATCGGACGACGCTTTGGGAAGCGGCGCTATACCGTGATGGGGAGCACGCGCACGGTTGAGGGTTCGCTGGCCTTTGTGATAGCGGCGGGCCTGGCGATGTTTCTGACCCTTTGGCTGGTGCCGGGCTCGGCGCTTGGGCCGCTGATCCCACCCTTAGGGGCTGGCGTGGCTCTATTGGCAGCCCTGGTTGGAGCGAGTCTGGCAGCGCTGGCCGAAGCAGTTTCGCCAGCAGGTACCGATAATCTGAGTGCTCCGCTGCTTGCAGCGGCGGCAGTGTACGCTGTGGTAATGGTCTTGGGCTAAAGTAGCCTAGGTAAGAAGTATATGGTACCGCCCCGTTATGCCGCCTGCATGTGACGGCCAGGGAGGAACGGTTTGGATAGCCTCCGCATCCCCATTCTGAAGATTGGCGACATTCTGATCGCCTCGATCCAGGTTGCGCTTCACGATGCCTCGGCGGTGCAATTCAAGGACGACCTGCTGCAGAAGATTCACGATACCCGGGCGCGGGGCGTGATCATTGATCTGACCGCCCTTGATGTGGTTGATAGCTTTATTGGGCGTTTGATTGCCGATATCGCCGCAATGGCCGGGTTGATGGGGACACGGGTTGTCTTGACTGGCTTGCAGCCCGCCGTTGCGATTACCCTCGTCGAACTAGGTCTGGAACTGCCGCGTGTGCTGACGGCCCTAAACCTTGAGAAGGGGCTGAGCATGATGCAGCGCCTGACTGAGGAGAACGGCGATGGTGCAGAATAAAACTGCGGTTATTCGCAGTGATCTTGATATTGTCATCGCTCGCACGATGGCGCGTGATGCGGCTAAAGCACTTGGCTTTGGGGCGATTGATCAAGCCCGCATTGCGACTGCGGTCAGTGAACTGGCGCGCAATATTTTCTTGTATGCCGGAACAGGCAATGTTTCGGTCAAAGCGATCGAGAAAAACGGGCGCAAAGGGATCGAGATCGTCTGCGAAGATCAGGGGCCGGGGATCGCCAACATTGACCTGGTGATGCAAGATGGCTATTCGACCTCGCGGGGGATGGGTATGGGCTTGCCCGGGGCCAAACGCCTCATGGACGAGTTTCACATCCGTTCGCAGGAAGGGATTGGCACCACCATCACCTGTCGGAAGTGGCGTTCGTAAACGACGCAACGCGACGAAACGCGACCCCCTGGTGCTAAGTCAGCAGGGGGTCTTTTGTTGTAGTAGTAAAATAGAAAATATGTTCTTGACGGTCTTGCATCCGTCTGCTATACTCTAGCACAAGCGAGCGATAAACACAAATGAGCTTACTTGGTAAGGAGGAAGCATATGGCTGTCCAGGGTCGCGAGATACCGCCAGCACGCCGTCCTGTCATCAGTTTCCCGGTTGGGAACGTCAACAATCTGGCTTATATCGTCACCGGGATCCTGGTGCTGCTGGCTGCTTCAGCCTTGGTCAGCAGTTTAACCAACTGGGGCCGCATCCTCTGGGACGATATGCAGTACGGGCGACCGCGCACGTTTCATCTGACCGCTAATGTTGGCCGCCCCGAAGAGGCCGCTGCCCCAACGCATTTGATCGCCATGAACCTGGATCGCCAGGTGGTGATTGTCGAAATCCCCGGTGGCGATGCGAGCAAGGTGCGGGCGATTCCAGGCCCCTATCTGTTTGGGGCAGGCGAGGATCTGACGCCGGTGCGGATGCGCTTGGCTGACTTGAATGGCGATGGGGTTGCTGACCTCGTGGTGCGGGTCAAGAACGAGGAGATGGTGTATCTCAATCGTGAAGGCGCGTTTGGGCTGATCACGGCTGAGGAACGGATGCAGTTGCTGCGCCAAAGCTTGCAGCGTTAAGCTGGCGCAGCAGCCAGGCTACCGTTAGGTGGATGGTGGCTGGCTCAATTGGCAGCGAGACATGGCTCGCCCCGGCAATGGAGTGGAAGTCGGCCCAGGCCTGGGTTGCCGCCTGAACTGTCGCAGCTGACCCAGGCGGCAAGACGGCATCGCGTCCCGCATAGACCAGTAATAGCGGTAGGCGCTGGGGCTGGGCCGCAAGCTGCCGTAGACTACCGAGCAGATCGAGGGCATCGAACAGATCCCAGGTACCAATATTCGCCCGAATGCCACTGGTTTGCCAGGCCCGGGCAATATGGTAGGGACTCCCGTCGCGGAACAGGTGCAACAAGGGCCAGCGTACCAAGCGTACAGCTTCGGTGCGCTGAACGCGGCGATAGTCCTGGGCATTCAAACGGAGTTGGGGCGGGGTGGCCCAAAGGATCAAGGCATCACAGGGGGCACCTTTGGCGATTGCATGGGTTGCCACTGCGCCCCCAAGACTCACGCCGAGCATGGCGACGTAGCCGTAGCGGCTACGCAGCCAGTGCAGGGCATCCCCCAGGCTAGTGCTGATGGTTGGGAAGGCCTGGGGCCGCGGACTCTCGCCATGGCCGTCGAGATCAACTAACAAGACGGCAAAGCCCTGGGTTACTAACTGGTCTACTAAGCGCCAGGCGTAAAATGTTTTGTCGCAACCAGAACCATGGGCTACACAGACCACGGCCTTGCTACCGCCCTGCGGCACAATATGCAGCGCCGGAATTGGCCCTGCCTGGCCAGGAAGACCGAGCCGCACGATCTGCCGATCTGGGTAGCTGCCGGGCTGGAGTTGGCGCTTGGGGTCGAGGTGGCGTTGGCGGAGTTGGGCTACTGTGAGGTGGACAAGTAAGGCCAACGGCAGGCTTGTCAGGAGTGTTTTTGGCCCGGGACGGCCCGCTTGGGCCGCCAGCAACGCCAACCCTGCGCCTGCCAACTGCCCGCCGCCCCAACTAAGGCCACGGAATCCAGCGCGACTCGCCAGCGCCTCGCTCCCGCCAAGCCAGACTATGAGTGCGGCCAAGTGCCGCTGGTTTCGTTGCATGGGTGAGCCTACGCTACGTGCTCGCTGTGGCCCGGGCCTATGCAGCCGTGCAACAGCGAGCATTGTGGGGCGAACCGTACCAGGCTATCTGGGAAAGAGGACATGTGATGTCTAGGGTACCACGCTCGCAGGGGCGGGGTAAATACAGTTTCGGCCGCGCTCTTTGGCGGTGTAGAGCGCAGCATCGGCCTGCTGAAACAGTTGAATGGGATCAACAGCCGTCTCGAGCGCCAAGCCAGTACAGGCCACGCCAACACTTACGGTTAAGCTCAGGGGCGGCTGATTCGTGAGTTGCAGCGGATTCGTGGCAATCTGGATTCGGATGCGTTCAGCGATAATCAAGGCTACCGCAAGGTCAGTCTTCGCCAACACCACCAGAAACTCTTCGCCGCCCCAGCGACCAACCCAATCATACGGCCGGACGGTGTGGCTCACGATCTGGGCGATGTGACTCAGGGCCTGGTCACCTACCAGGTGGCCGTACTGATCATTCACCTGCTTGAAGTGATCCAGATCAAGCAGGGCCAGTCCCAAGGGATACCCTTCCCGATTGGCACGCGACAGTTCAGCTTTCACATGATCAGTAATGGCAATGCGGTTCAAGAGCCCGGTGAGGGGATCATGGCTGGCCTGGTAGGCATACCGATCACGGGCTTCGCGGAGACTCAATTCGAGCGCCAGAATACGAACCCCGATCGCAACGCGGGCCCGCAATTCGTCGGCGTGGACTGGTTTGGTCAGATAATCATCCGCCCCGCCATTCAGGCCAGCCACAATATCGGGCTTGCTATCACGGGCGCTGAGCAAGATCGTGTAAATATAACGGGCCTGACCTGAGGCCCGAATCCGTTGGATCAGTCCTGGCCCATCGAGGCGAGGCATGAGCCAATCCGTAATCAAGAGCGAAACTTCTTCACGCTGGATCAACACCCAGGCTGCTTCGCCATCAACGGCTTCTAGCACTTCGTGGCCTGCCGCCGTCAGCATAGCGCGTAAGAGATAGCGGGTGGTTATTTCGTCATCGGCGATGATGATGCGCATAGAGGAAAGGAGTTTGTTATTTGTGATGGTTATTGTTCTAACTACCATACCATAATTATGGGTTGTGAAGGGTTTTTAGTTCGCGGAGATTGCTGCGCAGATGACGGATGAGCATCGCCATAACATCCTGGGCGACAGTGGCATAATTGGCGAGTAGTTCAAAGAAGGGTTCGCGATCGAGCCGCAACAGTTCGCAGGCTTCGAGGGCCGTCACCGAGAGGCTGCGCGGGCGTCCATCAAGGACGGCGAGTTCACCAACTAGGGCGTAGGCCCCCAGTTCGGTGCGTATCCGTCGCCCATCGGCGGCTGCGACCCGCCCCCTGGCAATCAGGTAGGCGCAGTTGCCCGGATCACCCTGCGTGAAAATAGCTTCACCAGCCTCATACTGGACCGGTTCGAGCATGGCCGCCACGGGTAACAGGGCTTCGGCGGGAACCGCTGCAAAGATCGTACTCGCCTTCAGGAGTTGTACCCGGCGAAATAGTTCTTGTTCCGGGATGGGATTTGGCGTGTGGGCCGACGGGTTTGCCGCTAACGCACAGATCTGGATCCAGACATGTTGGCCGGGAACGCCCTGGCTCAGGGTCGCCAGCCGTGCCTCGGGCGCTTCACGGGCTTGGGGGAAGTGGCGCTCCAGGGCGTTCAGTGCTTCGGTCGGCTGACTCGCTTCGATTAGCGGCATCACCAGGGGGCGGTAGGCTGCTGGCAGCAGCAGTTCTAGCACTTCGCTGGCATAGGCTTGCTGCTCGCGCCCTTGACTCAAGCCGGTCTGAATGCGGGCCATGGCCTGCGGCTCGATCACACAACTGAGCAGGTGTAACATCCGGCTGCGGGCGCACCATGCGCTATCAGCCAGGGCCGTGCAGAGGATGGCTAGGTTCGGTTGCTCAGTCAGATCGCGGCGCACCGTCAAAACCCATGTGGCGGCTTCGGCTTCGGCGCGGATCTGGTGCCAGACCTTGGGAGCCGTGGATTGATCAGCCTGGTAACCGGTATGGCTCAGGGCGGCCACCACCCCAGTGCGCAACTCTTCGTCGGGCGTGGCGATCAGATCCACGAGCATAGCCCCAGCGGCGGGGCCACAACGTCCCGCTGCTCGCGCATACTGGAGCCGCGCCGCCAGGGGATGGGCGGGATTACTGATCGCCGCGTTCAAGGCGGGCAGTGCGGCTGGGCCACCCGCAACCAGGCTGGCCTGAGCCGCAGTGCGCAACTCGGGATGGGCCAGCGCGGCTACGACCGTCGGCCAGTGGCTCGCTGCCCCCAGCGGAGCGACCGCACTCAGGGCGGCCTGGCGCACGGTTGGGGCCTGGTCGGCAAGCAAGGGTGGCAAGAGATCGGCCCAGGCGGTCTGCCCGAGCGTGGCGAGAACCAGGGCCGCATTGCGGCGTTCCGCAGGATCAGGGGCCTGGGCCCAACGGCGGATCTGGGCTTCGAGTTGACTGGGCGACCAGTGCAAGGCCAGGGCCAGCAAAGCCCCGCGCTGCACTTCGGGCGCAGGATCGTGCAGGGCGGCCTCGAACTCGGCGGCGCTGCCACCCCCCAGGCTGGCCAGGGTCTGCAACGCAGCTCCCCGTACCGCCGGATCACGCTCGTGGTCAAGCAGCGTGCTTAGGGCGTGCCGCAGGTGCGTGATCATCTCCTGGGGTGTACCCGGTTCCGTGCCGCTGCCGATCCGGCGCAGGGCTTCGCGGCGCACCTGGGGATCGGGATGGCGCAGCAAATCAGCCAGCGCATAGCCTAAGCGGGAGTGGTCGAGTTCGGTGAGCAATTGCAGCGCATAGAGGGCTTCGTTCGCATGGGGACTGTGCAGACTGCGTTCGATCTGGGCCAGACTATCGCTATCATCGAGCCGCAGATCGGTGCTGCGCAGCCGATGGCCGGTGAGGGCGGCTAACAGGGCCTGGGGGTAGTTGTGACCAAGTCGCACCGCAATGATCAGCCAGACCAGACCAATCAGGGCGAGCAGGCCCGTAAGCTGAAGCACATCGAAGCCGATCAGATTGGTCAAGATCAGCAAGCCCGCCCCGGCCACGCCAGCCGTCAGCGGGCGCACGCCCCCGTCAATCAGGGTCTGGAGCGTTGAGCGCCGACTGGCGGGCAGGGGTTGGTAGGCAATCTGAACCACGGTTTCGTCGAGCGAGAAACGGATGGCCCGTTCGCTGACCCGTAAGCCGAGCATCAGCCCAAAGACCACCATGATCGGCCCGAACAGGAAGCCCGCCACACTCACCCCGAGCGCTCCAAGCAGGATCAGGGTCGGCAATACGAGCAAGCCGCCCCGCATCCCAAAGTGGCGCAGCCATGGCCCGGCGGCGCTGACCTGCAACAGAACCGTGAGCAAGCTTGAGGCTGCGACGGTGGCCCCCACTAGGGCCGAAAACTGGTCGGCCCCGCTGAAGTGGGCCATCGAAAAGCTATAAAAGATCTGCTCGACAAAAAAGTAGCCGAGTTGTGAGCAGATCACCAGGGCCAGCAACAGACGCACATACGGCAGCGCCACGAGTCCGGCCATGCCTGGCGCGGCCTGATCATTGCCCCGGTCTTCGCTTTGATCAACCCCAAGCGGATAACGGCGCACAATCACCTGCAACAGGATCAGCGCCAGCAGCAGGCCACCGGTTGCAAACAAGAGCAAGTTCGGCGCGCCCACCCGGGGGGCCAGCAGCAGCGTCAGGACGCCACCAGTCAGATCCGAGATCTCGCTTCCCGAGCCGAGCAACCCGAACAGACGCTTGCTTTGCCGCACATGAAACAGTTGCCCAACCAGCCCCCAGAAGGTCAGCGCCGCTAGCACATACACCGTGGCGTAGCCTACCATCAGGGTCATCACCATCCACGGGGCCTGACTCAGCCCAAAAGCAATGCGAAAGCCAATCAGCAAGACAATCAAGCTAGTCAAGAACCCAGGGCTGACGCACCTGGGCTTGTGCCTCAGCCCGAAGGCTGGGCACCAGAGGCCGTCTGACGGGCGGCCCGATCACGGATGTTCACGGCGGCGTTGACATCGGCAGGAGCCTGATGCCCACACCCGACACAGCAGAACGCAGCCTGCGCACGCCGATTGGCCTTCGCGCAATGCCCGCAGGACGAACAGGTGCGGCTGGTGTTGCGCGGCTCAACCGCCATCACCGGCACGCCTGCCCGCTGCGCTTTGTAGCTGATGAACTGCCGCAACTGGCGGAAGGCCCAATTGCTGTGTCGCGCTCGTTGCGCTGGCCCGCGAGCCCTTGTCCGCTGGCGCATCCCCGTCAATTCGCAGGCGGCAATCGCGCGCTTCGTGCGTTCGGCCTTGGCAACAATCCGTTTACTGATCGTGTGGTTCGTGTGCTTCTGAAAGCGGTACTGCCGCCCTGCCAGATGGCGCAGTCGTCGTTTGGCCGACCGCGTGCCAACCGCTTGGAGTGCGGCTCGTCGTCGGGCGTACCACTCCCGTTTGTGGTCGATCTGCCGGCCCGTATGCGTTTCGCCATCACTATCGGTTGCCAGATTGACGATGCCGACATCCACACCGAGGACCCCGTCCATCGGTTGCGCAGCTGGCTCCGGCACGTCACAGACCGCCAACAGATAGAACACCCCCTTGTGGTAGGCAAGATCGCTCTCGCCCTTGCGATAGGGCAACAGAGCCCGTTGATGATCGCCCAGGCAATAGGGGATATACTGCCGCCCTTCCATCGTCCAGATCGACACGGCCTCCTTGTCGGTATACCAGGACAGGTTGCGGTCATCAAAGGCGATGGCCCCGTGTGGGCGAAACCTGCGCTGGGTCTGGCGATCCTTCGTGTAGGCATCAGCCACCTTCGCAATACAGCGAATGAGTACCTGCGCCCCAAGCCGGAACGAGTCCTTGACCTGATGATAGGCGATCTGCTGAAGCGGCTTCCGGCGAAACACCCCCGCCTCCCACGCGATCACGCTGAACGCATCACACGCGGCGTTGGCTTCCGTCAGCGTTGCCAGCAGGGCCGCGTGCTGCTCAGGCGTGGGGTTCAGCCGGATTTGCGCGATGAGTTTCATACACGATGCAGTGTAATACAAAAGTTCGCATATGTCAACGTTGGGCTCAAGCCGCTGAAGCAGGGCTATTCCTCCCAGGGCTGAAGCTCCTGGGCTTCCGCGCCTAAAGGCAAGCATCCGTGATTTCGTGGTACGCCCCGGCGATCCCGTGGTGCGCCCCGGTGATCCCACGTAGGGGCAGCCCCCATGGGGTAATGGTGAAAGGTTAAGGAAGTTGTCCGTTGTCACATTTGGCATCAGGAAGCGGAAAAGCGAGCAATGCGCGACGAATCTGCTCGGCAGGTGGAGGAGCCTTCGTCGGACGAATTCGCTTGA
>JBLWKA010000145.1:0-14184 GCA_048381555.1 Oscillochloridaceae bacterium umkhey_bin13
GCGGCGCCGGGTGCGCAAACGCGATGTCAGTTTTGGCCCCCAATCACGGAATGGGGCACGGGCCTGGGATACCTTCCAAACCCTAGCCGCCACCGCCGCCAAACTCGGCGTGGGGTTCTTTCACTATTGAAGCAGGGCTATTCCTCCCAGGGCTGAAGCTCCTGGGCTTCCGCGCCTAAAGGCAAGCATCCGTGAACGAGGCTGCCTCCACCCTCCTCGACGCCCTAGCCGATGCGCTAGAGCGGGCCGGAGCCTACAACCGGGGCGACCAGACTCCTCCGGCGGCACTGCTCTGGCCCGACGGCGAACGCCAGTGGGAGCCGCTGCTGCCTGCTCTACGCGCACGCTTGCCTCAGTTGCTCACCCTCGGCGCATACGAACGACGCCGCCGAGCGGCGCGGCGCGGCCTACTGGGTGCGCTGCGCTGTTGCCCGAGTCCTGCCCGAGCTTGACTTCCCCGCCGACGCTGTGCCAGTCATCTATCTGCCGGGCGTGAGCAAGCAGGATCTGCGCGCCGTCGAGGAGTGCCCGCGCACGCTCCAGCCGATCGCCGAGTTTCAATATCGCGGAGCCCTCTGGACGCACCGCAATGGCAAAGACTGGACGGTGAGCAGTTTTCTCCAGGCGCGCGAGGGCGGGCTGGCAATCGATGTCGCGTCCGACCAGGCGACCCGCGATGCGCTGCGACGTGCCCTGCCGCGTCTGGCAAACGAGCCGCTTGAGCGGCTACGCCGCGAGGCCCCCTTACGCGCCGTTCTACTCGACGCTCTGCTCAATCCCGATGAGGTCGGACGGCTACTCCAGTGGCTCGACGACCCGCAGGGCTACCAGCAGGCCAGCGAGCCTGCCGCGTGGGCGGCCTTCTGCGCCATCTGTCGGCGCTCCTGCGGGTTTAGCCCTGAGTCCGATGGGCCGATCAGCGCGGCCCGCCTGCTGGCTGGACAGGCTGGGCACTGGGTCACCGTCTGGCAGCGTTTTGTTGAGGCACCCGCCCGCTACCCACACCTGCCCGACCTGCTCGCTCGCGCCCGCCCGCCCAAGCAACTCTCGCTCTTTGATGATCAGCAGGTCTGGCCCCAGATCAATAGCGATGCCGAGACGCGGCTGCGGCGCAGCCTGAACGAGCTACGCGCCGGCTATGCGCTTGAGGCTCGCTCGACCATCGAGCAGCTAGAGGTCGAGCACGGGCTGCGGCGCACCTGGGTCTGGGCGCGACTCGACCAGTCACCCCTGGCCGCAGCCCTTGCCCACCTGTCAGCCCTCGCGCAGGCAACTGCCCAGCCACTTGCTGGCGGCAGTCTCGCCGACCTCGCCACATCCTACGCCGAGCAGGGCTGGCGATCTGATGCCGAGATGATCGCTGCCCTCGCCGCCGTCGATCGCCGTGAGGATGTAGAGGCGGTGACAGCCGCAGCCGTCACAATCTACCGGCCCTGGCTCGAACATAGTGCTACGTTGTGGCAACAGCGCTACCAGGAACAGCCGCCAGCGCTGCCCGCTCCGTCCGAGGTTATGATGCCGGGAACCTGCCTCCTTTTCTGTGATGCCCTGCGCCTTGATCTGGGACAACGCCTGATCAAATTGCTTGCGCAAGGCTCATCCGTGGCAACCCTCACATGGCACCTAGCGGCCCTGCCGACAATCACGCCCACGGCGAAACCTGCGGCAACTCCCGTCGCCGACCGCTGCACCGGGAGTGGGGCTACCGCGCTGACTCCAATGATCGCGTCAGGCGGGCAACGGGTGAGCGCCGAGGCCCTGCGCCGCAGCTTGGCGGACGCCGGCTACCAGATCCTCAGCGGCGATGAGACCGGCGACCCATTAGGCCATGGCTGGACGGAGGCCGGTGCAATCGATAGCTACGGCCACCAGCACGCTCGTCGCTTAGCGCACCACCTAGCTGATGAACTGCGCGCCATCATGCAGCGGATCGAGGGACTCCTCGATGCCGGATGGCACCAGATTATTGTCACCACCGATCATGGCTGGCTCTTGCTGCCGGGCGGACTGCCGCGCGCCGATCTTCCTGAGCATCTCACCGAACTGCGCAAGGGACGCTGCGCCCGCCTGAAGCCGCACGCAGAGACGGCATACCCCACGCTTCCCTGGCATTGGGATGCAAATGTCCGTATCGCGATGGCCCCCGGCATCTGCTGCTTCGAGGCGGGCAAGGAATACGAGCATGGCGGGCTCAGCCCACAGGAATGTGTTGTCCCACTGATCAGCGTGCGTCGCACCGGAACGACCGTCATCCCATCCATCAGTGCGGTAGCCTGGCGCGGACTGCGTTGCAGCATTACGCTTGCCGACATACGTGATGGAATGGCGGTTGATCTACGCATCCGCCCTGGCGATCCCAGCACCTCCTTGGTGAGCGCAGTGCGGAGCCCTGGCACAGATGGCATCGTCTCGTTGCTCGTGGAAGATGACGACCGGCTCAACGAGGCAGCAATTGTTGTGCTGCTCGATGCCGAGCGGCGGATTATCGCCCAGCAGGCAACCATCATCGGTGGGTAGATTATGGAGTTTGACGCACTCGACCAGATCGCGGCCAGCAACTTTGCGGGCTACATTGTGCGCAAAGACCTGGCGCAGCGGTTTAAGGGGCAGTACCCCGTGCCAACCTATGTTGGCGAATTCCTGCTCGGTCGCTACTGTGCCAGCACAGATGAGGCGGAGATCGCTGAAGGGCTGGCAGTCGTTGAGCGCCAGATGCGGGAGCGAACCGTACGCTCAGGTGAAGAAGAGCTATTTAAATCACGTGCGCGTGAGCGCGGATCCGTGAAGCTGATTGATCTGATAACCGCCCGCCTCGATACCACGACTGACTCTTACGTGGCCACACTGCCGAGTCTACGCCTCAATGATGTTCGTATCGACGACACATCTGTGGCGGCACACGAGCGTATGCTGACCGGTGGCTTCTATGCCGAGGTTCAACTTGACTACGATGCAGCGATCGCCCAAGAGAAGAGCGGCAGACCCTTTGGCATTACCAGCCTGCGCCCGATCCAACTGTCGAAACGAGGCATCCTTGAGGAAATGGCGCGAGGGCGCGCCTCCTTCACGAGTGAACAGTGGAAAGATTTCCTGCTACGCAGTATTGGCTTTGAGCCAAGCAAACTCTCACCACGCACCCGCGATGTGCTGTTGCTACGCATGGTGCCCTTTGTAGAGCGCAACTACAATATGGTTGAACTCGGCCCGCGCGGCACCGGCAAATCACACTTGTTTCAACAGGTCTCCCCCTATGCACACCTTATCTCAGGGGGGAAGGCAACGGTGGCGCGGATGTTTGTGAACAACAGCACCGGCCCGCGCGGCTTAGTCTGCCAGTATGACGTCGTATGCTTCGACGAGATCTCGGGAATCTCGTTTGATCAAAAGGACGGCGTCAATATTATGAAAGGCTATATGGAGTCCGGTGAGTTTAGCCGCGGGCGGGAGAGCATCCGTGCCAGTGGTAGCCTTGTGCTCGTGGGCAACTTTGATGTCGATGTTGAGCACCAGCAGCGCATTGGACACCTCTTTGGGCCACTCCCAGGAGAGATGCGCAACGATACGGCATTCATGGATCGTATCCACGCCTACCTGCCCGGCTGGGACGTGCCGAAACTCGACCGCTCACAGCAGATCATTGCCAACGCTGCGCGGGAGACGCTTGGCTTGCCGCTCGCAGACGCCGCCCCACAGCCTGAGACTGCCGGTAGCGCGGGCGCACGGCAACAGCTCAACTCATCTGTGCTGGCCACTCTCGCACGCTTCGAGGCTGGGCTCACGCCTGCTGAGATTGCGGTTGAGCGCGGGCTCGCCGAAGGGACGATCTACACGCACCTCGCGGCCGGTATCCGTGCTGGCTCTGCTACCGCAACTCGCGTCGTCACCCCCGAGATGGTGCAGGCCGTCCGTGATGTGATCCAGAGCGAAGATCCACCGGTCTCCTTCACCGAGTTGCGCCACCGTCTGTCTGATCACTTCACGTATGGACACCTGCTCTGTGTCATCGCAGCGCACCCTGAGCTTCTGCCCGAACCGCGCACCCTCACGCCCGACGAAGTACACCAGGCCTGCGTCGCAATCAGGGCCACCGTTGCAGACCTTGCCGGTACACTTCCACGCAGCAGCGTGATCAAGCTGCTTATCGGCTCAAGCTCCAGCCGTGTCGCCGATCTGCGCAGCCACCCCGCCTATGGAGCTTTGACCGGTTTTGCTACCACAGCCCTCTGGCAGATTATGAATGATCTGTTAACGACCGGTGAGATTGGCCTCAATGAGCAGAGCCACCTGGTCTATCTTGGTGCCCCTGCATTACATCCCGTTGCTCAGGATTCAGACGGCGATCAAGATGTTTATGAATGACCGCAATAAGCAAAGGATTAACTTGCTATGACGACCCATATCTCCGCCCGGCTTGCCTGGCACGACAGTGGCTGGAATGGGCATATCTGCCGTAACCCAAAGGGCAACACCTACTGCGTTGGCCAGCACTCCTATCCAGGCGAGATGTGCGCCAAACGCCGTGACTTGACATGGGAGGAGACCCAAGCTGGCAAGCCTATCAAGGATCTCCCTCAGCTACCTCCTTGTGTCTATAGCGTCAATGCCTTCGGGTGCGACACAATTAAGGCCTATGCTCCACCACCAGAATGGTTCGCGATGGGACGGAGATCGCAGAGTGGGAAATCCCGCCAGCAACGGTTGCTGTGTGGCCATACGAGGAAATGTATGTTGACGAAGTACTCAACACTGAGGGGAAAAGCCCGAAATATGACGCAGAGAAGCGGCGAAAACGGGCCGAAGAGTTCTTCGCCGAGATCAGTCCCGACCGGAGTCTTATCTTTTATTACGCCAACTACAGCAATCCTCTGAGTGAGGGCGATGCGAAGTTCTATGTAATCGTCGGCGTGAGCAGGGTGAAGAAAATCGGCGGTGAGATTCGTTGGCTCAACCAGTCGGAGAACATGGAGCGCCGGTATGGTCGATTCGTCTGGGATCGCAATGTCACTTCACACTACCCTGATCAGGGTTTACGGCTACCTTATCATCGCTATATGGATCGCCCAGAGGTGCTGGAACAAATCATTCTGACGCCCGAAAATGAGCGCAATTTCAAGTATGCCACCCGCCGCATCACTGATGACGATGCGCTCATCCTGATTGAGCAACTCAGCGAGGCGGTCAAGGTGCTCCAGGATCTCGGCGACACAAGCGAGAATTGGGCGCAACGTCAGGCGTGGCTCGCTTCAGTTATGGCCGAGCTTTGGCGGAGCCGTGGCCTCTATCCCGGTCTGGCTGCTGTGTTAGCCTATCTCCAATTTGGCGAGGCGATACCTTTGCTGAAGCGCCAGGTTACCGCCGAAGTCGGCGAGCAAGCAGTGAAAGACGAGATCTTCGCCTGGCTTGATCAAAAGGCATCAGCGATTAGTGGGCTGACCCTCTCAAAGAAGCGCGTTGATGAGGTACGCCGTCAGTGGCGTCTTCTTGATGACGCACAGCGTGCGGTTCTTCGCGATGTCCTCCCACAGTTCGACCTTCAGGCTTTCCAGGTTGAGGCAATCGTCGAATATCCTGCGGAGGTCAGCATCCGAGCAAGCCTAGCAGACATTGTTGAGAACCCATACCTCCTCGCCGAGCAGTACGTTGGCATGGATCCTGATGATCGGATCACCTTCAGCAAAATTGATCACGGTTTGCTCCCCTCGCCCGATCTTGGCGCTGGTGCCGAGCTTGCCGCTGACGATTGGCGGCGTCTGCGTGCACTCTGCGTCGAGCAAATCAAGGCCGCACGCCAGCATACCTTCCTCCCGGCAAGTCAGGTGATTGATGGAGCAAACAGTCGGCTAAGCGTACTGCCAGAGTGGAAACGGCACACGTTCACTGAGCGGTACTTGCGGGTTGACGAGCAGCATCTCAGTGAGGCCCTCACCTTCCGTTAGGAAAATGGTCAACTCTATCTCTACCGGCGGGAGATTTACGAGGACGAGCGCGAGGTAGCCGGAACATTGCGGAAACTGGCGGCTCTCTCCGATATTCAGCCCCGCTTCCCCGTGACCGTAGGTCATTGGAGCAATTGGCTCTATGATGAGCAGAGCATGCTGGCGCAGCGCCACCCAAGCGAGTATGAGCGTACCGTGAAGGAGCAGGTGGCGGTATGTCAGCGCATCTTTGTGCGACCAATCAGCGTCCTTTCAGGCGCAGCGGGGACTGGGAAAACGACGCTCGTCAAATCCATTATTGACGGGATTGAGCGTGGCCACGGTGCAGGCACATCATTTCTGCTCTTGGCGCCGACCGGCAAGGCAGCAGACCGCCTACGTGAACGTACCAAGAAGGAGGCAATGACGATTCACTCCTTTCTGGCGCGTCTAGGGTGGCTCAACGATAACGGCACCTACAAACGCAGTGGGCAGCGCGAGCAGAGCATCACGACCTTCATTATCGATGAGTCTTCAATGCTTGACCTGGAGCTACTGGCCACGTTCTGCCGAGCGGTGAACTGGAACGCGGTGCAGCGCCTGATCTTCGTCGGTGACCCGAGTCAGTTACCACCGATTGGTACAGGCCGCGTCTTCGCTGATCTCATTGACTGGCTCCGCGACGAGGGACTTTACGAGAGCATCGCTGAACTGACCATTAATATGCGTCAAATCGAGAACCGGCTGAACAAGACAGGAACCGGGATTCTCGACCTAGCCAGTATCTTTGTCCACCGCCGGCTTGCCGAGCAGAAAAGCGCGGACCTGGATGCGCAGGAAGAGCAGATGCTTGAACGTCTTCAGGAGGGCGGTGACGTCGACCAAGACTTGCGCGTGCTCTACTGGCAGGATCCGGAAGATCTTGAGCGGCAGTTGATTAGTCGCATCGTGTCCGACATGGAGCAGGATACAGGCGAGAAGCTTGATCCATCAGCGACGTACAAGCTCTGGGACGCCCTGATGATGCCGAAAGGGAAGAGCGGCAATCCCGAAGCAAGCCAGGTCATCTCGCCATACCGTGGCGAACTCTTTGGCGTTGATTACCTGAACCTCGTGCTACAGCAGCATAAGAACAACCGAATCTTCCAGCACAAGGGGAGTCTTGGCGGTATCACTTACTTCGACAAGGTCATCCAGGTGGTGAACCGCCCGAAATCAAATCCGATCTGGGCGTACAACCTTCAACTCGGCAAGAACGAGCGAATTCAAGTGTTTAACGGTGAAATAGGCTTTACACGTCCACACAAACAGGATAATTGGCAGGGATATCGGTTTCGCCTCGGTCGCTTCAATGTTACCTTCAGCCAGCGGCAGCACCTCTGGGTCGGCTACGGCTCGGAAGAGGAAGTGATCAGCAATCTTGAACTGGCCTACGCCATCTCAGTGCATAAATCGCAGGGCAGTGAGTTTGGTCGCGTTTACTTCGTACTACCAAAGCACAAACGAGCCCTCCTCTCGCGGGAGTTGTTCTACACAGGGATTACAAGGGCAAAAACCCACTGCACGCTGCTCATCGAGGAGGACATAGCACCGATCTTGAGCTTACGTCGCCCTGAGAGTGCGCAACTCGACCGTATCAACTCATCGCTCTTCGCCTTCCGGCCAGCACCGGCCGAACTACAGACCATGTGGCAGTGGTACGAAGAAGGCAAGATTCACCGCACCCTTACGGGCCACATGGTGCGCTCGAAGTCAGAGGTGATTATTGCCAACCTCCTACACGCCTATGACATACCGTTCGAGTACGAGGTTCCACTACCCGCATCTGATGGAACTTTTTACCTGCCCGATTTCACGATCAAGGTACGTGGCGAAACCTGGTATTGGGAGCACTGGGGCATGCTGCATGACCAGAAGTATCGTTCGCACCGTGAGAAGAAACTGGAGTGGTACAAGCAGCATGGCTTCGCCGACCGGCTCATTGAGACGGAGGAGCGCACCGGCTTTGATAGTACAGAAGCCCTTAAACTGATGCGCAACTGTCTGGGCATCGCCTAACTCGTTGCGGAATGCGACAATTCATCCGTTCCATTGCAAGAAGGCACCCTTCCAATGACAAATCCTAAAAAGCTGCGGGCCACGGTCATGCTTGAATGGATCGGGGACGGCCACAAAGGTGTACTCATCCATGCTGACCGCTACAAGGATACCTGGATCCTCCCTGGTGGAGGGATCGAGGCATACAAGAAGAGCGGCAAGCTGGAACTGCCAATGGCGGCAGCGATCCGCGAACTGTTTGAGGAGACGGGGCTGATTGCCGAGGAGGTGAAGTTCCTCTTTACTCACGAAGGAAGCCATTATCAGCATGTACACGCTGGTCGCGATCCGGCGAGCGGCTCGTAAGATCGGTGAGGTCATTCACACCCATTTGTACCACAACCACAGCGGGGTGGAGCGGGGCAACCATCGGCTGAAACCGGCGGGCCAGATAACGTGACGAAGCCCCCGGGACGCCCGCGTTCACGCATTGGAACTCCGGCAGCACCGGGACGATCCACCAGTCGGCGCGCGAATCGCCAAAGAAGATCACCCGACGGGTTTGATCCTGGTTCATGGTACGCATCGTCTCCTGGGTACGCTACCGTATGAGTCGCTGTTCATTCCCACGCATTGTACTGCGGACGAGGTTTCTCTGACCACCAGCCGCACCTGGGTTGCGCCGCGCAGGTTCGCCCAGCGGAGCATGCGGCGCAGGGCGGCGAGATCCTCAGCAAACCCACCCTGACCCAGATAGCTTGTGACAAAACTGCGTTGCGTGGGTTCGGCGGGCACAGCGGCGATCACTGCCGTCGGCACTGCACCATTATGCGCATTGAGCACATGCACCAGCCGTTCGATGGCGTCCTGGAGATCGCCCAAGGGTTGCCAGACCGCATCAAGTTCGGCCCGCAGAGAGGCGAGCTCAGTCTGAATCAGCGCATCGCGAGCCAGATCAGGCGTCTGAAGATCTGCCCAGCGAAAGCGTCGCGGCAGACGCATCCACTCGTCGTCACATGCAACCCGACGCAGTGGGGCGAGATCAAGTCCAAGCTGTGCTTCAAGTGTCGCAATCACGGGAATATCGCTGAGCGCCAGAGCGATGGCTTTCGCTTCCGAGGGAAAAGCGGACAAGGGCACGAGGCCACTATCATCTTGAAGTTCGAGGGTGAGACCCATAAACACGCTTTCGTGAGTCTGGCTGCCGCGAGTTCGGCGTGCAGCGGCACAGGAGCCTCCATCCTTGCACGATGCGTCCCTGCGCAGGTGTGGCACGTTATCCTGCTGCGGCAAGAAGGCCATTGTAGCTTCTATGTTCGCATGGTGCAACCGCTGCACCACTGAGCGCTTGCTACGCTCTGGCCCACTTGTTATACTGAGCCTATTGTTGAACATACCTGATCAAAACGATCTGCTTCAGCTCATGAGCCACCCCGATCCTGCTTTACCGATTGACCAGTCCCAGCAACAGGGTGGCGTCAACCTCGGTGCGTTCAACCAGTTCAGAGATGTGAAGATCGGCGATCTGATCAGCGGCGACAAGATTACCAATCAGATCTTTCAGTTAATTGTCTATACGGGCGAACCATCCCCGCGTGACCCGGCGATGCGCACGGCGTTGCTACGGGCCTACCATAGCGAAATCGCCCTGCGCTATGCCCAATGGCGGCGGCGCTACGCTACCCTGCCCTTGGTTGCCCTACCCGTAGCGAATCAAGTTAGTGGGGTGCCGCACTACGAGCGCGAGGAACTGTTCTTCGCGGCGCTACGGCGTGATCTCACCGCTGGCCAGGATGAGGCGACCGCGCAGCAAGAGCCGGTGCGCCATACCTTTACCGACCTGCGCGAGGGGCTAGATCGCTACGGGCACATGCTGCTGCTTGGCCCACCTGGGGGCGGCAAGACAACGGCCCTCTGGCGCTTGGCGCTCGATTTAGCTGAAGCCGGGCTTGCAGGCGCGGACGTGCCGCTGCCGGTCTTTGTGCGTCTGGGTGGCCTGCAACCAGGGCAGAGCTTGCGCGATCTGTTGCACGCCGACATGGCCAGTGCCGCTTTTGTGAACCCTGATGGTTTGCGCTTCCCGCTTGAGGCCCACCGCACCCTGGCGGGCTTGCTCGACGAGTTGCTGGCGAACGGGCACCTGGTGTTGCTCTGGGATGGCCTGAATGAAGTACCGCGTAGCCGCTTCGTCGCAATGGCCCAAGAACTCGACACCTTCCGGCGCACCTATCCCGGGCGGATTGAGGGATCTCACAATACCAGCATAACCACCTGCCGCGCTGATGACCACGCCCTGCTGATCGAGGAATGTGGGCACGATCCCTACCCGGTGCAGGGTGTACGCATCGAAGGCCTGGACAGTGCTACGATCCGCCAAGTCGTCGTGGGTCTGCTCGGCACTGAACGCGGTGCAACACTGTTGACGGCGCTGGCAACGCCTGACCACGCCACCCTGGCGGGTTTAGCGCGCACGCCGCTGCTGCTGACCATGCTCTGCGAGGTGTACGGTGCGACCGGCGAACTGCCGCGCAACCGGGGCCAACTGCTGCAACGCTTCGTCAGCTACCGCTGGACATGGGAGCAACAGCGTCACCCCGAGGGTTGGATCGCTGCCGAGGTGCAGGAGCGTGCGCTGGCTCGGTTGGCCTACGCGATGACCGAGAGCAGCGGACGCGGTACCAGTGTGCAACGCCCGTGGGCCGAGCAACATATACGGGCAGCAGGTGGTATTAGCGATCCTGCTCAACTCCTACGCCAAGCTCAAGCCGCCGATCTTGTTGAATGGCTGAGTGATGGATCACAGCTCCGTTTTACGCATCAGTTGGTGCAAGAGTATTTTGCGGCAGTTGCGCTGCGCACGAAGCTGCAAGCGGCGACACGTTGGGGCAACGTGCCCATGGTTGGAGGCTTGGCGCAGCAAAGACTCTTGCGCCAGTACGCCCGCCCTGATGCACGCACCGGCTGGGAAGAAACGCTGTTGCTGTTGGCGGGGCTGGAAGATGATGCAGGTCTAGCACGCGCATTAATCCGTAGTTTTGTGGCGCAACCACTTCAGGCGGCCAAGCTGCTTACAGCCGATAGCGGCATAATTGATCCGGGGCTACGTGATGAAATTTGTGCGGAGGCACTGCGCCAGCTTGCCGCCCAGCCATTTCAACGCGATCAACGCCTCAATGCGGGGCGTGCGCTTGGGTTGCTCGGCGATCCGCGCTTCCCGGTGCGTCACCCGGAATGGCAAGTCAGCCTGACAAACCTTTCGACAGGCTTGACTGACCAGGGCGATCACTACTGGCGTTACGTGCCTGCTGGTCACTACCGCATCGGCGGCTGGGAGAAGCAAAAGCCGTCTGCCGAGCACAAACTAGATCCCTTCTGGATTGCTCGCTTGCCGATCACGGTGGCCCAGTTTGCCCGCTTCGTGACAGAAGGCTACCTGGATGACATCCACTGGACGGCGCATGGGTTGGCGTGGCGTGGAGAGCGCACTGCGCCGTATGCCTGGGACGACCCACGTTATACAGATGCCAATCAGCCCGTGGTCAATATCACCTGGTACGAAGCGACGGCCTTCTGTCGCTGGCTGACAACCCAACTGGCGGTATGGCTCCCCGCCGGCCACGTGATCCGCCTGCCGACCGAGGCTGAGTGGGAGGCGGCGGCGGCCTTTGCTGGGCCGGAGTCCCGTCGGGAGTACCCCTGGGGTGATCAGCCTGAACCTGATCCTCAGCGGGCGGTCTACGACGCCTGGCAACTCAAGGTCCCTGCGCCAGTGGGTCTCTGCCCGGCAGGCATAGCCGCCTGTGGGGCGCTCGATCTGGCTGGCAACGTCTGGGAGTGGACAAGCAGTAGCTATCGGGCGTATCCTGATGGTGCAGCCGCGCTCGAAGAAGATTTTACAACCAACGATTTTGACGTACCTCTCCGGGGTGGCGCATGGTGGAATGATAGCACAAGTGTTCGCTGCGGGGCGCGGAACAGGCACCATCCCATCTACTGGGACTTCAGCCAGGGTTTGCGGGTGGTGGTGTCCCCGTCGCTCGCACAAACGTCCTGATTGCTGTGTTCTGCACCCTGTTTTCTGCGTTCCTGAATCCTTTTGGGCCGTGATCAATTGTAAAGCCTTTCTAGCTTGAGATCGTCATGGGAGGGGTCTGGGGAGGGTTGGCCCTCCCCAGCTGCGCAGGCTGCTCGAATCGCGAATTTTTTGGAGACCGCTATGCCAAAGCGTTTCCGCAACCTCTGGCCGCAACTGATTAGTTTCGAGCATCTCTGGTTGGCTTATCTGGCGGCCCGACGCGGTAAGCGCAGCCGCCCGGCAGTTGCTGCCTACGAGCTTGATGCCGAAACGCACCTGCTGCGACTGCAGGAGCGACTTGAGGCCGGCACCTATCAACCCGGTGCCTATCGTACTTTTGTGGTACGCGAGTGGAAGCGGCGCGTGGTCTCGGCGGCCCCCTTTGAGGATCGTATTGTTCACCATGCGCTCTGCCGCATGATTGAACCGCTCTTCGAGCGCCGCTTTGCCCACGACGTTTATGCCTGCCGGGTCGGTAAAGGTACGCTGGCTGCGCTCAATCGCGCCCAGCACTTTGCCCGTGGTCACCGCTATGTATTGCCAATTGATGTGCGCGAGTTCTTTCCCTCAATGGATCATGGCATCCTTGCTACCATCCTGGCCCGTCATATCGGCGACCAGCGCGTACTCGATCTGATCGCGCAGATCCTGAGCGGTGGGCGCGATCTGTTGGCTGAGGAGTACACGCCGGTGTTCTTCCCCGGCGATGATCTCTTTGCTTTGGCCCGTCCGCGTGGACTACCAATTGGTAATCTAACCAGTCAGTTTTTTGCCAATGTCTACCTGCATCCGCTCGATCTGTTCATCAAGCAGGATCTCGGCTGTCGCGCCTACCTGCGTTACTGCGATGACCTGTTGCTCTTCGCCGATGATCTGCCTACGCTGCATGCCTGGCGTGAGGCGGTGCAGATGCGCCTGGCTGATCTGCGCCTGACCCTCCACGAGCATCGTGCGCAGCCCAGCCCAACAATGGGTGGCTTCCCGTTTGTCGGTTGGGTGGTGACACCCCAACGGCGACGCTTGCGACGGCGCAATGTCGTGCGCTTCTTTCGGCGTTATCGGGCACGGCTGCGTGCCTATGCCGCCGGTGAGATCGATCTCGACCGGCTTGGTGCCACCGTCCATGGCTGGATCGGCCAAACGCAGCATGGCACCACGACAGGATTGCGCAAAGCAGTATTGCGCCAACCGATCCCTAAAGTACGGGCCTTACCAAAACGAACTGGAATAAGCTAGATCCTATCCGCCACGCATCACTCATCACCCCCTATGCCAGATTCACCAATCTTCGCTCGTTGCCACGACCTGACGCTCTGGGTGCTCCAGGCTACCGTGCGCTACCCGCGCCACTACCGGGCCGCCCTCGGCAAGGCGACCCAGGAGGCTGTGCTGCGTCTCCAGCGCGAACTGGTGGCCGCAGCACGGCGCCGCGAGAAGCGCCAGGCGCTTCAGTCCGCCGATGAAGCGCTCCACGAATTGCGCCTGCTGCTGCGCCAGGGCCGCGACCTGAACTTACTTACGGGCGGCCAGCATGAGCATGTGGCTCGCATGCTTGATGAGGTTGGTCGGTTGATTGGTGGATGGCGCAAAACCCAAGCTCAGGCGGCGACAAGTCGCCATGATCGTGAGCCTGATGATCCGTAAAGGTTGAAAAAGACGTGCTTTCTTGCTGATCAGCTTGCGATAGCGTACACTACGGCTGGGCCTGCCGAGACGGTGCCACCGGTTCGGAGCGCCAAACGCTGCGGGGCGCGGAACAGGAACCATCCCAACAACAGGAACAACAACCAGGGTTTGCGGGTGGTGGTGTCCCATCGCTCTCCTTATTCTGCCGATGCATCCGGTGACGCACCCGGCCCGCCGGCGGCAGCATGCGAGCGAGTGCGGCAGAGCCCTGGCCGCAAGGCCGCAGAACGCGTCACTCTGGTGGGCCAGTAGGGCCACACGGTCTCGACCGTCCGCCAGGGTGGCATTGTAGGAATGAGTGATGCTTATCGCGTGATGAGTCGCGTGGAATGAACGATCATGTCAACACCCAACGATGCCAACCTTCCCCGCCGTGTGGTGATCGAGGCCGAGTTGACTCAGTTGGAAGCGGCACTTGGCACCCTGGCCCACCTACCCGCAGCCCAGGCTTCCTTGCACGAACGTTGTGCC
>JBLWKA010000146.1:0-14126 GCA_048381555.1 Oscillochloridaceae bacterium umkhey_bin13
AAAAAATTATACCTATATTTTTTTTGTTTAGCCCGCTGTTTACCAATTTTTTTGGGGGGGGGGGGGTTATTTATTTGGGGGGGGGGGGGGGGGTCCCCCCCCCCCCACTCCTTGATCGGGAGGGGCGACCCGGTGTGCCCGCACCGTCGCCGCCATCCATTCGCCAGCAGGATCGTTGACGCCCACGGCACGGCAGCGGGTCGCATCCACTCGCCTTGGCCCGCTTGCACGCACTCTCTACCTCTGTTACGATCACGCCAGGATTCAGCGCCCTAGCAGGAGTGTGGTCATGACAGATGACGTGCGGATCGGGTTGCTGGTGGGGCGTGAGCGCAGTTTCCCTGATGCGCTGATTGCGGCGATCAATGGGCGCGACGCAGGGGTCAGATGCGAGTATGTGCGGCTCTCAGGAACTGCGATGGGCGAAGTACCGCCTTATGTAGTGCTGGTTGATCGCATTAGCCACGAGATCCCGTATTATGCGACGTTTCTGAAGACGGCAGCGCTGGCCGGGAGTGTGGTTGTCAATAACCCATTCTGGCGCGCCGCCGATGATAAATTTTTTGGGGCCAGTCTGATCACGCGCCTGGGCCTGGCCAGCCCGCGCACCGTCGCCCTGCCGAGCCAACACCATAGCGAAGGGATTGTCAACGAATCACTGCGCAATCTGGTCTATCCGCTCGATTGGCAGGCGATTATTCATTATACCGGCATGCCTGCGGTGCTTAAACCCCATTGGGGCGGGGGCTGGAAGGATGTGTCGGTTGTCCATAGCCTCGAAGAGCTCTGGGCGGCCTATAATCGTAGTGGCACGCAGGCCATGATCCTGCAAGAGTTCATTGCCTGGGATCAGTATGTGCGCTGTATCTGTATCGGCCAGGAACAGATTATGCCGATTCGCTACGATCCGCATGCGCCGTTCCATCAGCGATATGTGATTGATCACGCCCACCTGAGTCCCGCGTTGGGGGCGCGGGTGGTGCATGAAGCCAGGCTGATCAATCAGGCGATGGGTTACGATATGAATACGGTCGAGTTCGCCATCCGCGACGGCGTGCCCTATGCGATTGATTTTATGAATACCGCCCCCGATTTCGACCGGGTCTCGTTGCCCCCAATCTATTTCGATTGGGTGGTTGACCAGATGGCAACCATGTTGATTGGGCGGGCCAAAGCCGCCCCAACCGTGCCTGCGCCACACTGGCGGGCGATGCTTCAGACCTTGCCCCCGCTCCGGGCCTGATCCGGCTTCGCAGGAACACGCTGCCAATCCCGTGATCGGCGTAGGGACGCAGCCCGCTGCGTCCCTACGAGGCGTCCCTACACGCGCTCGATCCCGTTGCCGTCAGGTGTCAGTTGGAGCAAAGTCAATTCATCGGCGATGATCTCGACCGTCGTCTCGACCGGGTCGTCACTGTCAAGCACAATTCGATAGATGCCAACCGGCAGCCGCAAGGGTGCGCCGCCGACTAGACCATTGCCACGCACCGTGCCCTCCTCATCAATCACGGTAAAGCTTAGTTGTACCGCTTCTTCGAGCGCGCTGGTGAGGGCATCGGCGTCACTCGCATCAAAATAGCTCCCCCGACCCACCTCGGCGATTTCACGGAGTCGCCCGGACAGTACTTCGTCGCCAATGTCGAAGCCAATCACATTGATGCGTAATTGGGGAAACGCTTCGCTCAGGGCTGCCGCCGAAGCCACCGGATCGCCATCACAGTTCTCTTCGCCGTCACTGACCAGCAAGAGCGCCGTGAAGCCACCGGCCGCAGCTAGATCGAGCGCAATCGCATCAAGCGACGCCCCAGCGGGAGTCATGCCATTGACGGCCGGAATGACCTGTTCGAGATCGCCCAGCAGTTCGTTGCGATCATGAATGCCCAATGGTCGTAGCAACGAAAGATCGGTGCAATCGTTGCTGCGCTGATTACCAAAGGTACGCACCGCCAACAGGGTATCGTCGGGCAGTTCGCGCACTGTGGTCATCACAGCATCGCGCAGAATGTCCATCTTGACCCGCCCGCCCAACTGGCCGCGCATACTGCCCGAGGCATCCAGAATGATCGCAATATTGCGCGGCGAGCGCACCAGCGCCTCCTGGCCGGGTGGCAAACGCACGGCCAATTCGCCGGTTGGCACCACCGCACCCGGCAGTGGCGTAGCAGTAGGCGGCACCGGCGTGGCGGTTGGTGGCTCGGGCGTCGCTGTCGGTGGCTCGGGCGTCGCGGTTGCAGGCACAACGGTCGCCGTTGCAGGCGGCGGGGTGGTGGTCGCCGTTTCGGTTGGTACGGCTGCGACGGCTGGCGCTTGCCAGGGTCGTAACCAGAACAAAGCCCCACCGCCAAGCACCAGCAGTGCCACTAGGCCCACAATCAGGGCCAAGGGGGGCGCAGCCCGCGCTGGCTTGGGTGCCTCGCGGGCCACGGTGGTGCCCACTGTCAATTTCAACTGGAGCCGAATATCGGCTAGTAGCTCATGGGACTCGGGCGTCTCGTTGCCACTGGCTTCCAGTTGCTCAAGCAACGTCAGAGCCTCGTTGATCTCGCCACGCCGATAATGGGCCAGCGCGGCCTGGTAGATCTCGTCATAATCGGGATTGGTAGGGTTCATGCTGGGATTACATTCCGCCAAGTGCCGAGAGCAAACTGGGGATGCCAGGCCCGAGCAAGACGGCAAACAGGGCCGGGAAGATCAAGAAGACCATCGGAAAGAGCATCTTGATCGGAGCCTGATTGGCGGCTTCCTGGGCCCGTTGGCGTCGTTTAATGCGCATCTCTTCGGCCTGAATAATTAGCACCTTCGCAATACTGACACCCAACTCTTCGGCCTGGTTGATCGCGGACACAAATTGCGATACATCAGGCACCCCCGTGCGCTCGGCCATTTCGAGCAAGGCCTGACGCCGGGGCAGACCGATGCCAATATCACGTTGCACCTGCAAAAATTCCAGGGCCAGGGCGTGCCGCCATTTGTTGGTAATCTCGATCAGGGCATTCTCGAAACTTAGGCCCGCCTCGACCCCTACCACCATCATATCGAGCGTATCGGGCAGGGTGCGGGTGATCTCATCCTGGCGCTCCCTGATCCGACGCGAGAGCCAGATATCGGGCAGATAGAAGCTGATCGCACAGAGCAAGATCCAGAGTAACAGGTTTTGGGGTGTGCGGGGATAATCACCAAGATAGGCCAACAGGCCCACGCCGCCACCGATCAAGATCAAGCACCAGCCCTTCAGACCGGCAAAATCCAGCGCCGTGATATTGCCCGGACGTCCGGCCATGATCAGCCGTTTGCGCATCGCCTCGAAGCGGCTCTTGGGCCAGAACCAGCCCATAAACTTGAGCATCCGGCCTAAAATCGGGGCGATGACACGCTGAAAGAAGGGCTCGGATAGTTCAAGTTCACGCACCGTTAGCGGGGCATTGCCCTGATTGACGGCCAGATAGTCACTCATGCGCGAGCGCAAGGCTGGATCGGGACGCATTGCCCGCACGCCCGCAACGACCAACAAGATTGTGCCGCCCGTCAGACCCGCAATCAACAGGGGAAGCCAGACAAACATGTCCATCGCCTACACCTTGATATCAACCACTTTCTGGATGAGCAGAAAGCCGGCAAGGTTAAGAATCACCGCTCCAATGGGAATCAGCAGGATCGGCCCCGGCGCAAACAACTTCATCATATAAGCCGGGTTGATCGTCATTAGAATGAGCGCCAGGATCACCGGCAACAGGCCCAGCACATACGAGGCGTAGCGCTGCTGCGAGGTGATCACCCGAATTTCACGCTGGAGCCGCCCCCGTTCCCGGATGGTTGTACTGATATTTTCGAGCACCGTGGTCAGGTTGCCGCCAATCCGGGCATGAATACGCAATACGGTCACAAGCAGTTCGGTGTCTTCGTTGGCCATGCGCTTCGACAGGTTGCTGAGCGCATCACCTACCGAAAGACCGAGTTGCACCTCTTGCAAGACCCGCCGGATCTCGCTCCCCATCGGATTGGGGGCCTCTTTGGCAACATTGTCGAGTGATTGCACCAGGCTGAAGCCACCACGCAACGAACTGATCACGGTCATGAGCATTTCGGGCAACTGTTCTTCGAACAGGCGTTGACGCTTGACCTGACGTTGGCGGAGCCAGAAACTCGGGGCCATAAAGCCAAGTAGGCCCAATGGCAAGATGGCCAGCAACGAACGGCTGAGCACCAGCACGATCACCATGGGCAAGAGCGCGGCCGCCAACTTCAGTAGCATATACTCGGCAACGGTCAGCGGCACATCGGCCCGGGCCAGGTTGCGGCGGACACCCTCAGCAAACCCCACCTTGTTGATCGCATCATTGATCCGATCGGCCAGCGCCCCTTCTTCGCGGTCGCTGCTATGGGTCGGGATCTCGTCGGGATCGAGACCCGAGCCCAGGTAGAGATCCATGCGCGCATCGAGGCGGCGATCATTATTGAAGAAGCTCCCGATCGCCAGAATCAAGGCCAGCACAGTAAACATTGCCAGCACCGAGGCGAGCAACAGCATCGGATCCATCGTTACCTCCCACCCGGCTTGATGTTGCCAAAGCCGAAGATCTGGGGCGACAGGTTGATGTTGTGGTGCTGGAAGCGCTCGATACAGCGCGGGCGCACCCCGGTAGGTACGACCTGGCCGACCACTTTGCCATCAACCACCCCACCATGCTTGAAGACAAAGATGTCGGACATGGTGATCACGTCGCCTTCGAGGCCGGTCACTTCACAGATCCGTCCGACCCGGCGCGAACCGTCCTGGTGGCGCTCGATATGCACAATCATATGCACGGCACTGGCGATCTGTTCCCGAATGGCCCGGGCTGGCAGATCCATGCCCGCCATCAGGCTCATGGTTTCCATACGGGCCAGGGTATCGCGGGCCGTATTGGCATGGACGGTGGTCATCGAACCGTCGTGGCCGGTATTCATGGCCTGGAGCATATCTAGCGCTTCGCCGCCACGACATTCGCCGATCACGATCCGGTTGGGGCGCATGCGCAACGAGTTGATCACCAGGTCGCGGATGCTCACTTCGCCCTTGCCTTCGAGGTTCGGCGGGCGCGATTCGAGGGTCACCACGTGGCGCTGCATCAACTTCAGTTCGGCGGCATTTTCAATCGTGATGATGCGCTCGTCTTCGGGAATGAAGGACGAGAGCATGTTGAGCATGGTGGTTTTGCCGGTACCGGTACCACCTGCTACCACAATATTCAGCTGCGCCACCACACAGGCTTTGAGGAACTCGGCCACTTCGGGGGTCATGGCCCCAAAGCGGATCAAGTCGTCTACGCTGAGGGGTTTTTTAGAGAATTTACGAATGGTGAGCGAGGGGCCATTCAAACACAGTGGTGGAATGATTGCATTGACCCGCGAACCATCGGGCAGACGGGCATCCACCATCGGTGACGAGTCATCTACGCGGCGACCCAACGGGGCCACGATCCGCCCAATGATGCGCCGCACATGCTCATCGTCGGTAAAGGTAATCCCGGTCTCGAAGAGGCGCCCGCTGCGTTCGACCCAGATCTGTTTTGGCCCGTTGACCATGATCTCGGTCACGCTATCATCATTCAGCAACTGCTCGATCGGGCCGAAGCCCAAAATATCGGCCTGGGCCTGCTGGATCAGGCGCGTGCGTTCGCGTTCGGGGATGACCCGCTCGGACTGATCGAGGATTTCGCCGACAATTGTGGCAATCCGGCGCTGAAAATAATCCGGCTCGGCATCAACCCGACCGCGGGGCGGATCGGGCTCGCTCAGCAGGCGCTGCTGTACGGCCTGGATCAGTTCGTGATCGTCGCGGCTGAGTGGCACCAACGCCGCTGGCGTCGCAGGCAGATCGGGCTGACGCTGCGCCACGCTCTCGGCCTCGGTTGGACGGGGTGGTGTTTCGTTCTTTTCGTTGTTGCGACCAAAACGTAGGCGCACCATGCAGCATGCTCACTTTCTCGATCAAGCTTGACCAAACCGATACGCTTCTTCAGCGCGGCCCAGACTTAGGCCCCACGTCGCGCAAATTTGAACAGACCGCCCTTGCCGGGCTTGCTCCCGATGCCTTTCCGGCCTTCTTCGGCTGTGAGCGCAATCGTGCTCACTTCGTCGCCAGCCAACCGGGCCGCCAGGCGCAAAATATTTTGGGAGGCCCAACTCTTGGGTTGAGCAATGATTAGCGGCACGCCACGATTGATGCTCTGGGTGATTGGCAATCCCTCGCTGGGAATATTGGCCGCCACCGGGTAGCGCAGGTGCTCTTGCACATCCTCAAGCGAGATGCCTTCGACGCTCGGGAAACGGTTGAGCACGATCATGATTTTGCCGGCGGCGATTTCGTGGCGCTGAGCGTATTCGATCAAGCGTTTGGCGTTGCGCAGGGTCGGCAGTTCGGGCGTGGCAACCAGCAATACATCATCGGCACGCCGCAACAGGGTTTCGGTCACTTCATCCAGGAACGACCAGGTATCTACGATCACAAAGGCGTACCGTTCGAGCAGTTTGTCGAGCACGGCGTTGATTGTGGTTCCATCAATGCTGGCGGCCTGATCCGGCTCGGCCGGGGCCAACAGAACATGCAGGCCCGAGTCGTGCTGGCAGAGCACGCGCCCGAGCATGGCATCATCAAGATCGCGCACCGAGGCGGCCAGATCGCTCAGGCTATACTTGGAACGCAGGTTCAGATGCACACCAATATCGCCAAATTGCAGGCTACAGTCAATCAGCGCAACGGGCGACCCACTGACCTGGCGCAAGGCAATGGCCGTATTGACCGCAATCATGGTAGTGCCAACGCCACCTTTGGGCGAGTTGACCACGATCAGGCGGCCATGGGGCGAATCGCCACGGTTGGTCTGCATCAATTGGCGACGCTCGGCCCCAGCGGCCCGGGCCTGGCGCGCTGCTGCCAGCAGGTCACTCGTAGCAGCCGGAGCCGCCAGCACATCACGTGCCCCCGCCGCCATCAAGCGCCGCAGCGCAGGCAGGTCGGGGTTGGCAACTACCACTACACAGAAACTGTCGGGAGCCGCCCCCATCACCTGGCGTACCACACTCTCGGCCTGGCTCAGATCACGGTCAATGATCACCAGTTCGGGCCGCAAACGCCGTGCCAGGTCCCCAGCCTGGCTAACCAGCGCCGAGCGCTCGATCAGATCGATTTCGCCCGAAGAGCCCAGGCGCGTGATCCAATCCTGATCAATCTGTTCGGGCGTCGTGATGATCAGGGTACGCACACGAGTATCATTAGTTGTCATAGCTGTCTCCTTTGAAGGAGCAGATCCGCTCAGCGGATGCTGCCAACGCTGGGCGGGGCACCCTGACGCATCAACTGAATAAGATCCTGGTTGGTCACGGGATCAATCTCAAACGGCTGGTTGTCGAGCGGCGAGCGCAGAGCCAGGTCAATCGTGCCCCCGGCATCCTTGACCTTCTTGACCAATACCGCTTCGGCGGGCGAAAGTTCGAGCAACAGCGCCGTCGGCGCTGGGTTGGGGTTGTTGTCGGTCGGGCGCGGGATCAGAATGCGCAAAATTCGCACATTTTGCACCGTGTACCCAGTCAACATGCCCTGCTCTTCGGCCGCAAACGAGAGTAGCATGTCTACCCGGTCGTTGGGCACAAACAGATTGACACTCGTGAACAGGTCAATGATCGGGAAGGCCATCACCGTGCGCCCCGGCTCGATCTCCGAACTGAGCGAGGCGACTTCGCCACCATAGAGCGAAGCCGGCATAAACAGGTCACCTGCACTAAGCCGCTGGCTAACTACGCGGCCTTCGATCTGGGCCGGATCAACCAGCGCCGATGGGGGCACAACCTCGACCGGGAAGGCCCGCAAGGTCAAGTCCTGGCCCGTGATCACCGTATCTACCAGGAGTTCACGCACCGCCACCGGCAGATCAATTGTTTCGACCGGGGCCGGGGCAGCCGCCGCCTGCTGGAGCGCCTGCTCGATGGCGGCTTGCTGGGCCGCATTCTGGCGCTGGAGCAAGAAATAGGTCAGAACGCCTGCACTCAGAGCACAGACGAGGGCCAGCGAGAGCCAGATCCAGCCTTTACCTTTCGCCATGCGAAGCCTCCTCAAATCGCATCAAGCTGTTAGGGAACGTTGTTCCCTCTACTAGTTATAATCGAAACCTGCAACCAAAATTGGCAGATCGCGATTCCATTTTGTAATCTTCGGGGGGCCGTCCGCCTGTAGGGAGGCAGCGTGCTGCGTCCGCGTGCTGCGTCCCTTCCGGCCCCCTCCCCCTCAGCGGTTTAAGGGCGGACAGAACGTTTGGGCTTTGCATGGGTTTACGGCATTGCAATCCGCTGGAAGCCCTCACCCCCTGTCCCCCTCTCCCTGCTGCGGGAGAGGGGGACTTCGATGCGAGGCTGTGCCGTCCTGCTGCTGCCCGATACATGCTTTGGCGATCTCCCCCCTCCCCCCGTGAGGGGTAGGGGGGACGGGGGGGTGGGGGCGAACGGGATGGGCCAAGCGCATCAAACAGTACACCTAAAACCTAAAATGGCATCAATCCTCCCAGGGCAACAAACGCGGCTGCATGCCCACAATTACATCACCCGGCTTGAGCAAGCCCGAGACGGCCACGCCATAAATATTGTTCGCCGTCGTGCGCGTAACCCGGAAGTTGGCATAGCCAAGGGTATACACATACTGGGATACATTGTTGCTATTGCTAACGGGCAGGCGTACGCGCACGTAGTACCAGAGCCATTGAGGAGGCGCAGTACCACTCTGGCGGTTAACCTGCACCCGCACATGGAAGTCGCGGTTGATCGGCGCATTCGGCCCTACGGTGATGCGCAGGTTCGGGCGATTGGCCTGGCCCTGAACCACCGTTACGCCAATATCAGCCGGTGCCCCAATCTGGTTGCCATTTTCGAACCAGGTGTAGTTGCTAAAGTTGAGTTGGGCAAAAGGCAAGCTGTTGCCATTGGTGGTCTCGACATCGAAGGGCACATTCACGGTATTGGTGCCGGTACTGGGCCGATCAATCGGTTCGTAGTCCAGCGTATTCGGGAAGTAGGCGTAGAAATTGTTGGCATCGGTGCCGCCGGTGCGAATCAGCACGTAGCGCCCGCGGCGCAAGCCGGTATTCGTATCCTCGGCCTCCAGGTAGATCGCGGCCGGGCCTTGCACTGGTTTGACGGGTAGGATAAACGTCTGATCTTCGGTTGGTGGAACAAGAAAAGGATTACCTAAAATGGTACACGTCCCCACCCTACTCTGCTGCACGCGCAGATTGAAGGGTCGGGCCAGGGTATTGTTGATATTGATGCCAGACTGGCCCACCGCCGGGAAGGGCGGGGCGACGCCCTGGTTGTTTACATCAAGCCAGCTTGAACCACCGAGCGTGGTCTGGATCTGCACCTGCAGATCATTCCAACTTGTGCCAGTGACCGAGGCAAAGCTGCGAATGCGGGCACCAGACTGCACCGCAGGCGAGTTATTGATATTATTGCCCATATAGGGGCGCAGGGTGACGGTATGGTTGATCGGGGTCAGGTTTAAGGTTTCGGTGGTGCTGAGTGGCTGCCCCCCCACAATATCGTACATATACGAGCCTTGGGCCGGGCCAAGCAGACAGTTGGCTGGAAAGGCAGGCTGACCGACCGCACTCGCGCCACTAAAGGCGGCTGGCTTGGTCTGGGGTTGGGCCGAGGCCTGGAGCAGTTGCAGATTGACACTCTCGTAGACGGTACCGTTATAGACCAGCACCGGCATAGTGAAGGGCAGGGTCGGGTTACGCAGTTGGAAGGGCTGTTCAACCTGCCCAGCACTGACGCCATTGGTAAAGCCAAGTTGGGTGCCGGGTGGAATCCAGGGTCCGTTATAGCCTTCAACGATATTGCGGGTCACAATATCTTTGTAGGTATTGGGGTTGGTTCCAGGATTGAGGCCGCCATAGAACTCACCCCCGAGGGTGATATTGCGCCAGTCGAGCAGCACCTGACCAGCAAAAGCGTTCGAACCCTGGTTTGCCGTAGCATCGGATCCGGCAATCGCAACCTCGAACCCAGGGTTCTGGGGCGTCGCCGGCGTGAGCGCCTGGCTAAACAGACCCGTGGGCGGGGTGGCATTAGGCGAACCAGGGTAGTCAGGACTGCCCCAGCCCGGCCACTGGGTGATTCGGCTGGGGTCGGGATTGGTGGCACTATAACGACCGAGCACATCACGTACAAAGAAGGGGGGGTTGCCATTGCTCAGGTTTTGATTTGTGATTGACAGGTCAGTCGAGAGGCCCCCAAGCTCGTTGCCATTGCTTGCCCGATAGGCCCGCCAGCGGGCGACGGCAAAGGGCGACCCACCACCACCGGCGGTGGCATCACAACGTGCCCGCGCCGCGACGGTATACTCTTCCTGGCCGAGTACGCGCAGAAAATAGGTAAAGGCGCTGCTTTCGAGCGCCACCCGAATCTCGGGGCCATTCAAGACAATGCCCCGACTGAGGCTCGGGCCACTGCCGGTAACCGGGGTATACAAATCGGCAATCGCGGCATAGTTAAGCGTACCGGGCGCATTGGCACCAGTACCAGGGGTGGCGCCAAGATTGTTCTGCACCACCTGGCGAGCGGCGGCTTCGGCCTGCAGATTGGTTTCGCCCATGGCCAGACGCGTGGCGGCGGCCAGACATGCCGCATCGGCGGTGTTTTGCATCAGGCGGCGCTGGGCATACAACAGCCCCCCATCAATGCCCAGGCCAATGATCATGAACAACGTTCCCAGCATCAGAACCACAATCGGCAACGATTGGCCTTGCTGACGGCGCTGGCGAATCCGCTTATGCATCCCTTCCCCCCTACCCTTCACGTACACTTATGGTTGAAACTGGAGATTGACCGACTTATTAATCCAGACCGGATCACCAAGAAAAGGCAACAGATCGGACATGATCAACAACCGATGGGGATAACAGAGCGTGACCGTGGCACTAGAGCCAGCAGCAGGCATGATCGTGGCATTCGAATGGGTGAAGGTTGGGGTGGTGGTAATGCCCACATTCCAGCCGGTCACATTGCCAGTTGGGCAGAGCGCGGTTTGGGTCGAGCGGGTCGCATCAAGCCGCCCGAGCGCACTGTAGAGCGGCGTACCAGTGGTGGTGGGACAACCATTACCGCTCGGCGGAAAACGTACAATGGCCTGATCGATGGTCTGCTGGAGCGTCCAGCCATCTATCCCCGTGGCACAGCGTGGGATCTGGTTCAGATTAGCGAGGCTTACGGTGCTATAGCGCGTATCGCGGTAGAGCGAAGCAGCGCGGGCGGCTTCGCGGGCCGCCGACGAAACCTGGACATGGGCATAGAGCAGAAAGCCAAACTCGATCAAGCCGATCAACAGCAAGGCGATCATGGGTAGGAACAAGGCCAGTTCGGTAAGAGCCTGGCCACGTCGACGGGGACGGTTACAGATTCGGAGCCGCATCAATTCCCTCCCGGCTCGATCCGCGCACTGCTCTGTGCGCGCAAGACTAATTCGCGATCACCAAGCACGCCAAACAACAGGGTATGGGTATAACTCAGGGTCAGCGAAATCGGTTGCCCGGAACGGGCCAGGTTCGCCGCCGTGGGCAATTCGGGATAGGCGACCTGGATCGGGCTGAGGTTGGCGGTCTGAATAATTGGATTGAGAGTCGGGGTCAGCGCGTCGGTCATCGAGATCAGGCGTCCGTTGTCAATCGGGGCCACAGCCGTATTGATCTGGGCTTGATTGGTCAAAGCCCCGGTCTGGATTGGTGGCCCCGGATAACGGTAGACCGCCCCGACCCGGGCCACTTCGCGCACCGAATTGGTCAACCCGATATAGACACTAAACACAATCCCCAGTTCAAAAATCCCCACCACTAGCGCAACTAGCAATGGGGCGACCAGGGCAAATTCGACTAGGCTCTGGCCCTGGCGAGGGCGACGCCACAACCTCGCGAAACCCTGCTGCATATAAGCCTCATCGCGTTACACAAACCATTTACCATTTGCTTACATAAACGAACGAGCGCCTTAACTCAGCGCTTTAGATATAGTGTAATGCGGAAATGGCAGTTTGGGCCTAACACTTGATTGACAGCATGGGGGAATTGGCTAACAAGTCCTTCATCATAGTGAAGATGGGAAGGGAAGGATCCCGTTTAGCTGGATGGTGTGGGAAATTCGGCGTGCCTCCCCTGTATGTACATGGTCGGGGATGCGATAAAGCGACGACGAGGGCAGCTACTGGCCAAGGTTACTTACCTTATTTATGATAGTATATTCATATTTAACTAATATTCAACCCTTAGAGCAGGTGGGCTGCCACCAGCAGAGTCATGTCATCAGCCTGAGGAGCCGTGCCACTAAAGGCGTCTACTTCGGCGATGATCGAAGCAACCAGCGCCTCGGCACTTAATGCGGTTTGGGCAGCGAGGGCCTGGTACAAACGGGCATCATCAAACAGTTCCCCAGCGGGGTTCATGGCTTCGGTAATGCCATCGCTAAAGACCACCAGGCGTGCGCCAGCGGGCACCGTCAGGTGCATCACCTCGTAGGTCTGATCAGCCACAATCCCCAGCGGCACGCCGCCCAGGCTCGTTTCGACGATGCTCCCATCAGGGCCAACCAGCAACGGGGGATTATGGCCCGCATTGGCATAGACCAGCGTACCGCGTTGCGGATCAATCACGCCATAGAACGCCGTGATGAACATATTGCTATCTTCGTGTTCACGGCAGAGATAATCATTTACCATCCAAAGGGCACCCGCCAGAATGCTACTCGGGTCACGCAACTGATGGCCCTGCACGATCCAGGGGGCTTGACTGGCCGCCCGCAACAACGAACGAGTGAGGGCCACAAACAGGGCGGCGGTAACACCTTTGCCACACACATCAGCGACAATCAGGCCCAGTTGACCATCATCAAGCAGGATACAATCAAAAAAATCGCCACCCACCGCCTGTGCGCCACGACTAAAAGCGGCCACCTGCCACCCCGGTGGTTGGGGCACCACTTTGGGCAAAAACGAGGCCTGGATGCGACGAGCGACGGCCAACTCTTCATCAAGCCGGTTCAGGCGGATCAGATCGGCCTGCGCGGCCTTCAGTTGCTCGTAGGCGGCCACCAGTTCGGCATTTTTGCGTTCGAGGTTGGCGATCATACGCTGGTTGGTATTGCGCACCCGCACCGACCCATTGCGCAGCATATTCATAGCCAGATCGGGATTAGCCCCGATCAAGGTTTTGAAGGCCGCCTCGCCCAATACCAGCAATTCGCTATCGGTCAAGGCCCGCACCGTCGCCGAACGGGGGCTACGATCAATCAGCGCCATCTCGCCGACGAGTTGCCCACTCTGATAGACCTCGAGCGGCCATTCTGCGCCAGCCACATAGGTCAAGACCTCGAGTTGACCGTTCAGAATCACATAACAGCTATCACCGGGATCGCCCTGATGAAACAGCACCTCGCCTGCGCCAAGATTGCGACGACCCACCAGGGCCATCAACGCCGTATGGGTAGCCTCGGAGAGATGGTGAAAGAGCGCAACCTGGCGTAAGGGCATGGCGGTCATTGGTCAGGTCCCTTGCGTACAATCAACTCATTCCAGCCACTGATCGGATCATGGTGGTAAGTAAGTTCATCAGAAAGCTCGCGCACAAAGAAGAGGCCCAGGCCACCCACATTGCGCTCATCCAGGGAAAGGCCCTCGGGATCAGCGGGATCAGGGTGATCGCGGGGATCAAAAGGTGTGCCCCGATCTCGCATCGTAATGAGCAACTGTTGATCGTACTGGACGCAGCGGAGCTCGATCATACCACGATTGGCATCGTGGTAGCCATACTTCACGATATTGGTTGCGATCTCCTCGATCACGAGGCGTAAGAGATAGCGCTGGGCAGCCGTCAGATCGAAACTGGCCTCAAGGTGATCGCAAAACGTGAGCAGGGTAGCAATGCTCGTCCAATCACCAGGAACTTCGATCTGCTGCTCCATCGTGCCGTCCTTGCTTTAGGGATGGTTCAAGTTTGATTGGTTGTGAAGCTGTGGAGTTGTCGAGTTGTCAAGTTGGGGAACTGGGGAACTGGGGAACTGGGGAACTGGGGAACTGGGGAACTGGACTTGTGCTGGTGCTGAGTATACCA
>JBLWKA010000147.1:0-14006 GCA_048381555.1 Oscillochloridaceae bacterium umkhey_bin13
CCCGCCCGCCCGCGGCGCGGCGCGCGCCCACGCGAGTACGCGGCCACCACCGCCCCCCAAACTCAATTGGGTGTGGTTTGGCGGCGAAGCCGCCAAATCGTATAAAAAAGAGAGCTTAAGCCAACTTCACCCTGCGCAAGCGCAACGAGTTGCTGACCACAAAGACGGAACTGAAGGCCATGGCCGCCGCCGCCAGAATTGGGCTCAGTTGCCAACCCGTGAAGGGGTAGAGTACGCCGGCCGCAACGGGGATCAGCAGGACGTTGTAGATGAAGGCCCAGAACAGGTTCCAGCGAATGGTGCGCATGGTCGCCCGACTCAGCGCAATCGCCTGCGGGACACCGGCCAGGTCGCCGCGCATCAGGGTAATATCGGCGGCTTCCATGGCAACGTCGGTGCCCGTGCCAAGCGCAATGCCAACGTCGGCCTGGGCTAGCGCTGGCGCATCATTGATGCCGTCGCCAACCATGGCTACAACGCGGCCCTCGCCCTGCAAGCGGCGCACTTCGCCCGCTTTATCCTCGGGGCGCACTTCGGCCAAGACCCGGTCTACGCCAACCTGGGCCGCAATTGCGTCAGCCGTACGCTGATTGTCGCCGGTCAGCATGGCGACCGTGATGCCCCGTGCATGCAGGGCTGCAATCGCCGCCGCCGAAGTTGGGCGCACGGTGTCGGCCACGGCCAAGACCCCGACGGTCACGCCATCCACGGCAACCAGCATCGCCGTTTTGGCCTCGGCCTGCAACCGGGTTACCTCGTCGCGCAGTTCGGCCAGATCAACGCCGCGCTGCTCCATCAGGCGTGGAGTGCCAACCAAGACGGCCTGCCCATCCACAATTGCCGCAATCCCTGCCCCGGTGATCGCCTCGAACTGACTTGGCTTGCTCAGTGCCAGCCCGCGCTCCTGGGCGGCCCGCACAATCGCCTCACCGAGCGGATGCTCGCTGCGGCTTTCGGCCGAAGCTGCGAGGTGCAACAGAGCCAGTTCGAACTGGGTCGGATCAGATGACGCAGCAGCACTTGGGGGCATCGGTTCGCCTGCCGTCGCCAGGGCTGGGGCCAGGCGGGTAGCGGCTGCCTGCGCCACTACGAGATCGGTCATGGCTGGGCGGCCCTGGGTGATCGTGCCGGTTTTGTCGAGGATCACGGTGGTGATCGCACTGGCTCGTTCCAGGCTTTCGGCATTTTTGATCAGGATACCCCGTTCGGCCCCAACCCCGGTGCCCACCATGATTGCGGTTGGGGTTGCCAACCCAAGCGCACAGGGGCAGGCGATCACCAGTACGGTCACGGCGAAGATCAGGGCTGGGGTGAAGCCAAGCCCGCCAAAGGCCCACCAGACCAGCAGCGTCACCAGCGCGATCACCATCACCACCGGCACAAACACGCTGGCAACCTGGTCAACCAGGCGCTGCACCGGGGCGCGACTGCCTTGGGCTTCTTGCACCAGCCGGATAATCTGGGCCAGGGCGGTATCCTTGCCGACGCGGGTCGCCCGCATCTGGAAGCTGCCACTGCGGTTGATCGTTGCGCCAATCACCGGATCACCAACATGCTTCTCGACCGGCAAACTCTCGCCGGTGACCATACTCTCATCAATGCTCGACGCGCCTTCGGTGATCATGCCGTCCACCGCGATCTTCTCGCCGGGCCGCACAATCAGAATCTCGCCAGTGCGTACCTCGGTGACCGGCACATCCTGTTCCTGCCCAGCCCGGATGACGCGGGCGGTCTTCGGCTGCAAGCCAATCAGCAGCTTAATCGCGGCACTGGTCTGGCTTTTAGCACGGGCTTCCATCAGCTTGCCCACCAGGATCAGGGCAATGATCACAGCGGCGGTCTCGAAATAGACGTGGCCGCTGGCCCCGGTCAGGAGCAGGGCTAGGCTGTAGAAATAGGCCGCCGAGGTGCCCAGGGCAATCAGCGAGTCCATGTTGGCAGTACGAGCCTTCAGGGCCTTCCAGGCATTGATGTAAAAATCGCGCCCACTGTAGAACTGCACCGGCGTGGCCAGCACCAGGAAGATCCAGTTGAGCAGATCGTCGCGGGCGGCGATGTGATGCATCATTTCGGCCATCGAGGCACCGGGCATCGCGGCCATCATGGCGGCCCCTTCGCCGATCAGCCAGGGCGGGATCAGGCCGAAATCGCGGGCCATGGCGATCACAAACAGTGGCAAGCCAAAGACAACCGCAACGAGCAGTTGGCGTTGCTTATGGGCCAACTCGCGGGCGCGGGCGGTCGCCTCGACATCCTCAGCCTCAGCCGCATCAACCCCGGCGGTCTCGATCACGCCATAGCCAGCCTGCTCGATTGAGCTACGCAGTTCGCTATAGCCCAGGCTGGCCGGCGAATAGACCACGGTCGCCCGTTCGGCGGCGAGGTTGACATTGGCCTCGATCACGCCCGGGGTCTTGCGCAGGGCCTTTTCGACCCGTGCCGAACACGAGGCACAGGTCATGCCTGTGACCGGGATCTCGATCCGATCCGTGATCACGCCATAGCCAGCCTGCTCGACTGCAGCCTGGATCTGCTGGGGGCCAATTTTGGCCGGATCAAAGCGAACCAGCGCTTGCTCGCTCGCCAGATTGACCCGAGCCTCGACGCCAGGCAGCTTCTTCAGGGCCTTTTCGACCCGGGTTGAACACGAGGCACAGGTCATACCCGTGACCGGGAGGGTTAATTCTTGCTCCGACATTGGCGTATCCTTCAGGGTCGAAAGGGCTTGGGCAATGGCGTACCAAGGCCCAAGCCCCAATCCAAAACCCAAAATCTAAAATCTAAACCCGGGCCACCTCATCGTAGCCAGCTTCTTTGATTGCCGCAACAATCGCATCGGGGGCAACAAACTCGTTATGGGCGACCGTGACAACCTTGCTATCCAGGTCAACCTTGATCTCGCCGACGCCAACCAGTTTGCTGACTTCGTTCGTGACGGCGCGGACACAATGCTGGCACGAGATCGCCGGGACGTGGAACTGTTCGGTTTGCATGGGTCGTTTTCTCGTGTTGTTGATTAGTGCGGGTGCCGGAGGGAACGAGGGTGCGAGGGTTCCCTCCGGCACGGTTTGTGGGAGAACCATGTTCTCCCACGCCTACATTGACACTCCGTTTGCCCGTTCACCGTGGGGGCGGGTATTCGTTGCCCGTTCACCGTGGGGGCGGGTATTCGTTGCCCGTGACGCCGGGGCGGGTGCCCCTTGCCCGTGACGCCGGGGCGCGGGGAACCCTGGGTTCCCCAATTCCCCGCGTCAGGGATGATGGCTTTGCCATCATCCCTGACGTGCCTCAAACACCTGAACTAACTCCCGCACCACCCGCTCGCGCTCGGCGACACTCTCACTCTGGATGGCGGTGGTCACACAGCCCCGCAGGTGTTCTTCGAGGATCAGGGCATCGAGGCGCAAGAGGGCCTGCTGGATTGCCCGGGTCTGGCGCAACAGGTCAAT
Source organism: Oscillochloridaceae bacterium umkhey_bin13 (assembly GCA_048381555.1). Lineage (GTDB taxonomy): Bacteria > Chloroflexota > Chloroflexia > Chloroflexales > Chloroflexaceae > Viridilinea. Next base: position 3,450 of record JBLWKA010000147.1, read on the forward strand.
GCAATACGTATCGTCCTCGACCATACGTTGCACGCCGCGCACATGGCCCTCGATGGTTTTGAGCCGGTTGAGCAGTTGTTGCTTGTGGTCGTTTGCCATAACGCTACCTTGATCGTGTGGATACCCCACCCCCCAGGGGGGGGGATAGGTAGGATTATAACACCATTGTCAAGATAATTTGGTCGCCTTCCAGGACTGATGCAAATTCCGCCATGGGTTCCCTACACCTCAGCCCATTGGGCGGTTAGTTCGGCCACTTGGGCATAACGGGCGTACACATCGGCCAAAACGGCGTCGTCAACCAGGGTGGCATTGCGGTAGACCTGCTTATCGAGCATGCGCCCCTTTTCGCCCCCAGGCCAGATCCGCCACGAGTCGTTGTCAATCACGTCGGCCACCAGCAAACCCGTTTCCGTGCGCCCAAACTCGATCTTCAGATCAACCAGGTTGACCTCAAGCTTGGCCCAGGCGCTTTCGAGGATGGCAAAAACCTCGCGGGCCGTAGCCACCATGGTGGCTACTTCGTCTGCCGTAGCATAGCCAGCCTCGATGATCGCCGCTTCTTCAATCAACGGGTCGTGGGCGGCATCATCCTTCAGAAAAAACTCGATCAGGGTTGGCTCGAAGCGCTGGCCTTCGGCGACTTCGGGGTGGCGGCGCAGGAACGAACCGGTCGCCAGCCGCCGGGTGACGACTTCGAGCGGGATCATCGTGCAGCGCCGCACGATCGTCTGGTCGAGGGTTGGGGCCGCCACAAAATGGGTGGCAACTCCGTGGGCGGCCAGCAAGCGAAACACGTTCGCGGTGGTGCGTCCGGCGAGCGCCCCTTTGCCAGGAATGGTATGGCGACGTGTGCCATCACCTGCTGTAATCCCATCTTTGTGGGCCAGGATACACAGGGCGCTATCGTCGGGGTGGACGTAGACGATTTTCGTTTTGCCTTCGGCCAGGATTGTTGTGGGGTTCATGCCCGGGTTCCCTTCCCATTGCCATGCCAGGGATGCTGCTAAACAAACGATGGCGCACCCGACCTGGGCCTCCATCGCAGCAACCCCCATCATAGCCGATTTCATGTGTTGCGTTGGCAGGAGAACAGGTTCGTGGCTCTGGTGTGCTAGAGTGGTGTGGTGCTCAATCCACGCCCCCAAGCCATCGCAAAGGCAAAGAGCACCGCAAGAAAGCCGATTACGACGACCGCGATCATGCCAACAATGAAGCCGGTTGAACTCGCGTCCGGGGGGCCTGGCTAGCTGTACGGTAGGAAATAGTTACCTCCGTGATAATCGGGTTCTCCCTCCAGCGTGCTCCCATTCTTTGTAGTCAGTTCCACGGCCAAGGCGCACCTGTCAGGTGCATGCTCAGTGCCCACAATTGTTGCTGGAGGTCGCGGTTGCGTGCCGAACCTATGACTGGTCGTTGTTGCTCCCCTGCAAAGTATGCCCCTGTGACGTCCGCAACGGCTGATGATGTCGCCAGATAAATGCTCGGCTTGGCCCCTTCGACCGGGCTGCGCATCCATGCCGTGAGCAGTTTGATCAACCGCACCTGGATTGGTGTCGCTTGCGGCCAGAGTTGCCAGATGTTGGTGGCAACGTGGCCGGGATGAAGCGCGTTGACCGTCACGCCCCAGGGCCGCAGCCGCTCGGCCAGTTCCTGCGTCCACAACTGGAGCGCGAGCTTGGAACGGGCGTAGGCCGGGAAGCTGCTGTAGCCGTGCTTTAGGTGCAGTTCGTCCAGGGTTAGCTTGCCGTAGCGATAGGCGTCGGAACTCACATTAACGACGCGAGCACCCGGCGTGGCGGTCAGCAGCGGGGCCAGGCAGGCCGTGAGCAGGAAGGGGCCGAGGTAGTTGATCGCGAAGGTACGCTCGAAGCCATCTTCGGTTTCCTGGTGCGAAAGGCAGAAGGTGCCGGCATTGTTGATCAGCACGTGGATCAGGGTCTGGTGTGCGAGCAACTCGGTAGCGCAGGCCCGAATTGAGCGGAACGATGCGAGATCAATGCTTGCCGCGCTAATCCGGGGATTGCCACTCTCGGCCCGAAGGTTGGCGCAGGCTGCTGCTACGCGCTCGGGACTGCGCCCGGCGATGATCAGTGTATAGCCCCGGCACGCCAACGCACGGGCTGTCTCCCACCCGATGCCGCTCGTACCACCAGTCAGGAGTACAATCTGGTCTTCCATGGTGGCATCCATATCGGGCTTGCAAGCACCGTCTTATACCAATTACGTTTGAAGATGCGGCATACCTGTCAGCCTGAGGATCCTATGGCCCGCAGGCCAGTGGTATCGAAAGAAACCAGTGCGGTTGCGCTGCGCCCCATTGTCACCCCGAGGATCCTATGGCCGGTCGGCCAGTGGTGCTGAGAGAAACACGCTTTGTTTCTTAGGAGCGGTAGCGAGGGGTCTTCCCTGCCGATCAGCGAAGATTCCTCACTGCGCCTGCGGCTCCGTTCGGAATGATAATAATGCGGCATCATCAATGGTCATTGGTATTACCCATCCATGAAGCCACTCACAACATACCACATCATTACCCCGATGGCTGTTGTAGGACGCAGCGTACTGCGTCTGCGGACACAGCACGCTGCGTCCCTACGATTCGGGCGACGCTTCCGGTTGCCAGATCGCTCGTAGCTCATCGCTGCGGGTCAAAAGATCGGCCAGTTGGCCTTGGGCGGTGATCTGCCCGTCCTGAAGAACAATGATCCAGTCGGCACGTTGCAGGGCGGCCCGCCGGTGCGAGACGGCCAGCACGGTGGCTCGTTCTGGCCCGTGGGCCAGTCGTTCCCATAGTTGGCGTTCGGTTTCGCCATCAAGCGCACTCGAAAGATCGTCGAAGACCAGCAGTTCTGGTTGGCGTACGAACATCCGCGCCGCTGCCGCCCGTTGCAATTGGCCGCCGCTTAAGCGCACGCCCCGTGGCCCAACTTTGGTCTCCAGACCAAGATCCGATCCGGCGAGATCTAGTTCGAGCACGGCCTGTTGCAGTGCCGCCGCGAGCCAGGCATCCTCGGGGCCAGCCGAGCGTCCCATCAACAGATTGTCGCGCAGGCTTTCGCTAAACAGGCGGGGGATCTGGGGGGTGTAGGCGGCCTGGGGTGGGATCATAAAGTTCGCCAGGTCATTAATTGGCTGATCGTTCCAGCGTACTTCGCTGGCCTGGGCCGGAAGCAGGCCCAGCAAAACGCGCAGTAGCGTGCTCTTGCCACTGCCAATCCGACCGGTCACAACCACAAATTGGCCGCGAGCGATCCGCAGTTGCGGGATCTGCACGCCGTGCTCACTGTTGGGGTACCGATAAACTAGGTTGCGAACTTCGAGTTGTTGCAACGGCATCCGAGCCTGGGGTTCGGGCAAGCTTGGAAGTGGCCCGCGCATCTGGATCGTATGGGCATGGGCGGTTAGTTGCTCTGAAGGTGCGCCCTGCAACAGATCGGTGGCCCGCCGGATCGAGACTCCGACCTGCTGATATTTGGCAACATAGTCGCCAACCATGCCGATCACAAAGGCCATCCAGCCCAGGTAGGTGGCAAACAGGGCAAAATCGCCCACCGTAAAGTCACCCTGTTGCAGCGATTGGGCCGCCAGGATCAACAGGATGCCGGTTGCAATGTTCGCCGCCCCAAACGAAAAAGCCCGGATCAGGTTGCTCAGGAGTTGGTCGCGCAGGGTTGCGGTGCGGCGGCGTTCGGCTACCTGTTGCAAATGGGCGACGACATGCTCTTCGGCCCCGGCCAGTTTGACCGCCTGCACTGCGCCAAACAGTTCACCGAGCAGGCCCGTGACCCGCCCGATCGATTCTTGGTGGGCCTTGCGATAGCGCCGGATGCGGTCATTCATCAGCTTCACAAAGCCCAGAATGATCACCAGGGGCAAGAACCCAAACAGCGTGATCTGCAGATCAATCCGCGCCAGGGTGATAAAGGCAATACTGAAGGCCAGCAGTTGTCCAATCGGATCGGCGGTCCAGGTCATAAACACACTGATATGGGCCAGATCGTCGCGCAAACGGCTGACCGCCTCGCCCGATGACGACTTTGGCGGCAATGCGCTTGCGCCGGGACGCCGCAGAATGGCCTGGAGCAGATTGTGGCGCATCAGGGTTTCGGCCAGCAGCATACTCGCTTTTTCGCCAAACGGAAAGGCCAGGGTCGTAAGCGCCCGTCCAAAGACCACCCCGATCAGCACCGCCGCAATCGCCCACAGACTCGCCCGCACCTCACTGGTTAGCAAGGTCTGGTTCAAGAGCAGATCGAAGATCTGGCGGATCAGCAGTCCCGGCAATAAGGGCCAGAGGTAGAAGCTGATAATGCCAAGCGAACTGAGCAGATAGCGCCAAGGGCGAAAGGTGATCAGTTGGGCGATATACCACCAACTTGAGCGCAGGGCGGATGGGGTTGTCATCGGTTTCATGCCAGGGTCGCTTCTAGCCCAAGCTGCAACAGGTGGGCAAACCGCGAGTCAGGATCATGCTTGAGTTGCACCCGTGCGCCGTGCTCAACCACCTGGCCCTGTTCCAGCAGCATAATCTGATCAACCCGCTCGAGTGTGCCCAGGCGGTGGGCAATAATGATTGCGGTGCGCCCCTTCAACAGTTCGCGCAGGGCGTGATCGAGTTGGCGCTCGGTCGCGGGATCGAGTCGAGACGAGGCTTCGTCAAGAATGATCAGGCCAGGGTCGCGCAAAAAGGCTCGTCCAAAGGCGAGCAGTTGGGCCTGGCCCGCCGATAGGCCGCTACCCCCGGCCGCCAGGGGCGTATCCAGGCCCTGGGGCAGACTGCGCACCCAAGCGCCGATGCCGAGCGTGTCAAGCGCTTGCAGCAGTTGGGCATCGCTCATCGTTGGGTCAAAGAAGGTCAGATTGTCACGCACCGTCGCACTAAACAGTTGAATCTCCTGGGTCACAACTGCTACACGGGTGCGCAGGGCTGGTTGCGCCACGGCTCGCAACTCAACCCCACCCAGCCGAATGCTGCCCGCAGTTGGATCATACAGCCGCAGCAGCAGCCGGGTCAGGGTCGTTTTGCCACTGCCCGTCCGCCCGATCAGTCCCAGGCTCTGGCCTGCGCCAAGCTGAAGTGAGACGTTCTGGAGGACTGGTTCGCCATCAGGATAGGCAAAACCGACCTCGTCGAGGGTGACGCTCAAGGCCCCGCTGGGCAGGGCAGTGATCTCGGTCGGGGCGACGAGTTTGGGTTGAATCGCAAACAGTTGCTCGACCCGGGCGAGGCTTGCAATGGCTTGCTGCACCTCGTTCAGTTGGCGCTGCAACTCGTCAACGGGATGTTCGAGCAAGGTGGTATAGGCGAAAATCAGGTAGACTTGGCCGAGGGTCAGCACACCGTCAAGCGCCAGGAGTGCGCCAATTAACAGGGCGACAATCCCGCTGATCATAATCGCCATACTGAGCGCCCGCCAACTGAGAACCGCAAAGAGCGAGCGCAAGACACTGGCCCGAAACAGCGCCCGTGAACGTTCGAGATGGCGGCGCAGCACATAGGCCACGCCCCCATTCGCCCGCAGATCTTCGGTTCCGGCCAACCGTTCTTCGAGTAACCCAAACAGTTCGGCACTCGCCTGGCGCTCCTCGGCACTGTAACGCGTGACCGGGCGGCTCAGCAGGATTGCACTGACCGCCGCAACCACCACGCCAATGGCGCTAGGCAGCGCGACCCGCCAATCAATCAGGAAGAGCATGAGCACCACACCTATCACGAGCAACCCATTGAGCAGCAGTTGGATCATGAACTGGGCGAGAAAATGTTCGAGTTTGCCCACATCCCCGTCCACCCGTTCGATCAACTCGCCAGGCGTGCGCGCGTTATGAAAGCTCAGATCAAGTTGGAGGCAATGGCGCGTCAAGTCGGCACGAATCTGGTTGGTGGCAAGCAAGCCAATATTCTGGGCCACATACTGCCAGCCCACCAGGATCAAGTTCTGGCTGATCGCCACCCCCAGATAGAGCAGACCGAGCCCGATCAAGACCTGCAAGGTACTCCCGCCAATCGCCTGGTCAATAAACGTCTGCACCACCCGTGGTAGGCCCAATTGCAGCCCCAAGTTCAGACTGAGGAGCGCAGCCAGCAACAGCAGGCGGGGCCATTGCGGTGCCAGATAGGTGCGGAATAACGTACGATAGGGCGCAACCAGCGTCTGCATAGGAACCTTTGCATGGCATCAGGACTAGCGCGAGAGGAACCGGCATATGGGTCTGCACACGGCACGGATTGTGCTTTGGATTGGGATTGTTTTAACCGTCATTGGCTTGATCTGCCGTTACATTCTGGGTATTCGTGAAATTACCTCGTTGTTACCCGCCATTTTTGGCATGCCGATTTCGTTGCTTGGTTTTATTGCGCTGGAACCACACTATGCGCGCGGGGCCATGCGTGGCGTGAGCGGGCTGAGCCTGCTGGGTATTGTGGCAACGCTGTATGTCATTCCCGAATTGAACGCGCTCCGTTTGGGCCAACCCTTTGGGGGCCATCTGGTCGTTCTGTTCGCCAACGCTGCCATGCTGGTGCTCTGCGCCGCCTTGTTCGGGCTGAGTCTGTGGGTCATGGTGCGGGCTTGGTTGATCCGCCGACGGTAAGGCTGTATCAAGGCAGTATACCGACTTCGCCCGGCCGGGCACTTTGCCGCAAGACTGATCTTTCCCTGGCTGCTCGCTGTTATCAGGGTACGCAATCCAACAGCTAAAAGCGAAAATCCAAAATGGTATAATACCCCGTGCTGGGCTGTGTGGCCCTCCCACCGAAAGCGGTTTATTGCGTGTAGGTAAGCAGCCCGATGATCAAGCGAACTGTTGCGCCCACTCCACATGCGCGGCTCGGCGGTGCTCCGGCTGCGATGCGTAAACATTTTGTCCAAGGTGATTTTACCTGGATTGATGTGATGTACCCCACCCGCGATGAGGTTTTTGCGCTCGGTGAGCACCACGATTTCCATCCATTGCATATCGAGGATGTACTTTCACGCAATCAGCGCCCCAAAATTGATGAAAACGATGAGGTTGGCTACCTCTTTATGGTGTTGCACTTTCCATTTTTTGATGAAGTAGAACGCCTATCGGTGATCAGTGAGGTGGATATTTTTATTGGGCGCAATTTTGTGATTACGTTTCATGATGGTCGGCTCCGCCCAATGCGTCGTTTGACCCAGACTGCTGCTGATGAGCGGGGGGCCGAACTCTTGTTAGGGCGCGGCGCAGGCTTTTTGCTCTACCGGATTATCGAAGCCCTCATTAACTACTGTTTTCCGATGCTTTATCGGCTTGACGAAAAGCTTGATACGGCAGAAGAGGCTATGTTTAAGCGTGATGGCCGTCGTGTGGTCGAGGAGTTGTCGTATTTGCGGCGTGATATCATCTCGCTACGTCGGATCATCAAGCCAAATATTCCGGTAGTGCGCCTGCTGGCAGTTAAAGAACGGAACTACATTCAGCTTGATGAAGAGCAGTATTTCGGTGATCTAGTTGATGGCCTTAATCGGATTTGGGATATGCTCGAAGAGCAGAAAGAGATTATCGAGGGTCTTGACTCGACCTTGTTTAATGTCATGTCCTACCGTCTGAACCAAGAGATGAAACTCTTCACGCTGATCTCGGTGATTATGTTGCCAATGACCCTGTTGGCGAGCATTCTGGGGATGAATGTGTTTATTCCCTATGCCGAGCATCCGCTCGCTCTTCCGATTGTCTTGTCGGGAATGCTGATGATTGGGGCGGGCTTATTTCTGTATTTTCGTCATCGTCGGCTGGTGTAGCCGATGTTGGGTTTTGGATGTTAGCTGGTACGAACGACTCATGCCTGAGTCCTTGTCGAAGGAATACCATGTCAGCACATAGCTTGCCTCAGCCAGCCCAACGCGAGCGTGGGTTGGGCTATTTTCTCCTTGGTGGGTTGGGGATCACCCTGATTGCGATGGTGATTGGGGGTGGATTTTTTGCGATCATCCTGTTTGCGAGCCGTGGTCCTGCTGCCGCCGAACTGTTGCGCGCCGACACCCAACTGTATGCTGCCCTGGCCCCGAATGTGGGCGGGGTGGTCGAGGTCTCGCAGTTGCAACGGGCGCTGCGCGAAGGTTTAGGGGTGACTGATCCAGCCCCGTTGCTACCCGCGATCGAGGCGTTGTTGGGGGTGTCACTTGGTGATGGCAATCTGGGTACCTGGCTGGGGAGCGAAATGATCGTGGCGGTACGCGGCTTCCCGGGGAGCACTGGTTCTGGCCCCGAGGCTGCCGCAACGCTGCTGCGTGAGGGCGAAGTGGTATTCCTGCTTGGCTCGAAGAATGACCCGCAGGCCAGCGGATTTTTAGCGAAACATTACGAAGCCCGCCTGGCCCGTGGCGAGACGCTCAACCGTGAAACCCTTGGCGAGGTCCAGCTCTACTATCAGGTGGATGGCCCACCAAGCCCGATTACGGCCTTTGCTCTGATCAACCATTATGTGGTCTTTAGCAATAGTCCCGAGGCGCTGCGGGCCATGGCGACGCTCACCCCAGGTACGTCTGAAGCGCTTGCTACCGCCCCGGGGTTTGCAGTCTTCGAGGAAACCCTGCTCAGGCAGCGGAACGGGGCTGTCTTCACTGATGGCAGCGCCCAGGCCGAATCTGCCCGGGCGGCGCTACGGGAAGTCTTGATGGGCCTGATGCCGTAGCATCCCTGGCGTTGGTGTGGGCGCGGCAGATCCTGAAGGTGGCTAACGGCCGCGTTCACACCAGCGCTCTGGGGCTTTAGGCTGCCTCGACCGGCTCGTACTCGAGTTCGTCGGCTTCTTTGATCGGCTTCTGGTCAGGTGGCAAGCGGTCATAGAGCGCCGCAAAGAAGTGCAGTCCACGCGCCACCCCTTCATTCAGGGCCTCGGCACGGAAGCGCCAGCCCCAATTGCCACCCGCCAGGCCGGGGGTATTCATGCGGGCGTCGGAGCCAAGCCGCAAGACATCCTGGAAGGGAATAACGGCCATGTTGGCAACCGACATCATCGCGAGCCGGAGCAGATCCCAGGCAACATCATTGGCATCACGGCCCATGTAGGCCCGCACCTGTTCCCGAACTTGGTGTTCGAGGGTCGCAAACCAGCCAAGCGTCGTATTATTGTCGTGGGTGCCGGTGTAGACCACGGTATTGGCGGTATGGTGGTGCGGCATATAGAGATTATCGGCCTCGCCGCCAAAGGCGAATTGCAGCACGAGCATTCCGGGCAGGTTGAACTGATCGCGCAGCGCAATCACATCAGGCGTGATCAGGCCCAGGTCTTCGGCAATGATCGGCAAATCACCCAGGGCTTGTTCGAGCTGGGCGAAGAGCGCCGCCCCTGGCCCTTTGACCCAACGGCCCTTGATGGCGGTCGCTTCGCCAGCGGGGACTTCCCAATAGGCGGCAAAGCCCCGGAAGTGATCGAGGCGCAGAATGTCAACCTGGGTCAGGGTCGCTTTAAGTCGCTTCACCCACCAGACGTAGCCGTCCTCGGCCATGCGTGCCCAGCGATAGAGCGGATTGCCCCAGAGCTGGCCGGTCTCGCTAAAATAGTCGGGTGGCACACCTGCGACAACCGTGGGCAAGCCCTGATCATCAAGGAAAAACAGCTCGGGGTTGGCCCAGACATCGGCACTATCGTAGGCCACGAAGATCGGGGCGTCACCAATGATCGAGATGCCGCGCTCGTTGGCATAGGCCTTGAGCGGCAGCCACTGCTGGAAGAAGAGGAACTGGAGATACTGCTGGAGCAGAATCGCATCGGCGTGTTCGCTGCGGGCTGCGGCCAGGGCTGCGGGCTGGCGTGAACGCAACTCCGGCTCCCAGGTGCTCCAGGGTTGACCGTCATGGGCCGTCTTGAGGGCCATAAAGAGCGCAAAATCATCGAGCCAAGCCGCCTGCTCGGTGCAGAAGTTCGCAAACGCAGCGGCCAGATCGGGGGCCACCCCAGCTTGCAGGCGCTCGTAGCTGCGATGAAGCAGGGGCAACTTGAAGTGAATGACCTCACCATAATTGACGTGGTCAATCGCCAGATCGCGCCCGCCTGCGGCCTCGACGACCTCGTCATAGCTGAGCAGCCCACGCTGGATCAGTTGATCCAGACTGACCAGCAGGGGATTGCCCGCAAAGGCCGAGAAGGCTTGATAGGGCGAGTCGCCATAGCCAGTTGGCCCGAGGGGCAAGACCTGCCAGAGACTCTGGCCGGCGGTGGTCAAAAAATCCACGAACTGGTAGGCGGCTGGCCCCAGATCGCCGATCCCCCATGGTCCCGGCAATGAAGTCGGGTGGAGCAAGATCCCGCTAGAACGTGCGAAGCGCATAGGCCCTCGTGACAATTGCGAAACGTGGCTCGTATTCTAGCATAACATGAAAGATAACCGCATTCTTGAGGCCATAGCATAAGGCAGGGCTGCTGCGACGTTTGCTCACAAACCTGGTTGTGCTTGTGTGCCGTGGGCGTGAACGCCTCGGCTATGGGAAGCGAAGGCCACCTGCGTGGCCTTTTGTGCCGTGGATGGGCCTTGGGAGTACCTGGTACTCCCAGAAAACGACGCGGCGGGGCGGCAGAACGGCGGCGCAAGC
>JBLWKA010000148.1:0-13884 GCA_048381555.1 Oscillochloridaceae bacterium umkhey_bin13
ACCAACACTCCCTACTCAACCCAATCGAAGGTGCGGGTCACGGCCTTCTTCCAACCCTTGTAGAGCTCGCCGCGCTTGTCGGCGTCCATCGCGGGTTCCCAGGTGTGGTCAACCTGCCAGTTGGCGCGCATCTCGTCGGTATTCTGCCAGAAGCCGACCGCCAAGCCAGCCGCATAGGCCGCACCGAGAGCCGTCGTCTCGGCCACTTTGGGCCGAATGACCGGCACACCGAGAATGTCGGACTGGAACTGCATCAGCGTATTGTTGAAGACCATACCACCGTCAACCTTGAGCGCGGTCAGATCCACGCCCGAGTCGGCGTTCATCGCATCCAGCACCTCGCGGGTCTGGAAGGCGGTCGCCTCAAGCACGGCCCGCGCAATATGGCCCTTGCTGACGTAGCGGGTCAGACCGACAATCGCGCCACGGGCATCCGAGCGCCAGTATGGCGCAAACAGCCCCGAGAAGGCCGGCACGAAGTAGATCCCGCCGTTATCCTCGACCAGATTCGCCAGCGCCTCAACCTCAGCCGAGGTGGTGATCATGCCGAGGTTATCGCGCAACCACTGTACCAACGCACCCGTGATCGCAATCGAGCCTTCGAGCGCATAGACGGCCGGCTCGTCACCGAACTTGTAGCAGAGCGTGGTCAGCAGACCATTCTTGGACTGCACAATCTCGGTGCCGGTGTTCAGCAGCATAAAGCAGCCGGTGCCGTAGGTGTTCTTGGCCTCGCCGGGGCTGTAGCAGGTCTGGCCGACCATAGCGGCCTGCTGGTCACCCAGGATACCCGCCAGCGGAATGCCGTCCAGCATACCCTTGCAGGTGCCATAGACTGCGCTACTGGGCATAATCTTGGGCAGCATCTGGCGCGGAATGCCCATAATGCCCAGGATCTCCTCGTCCCAATCCAGGGTTTCGAGGTTCATCAACATGGTGCGCGAGGCGTTGGTCACATCGGTGATATGCACCCCACCATCGGGGCCACCGGTGAGCCACCAGGTCAGGAAGGTGTCCATATTGCCAAAGACAATCTCGCCCGCCTCGGCCGCAGCCTGGGCACCCTCGACATTGTCGAGGATCCAGCGAACCTTCGGCCCCGAGAAATAGGTTGCCAGAGGCAGACCAACCTTGGGCCGGAAACGATCCTGGCCACCCTCTTTGCCCAGTTCATTGCAGATCTGGTCGGTGCGGGTATCCTGCCAGACCACCGCGTTATAGACGGGGCGACCGGTCTTCTTATTCCAAACCACGGCGGTCTCGCGCTGGTTGGTAATGCCCACCGCCGCGATATCACTAGGTTCGATATTGCCCTTGGTCAACGCGCCGCGGATGACGCCCTGGGTACGCTCCCAAATCTCATCAGGGTTATGCTCGACCCAACCCGGCTTAGGATAGATCTGCTCGTGCTCACGCTGGTCGAAGCAGATCACACTGCCCGAGTGGTCGAAAATCATACAACGCGTACTGGTCGTGCCCTGGTCAATCGCGGCAACATACTTAGCCATTGGTGCGACTCCTTTGTCTGCTTACGACCCGTCCCAAGACGGGCCGACGAACTCACGATGCGCCTTCCATTACCTCAAGCAGGGCTTGCGCCATCAGGAAGGCCGAGGTAGCGCCGGGGTCCTGGTGGCCAATCGAGCGCTCACCAAGATACGAGGCCCGGCCTTTGGTTGCGAGCATCGGAATAGTCGCCTGCATCCCAACTTCGCAGGCGGCAACACTCTTCCGCAACGCATCAATCAGATCATCACCTGCCGCCCGGGCCTCTTTCAAGGCATCAACTGCTGGCCCGATCGCATCAATCATGGTCTTCTCGCCGCGGGTGGATTTCCCACGGGTCTGAATTCCTTCGAGCGCAGCTTCGAGGGCAGCAACCAAATCATCGGGGCTCAACTCGAAACGATCAGCGGTTGCCATACCGGCCCGCAGGAAGGCCGTGCCATAGAGCGGGCCACTCGCCCCGCCGACGGTCGAGACGAGGGTCGTGCCGACCGTCTTGAGGATCGTGCCGACATCCTTATCGGCAACACTCGGCAACTTACCTACTACCGTGGTAAAGCCACGATCCAGGTTGACACCATGGTCGGCATCGCCGATCGCCGAGTCGAGCTGAGTCAAATAGTCGCGCTGCTCTTTAATACGAGCAGCCACGGTTTCGATAAACTTAATCGCGTGCTCGGCTGTGATCTGCATAGCTTCGTCTCTTGTGCGGGGGTTATAGGATGGGGGAACCGGATTCCCCCATCCCGACTTACACCAATTATTTTTGAAGATGCGGCATCCCTGTCACCCTGAGCGCAGCGAAGGTTCCCGGCCTCAAGCGCATCACCGTCGGGATTCCTCACTGCGCCTGTGACTCCGTTCGGAATGACAATAATGCTACGTCATCAGCGATAATCGGCCTACAGGCCCCAGCGCAGGGCCGGAGTGAGCACCGGCGCGTCCCAGAGCTTGGTCAGTTCATCGTCCATCTTGACCAGCGTGAACGAACAGCCGGCCATCTCGAGCGAGGTGATGTAGCTGCCGACCAGCTTGCGGCTGATCGTGATTCCATGACCCTTGAGGATCTTGTTCAGCTCGTTGTACATCAGATAGAGCTCGATCAGTGGGGTACCACCCATACCATTGACGAAGGCCAGCACCTGATCACCGCTCTTGAACGGCAGATCCTCGATGATCGGTTCGGCCAGCATTGCGGCAATCTCGGACGCACTGACGAGCGCCAAACGCTTGCGGCCTGGCTCGCCGTGAATCCCGATCCCGATCTCCATCTCATCTTCGGGCAGATCGAAGGTCGGCTTGCCAGCGTGGGGTACGGTGCAACTGGTCAGGGCCATACCCATACTGCGGCCCTCGGCATTGACCTTTTCGGCAATCCGCTTAACTTCAGCCAGATCAGCTCCGGCCTCGGCAGCGGCACCAACGATCTTCTCGAGCAGCACGGTGACACCCACGCCCCGGCGACCGGCGGTATAGAGGCTATCCTTCACCGCGACATCATCGTTGGTGACAATACTGGCCACCTCGATCCCTTCGGCGGCGGCCAGTTCGGCAGCCATCTCGAAGTTCATCACGTCGCCGGTATAGTTCTTGACGATGTGCAAAACACCCTTGCCACCACTCACCGCCTTGGTCGCCGCCAGCATCTGGTCGGGCACGGGCGAGGTAAAGACTGCACCGGGGCAGGCGGCATCAAGCATGCCCTTGCCCACAAACCCACCGTGCATCGGCTCGTGGCCCGAGCCACCACCCGAGATCACACCAACCTTGCCGGTAATCGGGCCGTCAGCACGCACAATATAATCAGGGTCATAATAGACCTTGAGCAAATCGGGGTGCGCGTCGGCCATGCCCGCCAGGGCTTCTTTGACAACATTGGCGGGATCGTTGATCAACTTCTTCACTGACAGCTCCTTTGCTTGATCCTCTCAAGACCAGTTCAAGCCTTACATACCCAGGGCATTCGCCAAGATCGCGGCCACAATGCCACCGATGATCGGGCCAACCACGGGAACCCAGGAGTAAGCCCAGTCCGAGTCGCCCTTGCCGGGAATGGGCAGCAGAAAGTGCATAATGCGCGGGCCAAGGTCACGGGCCGGGTTGATCGCGTAACCCGTGGGGCCACCGAGGCTCAGACCGATACCCCAAACCAGCGCGGCGACCAGATAGGGACCTACACCCGCAGCCGGGCTACCAGCGGTTGCACCGTTGGCGCTGAAGATCGCGAAGATCACGAAGACCAGTACGAAGGTACCGATGGCCTCACTGACCACGTTCCAGGTGGGATTGCGGATCGCCGGGCCGGTGCTGAAACAGGCCAACTTCAAACCGGGATCTTTGGTCTCGGCCCAGTGGGGGCCATACATCAACCAAACCAGCGTGGCACCGATGAAGGCACCCACAAACTGCCCGGCGATCTGCACGCCTGCCATGGCAAAATCGCCACCGGGGCGCAGCGCGGCCCCAATCGAAACCGCAGGATTCAGCGCGGCGGGTGGACTGCCGGTGGCTGCCGCTACAAACACGCCACTCATCACGGCAAAGGCCCAGCCAGCGGTAATCACGATCCAGCCTGCATTCTGGCCCTTGGATTTGTTGAGCAAAACGTTGGCGACCACACCATTCCCAAGCAGAATCAGGATCATGGTGCCCAACAGTTCACCGACGAACGTCCCTCCCATAGGTGGTGCCTCCTCGAAAACCTCAGCGTTTTACGAACGACAGATCGTGCGGGTCATCGTTGACGCGTGTGCGTGATTAGCCACCTTCCGCGATCCTGCCACCCCCTCTCGGTGAACTCCAGCCCGTTTGGTTGGACGCAACAAGCTAGCGCCGTCTGATCACGGGTATCAGCGACAACAGTAAACCCTGCCGACTACACAGTTAGGTAGCGACACGATACGATGTGGTTTTGGTTGGATTGCCGGGCACAGCCGCTTGTGAGCCGTAAAGATCCAAGCGCTTCTGTGCCGCTTAACGCTGGCTAGCTCGTATTGGCAGCCAGGAATGAAGCGGGATCGGGGGCGCGGAGAATGCCGCTCGTCATTGAGTAGCCTGCTTCCACTGGGTACCGCTACGATGCTCAAGGCCAATCAAGACGCACCAAACTGGCACAGCCTAGCTTCACCTTCGCAGCCGTTGCGGTATAGATCCTTTAACCAAATGTATTGATGCAATCATAACAGAGCGCATGGGGGCCGTCAAGCGCCTTGGATAGCAGTTTAGGATTGGTTTTGTTTCACTATTGAAACATGACGTTGCACGTTGTTGCACGAATCGTTCAGCTAGAAGGTGTCTCGGCTCAGGCCGTAGCGCACCATTTTGCGCCAGAGCGTGGCCCGACTAATCCCGAGCAGGGTTGCGGTGCGGCCCAGGTGGCCGCCGGCCTGACGCCCAGCACGCAGGATCGCTTCGCGTTCACTCAGGTGGTTGCTTTCATCAAGGCGTGGGGTGGGCACGCCCGCCAGCGGCGTTGCCAACAGGGCCATGCTAACAGGCAGATCATCGCGACTGATTACACTCTTTTCGCTGCCCGCCAGGGTACGTTCTAACACCAGTTCGAGTTCGCGCACATTGCCGGGCCAGGCATAGGCACGCAACACCTGTAACGCATCAGGGGCGACGGCCACCTGCCGCCCTTCGCGTTCGCCAATCAGTTGCAGCAGATGGTTGATCAGCAGCAGCAGATCGTCTTCGCGCTCGCGCAACGGCGGGATGTGAACCTCTAGGCTGCTGAGGCGGGCGAGCAGATCGCCCCGAAAACGCCCCTCTTTGACTTGGCGCTCCAGATCTGGCCCTGCGGTTGCAAAGACCCGTACATCAATCGGCAAAGGCCGCCGCCCGCCACTCCGCATGATCCGGCGCATCTCGATCGCCCGTAACAGGGCGGTCTGCAATTCAGGGGGCAATGCGCCCACATCTTCCAGGTACAGCACCCCACCCTGGGCCAGTTCGAGCTTGCCGGGCCGCCCGAGTTGGCCGGGACGCAATGGATCGCCTTCGATCCCAAACAGTTCGTCGGCCAGCAGCGGACGGGGCACAGCCGCACAGTTCAGGCCCACAAATGGCCCACCAGCGCGGGTGCTTGCATTATGAATCGCCTGGGCAAAGATCTCTTTGCCCACCCCTGGTTCGCCGTGCAACAAGAGCCCACCCGTCGCATTGGCGGCCAGGTGTGCTTGACGCAGGGCCTGGCGCATCGCCGCGCTCTGGCCAATTACATCACTGAAGGTAAAGCGCGCCTCGGCCCCCACGACCCGGCGCACCAGTTGATGAATGCTCTGGGGTGGACGCAAACTGATCAGCGCACCCAGATAACGCCGCCCGGGATCCCACACGGGGCGCACGGCACAGATCAACCCGAGTGAACCGTGCTTCGTCGGCCAGAAGATCTCTTGCTCAATCAATTCGGCGCAGCGGGTCAGCGCCGTCGCCACGAGCGGTGGCACACTCAACAAGCTATCAAGCAGTCGCCCCGAAGCGGTACGCACACTCATCCCTAACAGGCCAGCCGCCCGACTATTGATGCGCCGGATCTCGCCCCCTGGCCCGACAAAGATCAACCCCTCGCTGATCGCTTCCAGGCTAGCATACAGTTCGGCGAGCTGATCATTCGCTTCGCTCAGCAACTGGTCGCTGCGCAACTGCTGATGCAGGGCCTGTGCCGCCGCAATCGCCAGGCCCAGGCTATGGGGATGGGCCGCTTTGGCCTGAGTGATGATCGCCAACGCTCCCACTGGTTGACCGCCTGCTGCGAAGATTGGGGCGGCCGCCAGGGCCAGAGACCGCAAACAGGCCAGATGGTGCTCGTCGCCCGCGGTCTGCACCGGTTGGGCCTCACGCAGCGCCAGATCAATCGCATTGGTACCCGCCACCCGCTCATCAAGCTGTACCGGCGGGACCAAGCCAGCCACCTGCGCCAGTTGTACCAGTTCGGCGTCACCCTCCAGATCAATCGCCACCGCTGCCGCATCGGCCAGCAAGACCGCAAAACCGGGGCGATCAATCAACTGGTACAGATCCTCAATATTTGGGCGAGCCAGGGCCAACAATTGCTGATGGGCCGCCGTCAGGGCTGGCGCAGGGGGCGGATAGCTCTCCATCGCCAGATCATAGCCCTGGCAACGGCGCAACGAGCGCAAAATCGGGGGGGCGGGCAGAGTAGACATAGCCTGCTACGTAATGTCAAACACGGTATCTACGCTGACTCTGAAGCCATCAAGCAGCGCCGATATCGCATCAGTACCACACGAAAAGACGCCGTGCTCGTGGTATATCGCGTCCGTAAGCACCAATACGGTGATCGTAGCGGTGAGGGGATTGACGATCCAATATTCGGGAATGCCAGCCTCGGCATAATCATGGCGCTTGTCATGCGTATCGCGTTCGGGGCGATCAGGACTCACAATTTCGACAACTACATCAGCCCCTAACCAGAACTCCTCCTGGTTACGAGGATCTGCGACTTGCATGAGCATCAACAGATCTGGTTCGCGAAATTTGCCCTGGCGCACCCGGAGCCGCAGGGGGGCCACTAAAACAATCCCACCGCGATCGCTTAGCCACGCTTTGAACAGTTCGTACAGCAACAACAAGATGAGTTGGTGGCGACGTGTTGGCATCGGTAAAACCTCAATTTCGCCGTCAGAAAATTCGATCAGATGGTTTGTCTGATCAGTGAGTTTGAGGTATTGCGCTTCTGTCCAGAGTCCTTGGAGTGGCAGCAAGTCGAGTTCGGTGCCATCAATGCGCCGAATCAGCTTCAACTCAAGGCCCTGTGTATCTATCGCCATGCTCGGCTCCTTGGATCATATGCCATACGATGGTTCAGTTTAGTATACCCTGTCACCGAGTCGCAAGCAGTGGATGGTTGAGACAACGTCAGCGCGCCGCGACGTACTGCAACGGGGACGCTTGGCGAGCCAGGCCCTTCAGTTCGAGCAAGACCAGCGCTGCCGCCACGGTTGGCGCTGGCAGGCCCGCCTCGCGCCCGAGTTCGTCAATATGGCAGGGGTTGCTACTCAGACAGGCCAGCACCGCCGCTTCAATCGGGTCGTCGGGCAAGGTGGCCCGCGCTTCGCGTTGCACGCTCACGGTATTCAAATCCAGGTCACTCAGCAGATCGGCTGCCGAACGGGCCAAGCCTGCGCCGTCACGGATCAGCCGGTGGCACCCGGCACTCTGGCGCGAGAAGATCGAGCCGGGTACGGCAAATACATCGCGGCCCTGTTCCAGCGCAAAGCCCACCGTGATCAAAGCCCCACTGCGTTCGCCCGCCTCGATCACCAGAGTCGCCCGGCTCAGGCCACTGATGATCCGGTTGCGGGGCGGGAAGTTAGTTGCAGTGGGTGGGGTGCCCAACGGGTAATCACTGATCAAGGCCCCACCCTGGGCCACAATCCGTTCACCGAGCCGCCGATTGCGCTCCGGTGTCGGCAGATCCACACCGCTGCCCAAGACCGCCAGCGTGCGCCCACCCACTTCGAGCGTCGCTTCATGGGCCAGCGTATCTACCCCCAGCGCCAGGCCACTGACCACACAGACCCCGGCCCGGGCCAGGTCACTCGCCAACTGATAGGTCGCCTCGCGCCCATAGGCGGTTGGCACCCGCGTGCCGACCACCGCGACAGTCCAGTCCTCGGCCGGGGGCAGACTGCCGCGCAGATAGATCAAGGGCGGCGCACCCGGGGCCTCGCGCAATAAAGCCGGGTAGTTCGCATCCTCAAGGGTCAACAGCGTCACGTCGGCCGCTGCGACCCGCGCCAACTCGGCGTCCAGATCAAGCTGGGGCCGGGCTGCCAACAACGCCGCACTGGCCTTCGCCTCGATCCCGGCTGCCGCCAGCGTGAACGCATCGGCTTGCCATGCCTCGGCCACCGAGCCACACCGGGCGATCAGGCGGGCCAAACGCACCGGGCCGATCCCCGGCACCAGGTTAAAGCCCAGGTAATAACGGGTATGTTCAGGGTACATCAGATTAGGCTCGTGCCAACGGTAGTCAAGGCTTCTGTAAGCTATACCGCAGCACGAACCCAAAAGATACGGTGCAAACCAGCCCTACCGCCGCCCCAACCGTTCCAGATCGGCCTCGGCGCGCCGCAACGCCTGCATGGCCGCAGCAATCCGCTCTTCGGCGGTGAGGGCGGGCGACGGGGCGGGGCGGGCCGCCCAGCTTGGCCGCGCTTCGCGTGAGCGCACCCGCTCGACCGCTTCGCCGACCGCCCGTTCACGCAGTTGGGGCGTGGCCCGCGGTGCCCGTTCCATCTGCTCGGCCCCACTGAGCATGCGGCGCGTGACTCGGCTCGCATCATCGGCCCAGCGCTCAGCATCGAGCAACGGGTAGATGAAACGCCACGGCCCGACCCGCACCAGGGTAGCAATCAGGTTGAAGGGGTAGCGCATCAGTTGGTCAAGGTTCATGCGTACCGGATTTTCGAGCAGCGGTTCGAGGTGATCGCGCCGCTCGTAGCCCGTCGGCGGATTGATCACGTTCAAGGTCTGGCGGCGCAACTCTTCGGCGGTGGTCATGACCTGCACCCGGCCCTCGCTGCGCAGGGTTGTCTGGCAGGCCAGCCGATGCCCATCCGCCAAACGGTGCTCGGGCATCCAGACCTGTTCGGCCTCGCTCGGCGGGACTCAGATGCTGAGCGCCGCTCAAGACCCGGCACTGGCAGGTCTGGCACACCCCATTGCCATCACAGACAAAACCAATGTGGGCCGCATTGCGGCGCACCACATTCAGCAGCCGTTCGCCAATTTTGGCGTCGAGTTCGACATCGTTGATAATGACGGTGGGCATCGTCGCTCCTTGGACTTACATACGAGTACAGCAACGCAGGGTCTGGAACAACCGGGGTGCCAGCACAGGGTGCCTCAAGGGTCTATGTAGTTCTTTGTGACAAACGGTGCAAGCAATTGTAGCATAAAATCTGGCCCTGTTCGCCAGATAATTCCTGTTTGGCGCAAAGCATCAGGATGCGGTATGATGGAGAGTGAAGCGCAGATGCGCAGACTTGGGCAAGGCGCGATTGTTATGGATAACTCCCTGTGTGCTCTACCACCAAGGCGACCGGCTCGTCGCGGGTGGCGCACGCGACTGGATCACCCCAAACCCCTACGAATGCTGCCAGCGCTGCTCTGGCTCGTGCTGGCGCTGATCGCTTTTGGCTCTAGTCTGACGACTCCGGCTCCTGTTGCTGCGCAGGGCCGTGGCCCGATCCTGGTCGTCGCGCTTGATGATCTGATCAGTCAGTACAGTGTTGGCTATCTGCGCCGCGCCGTGCAAGAGGCCGAAGCCCGCAGGGCCGAGGCGCTGGTGGTGCGCTTGAGTGCCAGTGGCGCAGTCCTGCGCGAGGTGCGCACGGTTGCGGCCGAACTGGTGCAGGCCGAGGTGCCGATTGTGGTTTATGTGGCCCCGCAAGGCAGTCGCAGCGGGGCGGCTGGCTCTTGGTTGATCGCCAGTAGCCACATTGCGGCCATGGCTCCCGCCACGAGTTTCGGGCTGGCCGCTCCGCTGGTCGCCCCCGACCCCGGCCTGACCGAGACGACCCGGGCTTTGATTGAGGATGAGGCGATTGAGCAACTGGCGGGCTGGCAGCGCGAGCGCGGTCGTGCCGAGGATTGGATCGAGCCAGCGGTGCGTCAGGGGTTGGTGCTGACGAATGAGCAGGCCAGTGCAGGCAATCCGCCCGTGATTGACCTCGTCGCCCGTGACCTGGACGACCTGCTGGTGGTGCTCGAAGGGCGCACTGTTACGCTTGCCAATGGCGAGATTCGCACGCTCACGACCCTTGGCCGCACCACTGAACCCTTGCCACCAACATTGCTGGAACAGATTCTGCTGCTCCTGGCCAACCCCACGATTGCCTTCTTGTTGCTGGTGATGGCCGGAATTGCGATCTATGCCGAACTGGTGACGCCTGCGATTGGGGTCTTAGCCACGCTCGGTGTCATCCTGTTGTTGACCGCGTTCGTCGGCTTGATCGCCCTACCTGTAAATTGGATTGCGGTCTTGGGGCTGATGATCGCCTTTGCGCTGATTGGCGCAGACCTGTTCCTGCCCTCGCACGGGGCGGTAACGGTGATTGGAGTCGTGCTACTGGTGGTGAGCGCGATGAGCATGTTTGATCAAGCCCAGGCTCCTGGGGTCTCGGTCGCACTGTGGGCGGTGCTGCTGGTGGCGGGTGGCGTGGCCGCTTTTGCGGTCGCCGGGATCTATCTGGCGATGCGGACCCGCCGCAAGCCAGTTACTACCGGGCAGGAAGGGCTGGTGGGTCGTACCGCCGAAGTACGGCGGCGGCTCGATCCCGAAGGCATGGTCTTTGTCGAAGGTGCGCTCTGGCGGGCGACAAGCGAAGATGGAGTGATCGAAGTCGGCGAACTGGTTCAGGTGGTGGGGGTGTATGAATTACGCCTGCTGGTGCGCCGCATGACGCCCGGTTAAGGTGAAGGAGTAGCAATTTATGAATGGCGGTTTACTCATTCTCGCCTGTGTGGCGGTGCTCGCTTTTGTTGTGCTGATGGTCGTGCTTTCAGCGATCAAGATCGTGCCCGAGTACGAGCGTGGGGTCATCTTTCGGCTCGGTCGTTTGATGGGTGCCCGCGGCCCTGGGCTCTTTTTTGTCATTCCGGTCTTCGAGCGCATGGTGCGCGTGGATACCCGCGTGATCACGATGGACGTGCCCGTCCAGGAAGTCATCACCCTGGATAACGTAACGATCAAGGTGAACGCGGTCCTCTACTTTCAGGTGCTCAATCCCAATTGGGCCGTCACCAAGGTGATGGATTATATCCGGGCGACGATGCAGATCGCCCAGACCACGCTGCGTTCGGTCGTCGGTCAGGTTGAACTGGACGAACTGCTGGCCAAGCGCGAGGTGATCAACCAGAAGTTGCAGCAGATCATTGACGAGCAGACCGAGCCCTGGGGCATCAAGGTTACGATCGTCGAAGTCAAAGATGTTGAACTGCCGCAGAATATGCAGCGGGCTATGGCCAAGCAGGCCGAGGCCGAGCGTGAAAAGCGCGCTAAGCTCATCCATGCCGAAGGTGAACTGCAGGCAAGCCGAGCACTGGCTGATGCGGCTGCGATCATTTCGAGTGAACCAGCCACGCTTCAGTTGCGCTATCTGCAAACCTTGACCGAAATTGCCGTCGAGAAGAATAGTACAATTATCTTCCCGCTGCCGATTGATACGATCAAGAGTTTTATTGAGCCGATGATCCAAGATCGGCGCTCTGAGCGTGAACCATAACCCGTAGGTTCTGGAGCGCGTCAACCTGCACGCCAAAGACGGGGCAGTTCCAAGCTGTACTGGTTGCAGTACAGGTAAAGACTGGCCCGTCTTCGGCAAACTGAACCTTGACCACCGCCTCTGGCGTACTGGTGCTCAGACTGAAGCCAATCCCACTGAGGAGGTGTGGGTCAGTCTGATCAAGCGTATACGTCACACTGCTGGTAATCAGGTCCGGCGAGGCGAGCAAGTTGCTCGCAGCGCTCACATCGGTCAGGGGTCGATAGCCAACCACCACCGCCCCCATGAAGCCGATCACAATCAGCAACTTCACAGTAAGGGCAATCAAATGGTTGAAGAGGAAGTTGGCCATGATCATCGTCCTGCTAGCCCGACCCTGGCTCTAGTATAGTCAGGGTAGACAGCCAAAACGATGTGCCAGACAACATATTTTTAGGGCTATCTTGGCATACACCCAGAGATATGCCGCTACCTAGTTCCTCCCAGGTACCATCGTCCTATGGGGCGTTTGCGAGGTCATCCAGGCGTTCGCGCACATATCCAGCCAAGATCCGAATCAGGCTCTGCGCGACTTCGCTGCGATCCGCCAACAGTTCATGGAAGGGGGCGTGATCGATGCGCAGCAGCAAACTATCTTCGAGCGCCGTCACCGATGCGGCCCGTGGTTCGGGATCGAGCAGCGCCATTTCGCCAAATACGGCCCGTGACTCCAGATGATTGAGCGTGCGTGGGCCATCATACACCCGTAACCGCCCGGCAACCACCACATACATACTGCTGCCTGATGCGCCCTGCGCGACCACCACCGATCCCGCCGCATGCTCCTCTTCGCTTACCAGGGCGGCAATTTCATACAACACCGGATCGGGCGTCGCGGCGAACAAGGTCACCGCCTTCAGTACCAGCACCCGTTCAAGCACACTCAACATCAGGGTGTTCCTTGGTAGGTTGCCAACGGCGTACGCGCCGCCCGCACAATTTGGCCGGGATGCACGAGGGGGCGCGCCGTGAAAGAAAGATCGCAATCCGCCATGCCGGGCCGGCAATGAACAGCGGCTCGTCAACCGGCTCCACATGCAAGATCCGTCCATCAGCCGGGGCATAGAGCAGGTCTGGCTCAGTCGGGAGCGGGCGCACGGGATCACGAAAAAAGGTTGCGAACGCGGCGCTCAGGCCCAGGCCAAGCAGGGCAAGCCGCCGACTAGAAGGAGCCACCAACAGACTCAGGGCCAGACTCGGCCCCAGAAAGGGCCAACCTTCCGGCGCAATCGGCAGACGGGGCAAGCGCAGCATATCCTCAACCTCGGGGCAAAAATAGGGCTTCCGCCACCCGTAGATCGTCGGCGGTATCAACTTCGTACCAGGGCCAGCCATCAACCACCACCGCTTTGACCTGAACACTGCCCCCGGCAACCAACTGCCCAAACACCTCTTCGTAGTAGCCCCCCGGCCCGGCCTGGGCCAGATGGCGCTGCACGGCCGGGGCCAAACACAGTTGCGTAAAGTGGCGCTCAAGGCGGTACACATTGACCGTCTTGTAATAGGTCGCCTGACGCGGATCGTAGCTCCCTTTGGCCAAAAAAGCCGTAATCGTGCCATCATAGGCTAGCCGGGTTACGGTCCCGTCCATCCATGGGCCATACGAGGCCACGGCCGCCGTCAACGGGCCATACGAGGCCACACAGGCCCGTAAGATCGCCGGATCAAGCACCAGGTCACTCTCGATCAACAGGGTATCGTCGTGATAGCTGGATGCAAGCGTACGAAGCATCATAGGGGATGGTGATATTTTATGCTATGGTTATGGTTACACAACAAAGGGCTGTGGCAATGTTCGCCTGCGGCGGCGGGATGTGGTGCGGGACGGTCGAATCCGGGGCGCGGGGCGGGGGAATCCGTGACCCGGGCGGGGGAATCCGTGACCCGGGCGGAGGAATCCGGGGCGCGGGGCGGTCGAATCCGGGGCGCGGGGCGGTCGAATCCGTGGTGGGGGGCAGTCGAATCCGTGACCCGGGCGGGGGAATCCGTGGCGCGGGACGGGGGCATCCGGGGCGCGGGGCGGTCGAATCCGGGGCGCGGGGCGGTCGAATCCGTGGTGGGGGGCGGTCGAATCCGTGGTGGGGTC
>JBLWKA010000149.1:0-13665 GCA_048381555.1 Oscillochloridaceae bacterium umkhey_bin13
TGGGTGAGCCAGTTCGGCGGGCAGGTGCTGCCGGTCGTGGCGCTGTTTGGGGTCGTCCAGAGCAGTGGGGTGGTCGGGGTGGACGAGAAGTGGGTGCGCGTCCACATCCCTGGGAAGCGCGGCTATCCGTTTGCCCGCCCCTACGGCTTGTGCTATACTCTGCGATGGTATCACGTTGATGCCCACAAATACACACACCTCGCAGCAACGGCCCGCTCCTCTCGGCAGCAGCCGACTGGGCCGTACTTTGTGTGAGGTGGAGGCTGGAAGATCCAGATTCAGCAAGGAGTAGACCGCGTCCTATGACCCAGGCAGCAACCCAACGTGTGGTATCAATCAAGGCCCTGCTCGAAGCCGGTTCGCACTTTGGCCACCAGACCAACCGCTGGAACCCGAAGATGCGCCCGTACATCTTTATTGCGCGCAATGGCATTCATATCATCGATCTGCAGAAGACCGTCTCGGGTCTGAATGGGGCTTATCGCTTTATTGCTGATATAGCCGCTCGGGGCGAAAAGATTCTGTTTGTGGGTACCAAGAAGCAGGCCCAAGAGGCCGTGATCGAAGAGGCGGGTCGGGCCGGGCAGTACTACATCACCCAGCGCTGGCTTGGCGGTACCCTGACCAATTTCTCGACGATCAAGGGTCGTCTCAAGCGGCTCGCGGATCTCGAGACTCGCCGCGACCGGGGTGACTTTGCGAAGTTGACCAAGGCCGAGGGTCTGAAACTTGAGGAAGAGATCGAGAAGTTGAATCGGGTGTTTGGTGGAATCAAGACGATGGATCGCCTGCCCGGGGCTATTTTCATCATTGATCCGCACAAAGAGGATCTGGCCGTCAAAGAGGCCCAGACCGTTGGGGTGCCAATTGTGGCGATGGTTGATACCAACTGTAACCCCGACCCGATTGATCATGTAATTCCCTGCAACGATGATGCCATTCGTAGCATCCGGCTGATCACCAGCAAGATCGCCGATGCTGCTCTCGAAGGTGTGCACCGCCGTGAGTCGGCCCATCAGCAGTAGGTTGTGGATGTTGGAGCGTAGGTTGATCGGCGGGGCCACATGCCCCGCCGTGGTATGCGGGCGGCGTATTGCCCGCTAGGTTATGAAGGAGTAGACTGTGGCTGTTCCAATTGAACTCGTTAAAGAGTTGCGTGAGCGCACCGGGGCCGGGATCAAAGAGTGCAAAGAGATCCTGGAGCAGGTGGATGGCAATATCAATAAGGCGATCGAGATCCTGCGTGAGCGCGGGATCGAGGCTGCCGCCAAGAAGTCGTCGCGTGAGGCCCGCGAAGGTCTGGTTGGCTCGTATGTCCATTTTGGGTCGCGGGTGGCGGGTATGGTCGAACTGAACTGTGAGACCGATTTTGTCGCTCGTACCGAGGATTTCAAAGACCTGGCGAATGCGTTGGCCCAGCATATCGTGGCGCTCAATCCGCGCTATATCACTGCCGAGGAAGTCACCGCCGAGGCGGTCGCCGAGAGTGGGCAGACCCACGAGGCGTTTGTCAAAGAGCATGTGCTGATGGCGCAGACCTTCGTGAAGGATCCTTCGCGCACGATCGAAGAGAAGATCAAAGAGGCGATTGCAAAACTCGGCGAGAATATCGTCGTGCGCCGCTTCATTCGCTACGAGATCGGGGCGTAAACTGTAAAGGTGCAACCAAGCGGCAGGTCGCCCCACGGGCAGTCTGCCGCCCCTGGTTGCTGGGAACTCGTCCTATGCAAGAGCCCAAGTATCGCCGGGTGCTGATTAAACTCAGTGGCGAACAGATCAAAGGTACCGATGAGGTCGTCAGCTATGATATGCTTGATTACCTTGCCCGCGAGATCGAAGCCGTGCATAAGCACGGGGTCGAAGTAGCGTTGGTGATTGGTGGCGGCAATATCTGGCGGGGAGCCCAGTCGTTGGCGCGGGGCATGGATACGGCCCAGTCCCACTATATGGGTATGCTCGGGACGATTATCAATAGTCTGGCCCTGCAAGATGCCCTGGAACGCCACGGTCTGCATACCCGGGCCATGACGGCGATCAAGATGGATGAGGTTGCCGAACCCTATATTCGGCGACGGGCCGCCCGCCACATGGAAAAAGGGCGGGTCGTGATTCTGGCCGGGGGTACCGGCAATCCCTATTTTACGACCGATTCGGCTGCCGCCCTGCGAGCCGCCGAGATCCACGCCCAGGTTATTCTGATGGCGAAAAATGGGGTTGATGGCATCTATACCGCTGACCCACGGCGTGATCCAACTGCCACCAAGATTGATAATCTGACCTATATGGACGCACTCAATCGTGGTCTGGCAGTCATGGACTCGACTGCCCTCACCTTTTGTATGGATAATAAGATCCCGATTGTGGTCTTTAATGCGCTCCAGTCCGGGGCGATCGAGCGGATCGTGATGGGGGAGCGGCTGGGGACACTGGTTAGCCATGGCTAAGCGCCTGGTTGGCCTGGAGTTTTGGATCTGGTAGCATGAGGAGCGGGCCATGGTCAATGATGTTCTGAACGAATATGAAGCCCATCTGAAAAAGGCCGTTGAGGCCATGCGCCATCAGTTGGCTACGATCCGTACTGGACGCGCCTCTGCTGGACTGGTTGAGCATCTGAGTGTCGAGGCGTATGGTTCGCCAATGCCGTTGAACCAGTTGGCGAATATTAGTGTGCCCGAAGCACGCTTGATTGTCATTCAACCCTTCGATGCAGGGATGATCAAGACGATCGAGAAGGCGATCCAACACTCTGATCTTAGCATCAATCCGAGTAATGATGGCCGTGTGATCCGCCTGGGCATTCCGCCCTTGACCGAAGAGCGCCGCCGCGAAATGGTCAAGGTCGTGCGCAGCCGCGTCGAAGATGTGAAGATCTCGGTGCGGAATCAGCGTCGTGATGCGATTGATCAACTTAAAGAACTGGAAACTGAAAAGTTGATCAGCGAGGATGACTTGAAGCGGGGCCAGGATCGGGTGCAGCAGTTGACCGATAAGTGTATCGCTGACCTTGACCATCTGGGCAAGGAGAAAGAGGCCGAGGTGATGGCCGTCTAAGACGGCCTGCATCGGCGTTTACTACGAGGCGCAAAGCCGCTATGAGCATCCCAGCGGGCGCAGCGATCCCACAGCATGTTGCGGTGATCATGGACGGCAATGGACGCTGGGCGCAGAAGCGTGGGCTACCTCGCCTGGCCGGCCATCGTGCAGGCACCGAAAATATTCGGGCGATTGTCTCCGAGGCTGATCAGATCGGGGTGCGCTACCTGACGATGTATGCCTTTTCGACCGAAAATTGGAACCGCCCCTCGCTCGAAGTCCAGGGCTTGATGCAGATCCTTGGCGATTTTATTGATCGCGAAACCAAGAATCTGCATGCCCAAAATGTGCGCCTGCGCCACCTTGGACGGCTCACGGGGCTCAATCCAACTCTGGCCCAAAAGGTCGAGTATGCAATCAATCTGACCCGCGAAAATACGGGTCTGACCCTCGCAATTGCGTTTAATTATGGCGGGCGTACCGATATTATCGATGCGATCCGCCAGATCCTTGCCGATGGGATTGCGCCTGATCAGATTGATGAACCCTTGATCAATCGCTATCTTTCGACGGCAGGGATGCCCGACCCTGATATTATTATTCGTACGAGTGGCGAACGGCGGCTCTCGAACTTTCTGATCTGGCAGGCGGCCTATAGTGAGTACTGGTTCACCCCCGTCTTCTGGCCCGACTTCCGACCAGAACACCTCCACCAGGCGATCCACGAGTACGGTAAACGCGAGCGACGCTTTGGCGGCCTCTCCGAGCCGAGCTAGTTCGCTGCAGCGCCGTCTGGCGAGTGTGGCGGTGCTGATCCCTACGCTGGTGGCGGCGGGGTGGTGGACGCTTGCCACGGTGGTGGTGGTAGCGATCTGTGTCGCACTTGCGATCATTGAACTGTTCGCGATGATGCGCCACGGTGGCTTCCAACCCCGCCTTGGCCCTGGCCTCGCGGTTGGCCTGAGTTTTGTTGCCGCCGCCGCGTTCCAGCCCCTCGCCAGTTTTGATCTGACTGGCCTGGTGCTGGCCCTGGCGATTGCGCTGACCCTGGTCTATGAGTTGCTGCCCCGCGACCGCAGTGCGAGCCTGCAAAATTGGGCCTTGACCTTCACTGGGGCCGTCTATATTGGCTGGCTGCTCAGCAGTTTTGTGCAGTTGCGCTTGCTCATCACGCCGTTGCAAGGCGGCCTGCTGGCTTCTTTGCAGATCCCCCCCGGCGCGGCCTGGCTCTTTCTGGTGCTGGCAATCACCTGGATCCAGGATAGTGCGGCCTTTTTCGCCGGCCGGGCTTTCGGCAAGCATAAGATGGCCCCCATCCTAAGCCCCAAAAAGACCTGGGAAGGTTTTGCCGGCGGCTTCATCGCCTCGATCCTGACGGCGTTAGTGGCCGATCTGCTGCTGGGTCTGCCCCTCAGTTACCTCGGGGCGGCGCTGATCGGGGCCGTCGCAGGCATCGCTGGGCCACTCGGTGACCTCGGTGAATCGTTGATCAAACGCCAGTTGGGGGTCAAGGACTCGGGCAATCTGATTCCCGGTCACGGTGGCATTCTTGATCGCATGGATAGCCTGCTCTTTGTAGGGCCGGTGGTCTATTATGGGGTGCTGCTCGCCGGATTCGCTTGACGCTGTGCAGACGATTCGCTACACTGATAGCACCTCGGGCGGCGGGCGCATGTCCGCCGCTTATCACTTGTTAGACGCGGAGTAGCTTCTATGCAGATTGCGTTTGCCCTGACCAGTGTGGCCTCGGCACCGCTCCAGCAGGCCCAGGAACAGGCCACTGGAACCAATCCGATTGTCACGGTTGTGGTCTTTTTGCTCATGCTTGGCCTGCTTGTGGTTGTTCACGAGTTGGGCCATTTTCTTACCGCACTGAAGATGGGGATCAAGGTTGATGAGTTTGGGGTTGGCTTTCCGCCGCGGGCGGCAACCCTGTTTGAGCGTGATGGTGTGAAGTATACGCTGAACTGGCTGCCACTCGGGGGCTTTGTGCGCTTTGCGCAGGGTGGTGATGGGGTCGGCGAAACGCTCTATGGGGCGGGTGGCAGTCTGGCTGCGGCCCCACCCTGGCGCAAGATTGCCGTGATGGTCGCTGGCCCCTTGATGAACCTGCTCCTAGCCATGCTGATCTTTGCGGCGCTCTTTATGTTTATGGGCATTCCCACCCCGACCGGGCGCCAGTTGATCGGCCAGGTCTACCCCGCAACCCCCGCCGCCCAGGCTGGGCTGCTGCCCGGCGACCAACTGATCAGCCTGAATGGGCGTGCGGTTGACGAAACCGGTGTGATTGGCGAAATTGCCCGCGCTAATCCGGGTGTGCCCGTGGACGCGGTGCTGCTGCGTAAGGGCCAAGAGTTGACCTTGCCCGTGACCCCCGGCCCCTGGACAGCCCCTGATGGCACGAGCTACGAGTCGGGCTTTGGCTTTAGCTTTGGCCCCGATGTGGTGGTGACACCCGCCAATCCGCTTCAGGCGCTCTGGCGCGGGGTGACCTATAGCCTCGAATTGACGATGCGCATGCTTGAAGCACTGGCGAGTTTGCCCGCCTCAATCATGGGCCTCTTCTCGCCCACGCCGTCGCCCGATGGTCAGCCGATTGGCCCGGTGGGGATTGCCCGTGCTACCGGTGAAGTGATCCAGCAACCCGGGGGCTTTGCCGCTTTCTGGAACCTGACCGCCGTGCTGAGCCTCAATCTTTTCATTCTGAACCTGCTGCCCATTCCAGCCCTCGATGGGAGCCACATCGTCTTTGCCCTGATCGAGTGGCTGCGCGGTGGCAAAAAGGTTCCGCCTGAGAAAGAGGCCCTGGTGCATGCGTTTGGTTTTGCGGCCCTGATGGGCCTGATGCTGCTGATCACGGTGAATGATGTGATGAACGCCTTCCGGGGCACTCCCGTTTTGGGCGGCGGGTAAACCGATGTTAGATTTTGGATTTTGGATTGCGCACAGGGTGGGTTTTAGGGTTCTCCCAGTTTACTTGCTGGTATGGTGCGCAAGCGCACCATACCAGCATCACAAAACATCGCTATGCCCATGATTCGCGCCAGTGAAGTCGGTGAATATGTGTTTTGCGCCCGGGCTTGGTGGCTCCGGCGGGTGGCGGGCGAAGAACCAGCCGGGGCCGAGCGCCGCGCTCAGGGGACATCTCTTCATGCCCGCCATGGGCGCTCGTTGCGACTGGGTCGGGCCATCCTTTGGTTAGGATTGGCTCTCTTTGTGATCGGCCTCGGTCTCGTGGTTTGGGCATGATACCAATTACGGTTGATGATGCAGCGTACTGCTCTGCGGTGCAATCCAAAACCCAAAAGCTAAAACCTAAAATGATATGAATCCCCAGACCGTGGGCCTGGGCCTTGTCGCGCTAGCACTCATGCTGCTTACGCTGGCGGTACTGATCCGCCGTCGCAGTGGCTTGCCCTGGGGTCGGGTGATCAGCGACGATGTACGCCAGGGACGGGTTCCTGAGCGCCCCCTGGTTTCGCGCCGCTATGGCTTGACCGGGCGGCCTGACTATCTGATCGAGCGGCGCGGCCAGACGATTCCAGTTGAACTGAAGCCGGGTCGCCGTGCCCAGCAGCCCTACGAGTCAGACCTGATGCAACTGGCAGCCTATTGCTTGTTGGTCGAAGAGACGACCGGTCAGCCGCCGCCCTATGGTCTGTTGCGCTATGCCGATGCCACCTTCCGCCTGGCGTACACAGCGACGGTACGGGCCGAACTGCTTGCCATCCTAGACGAGATGCACGACCTGCTTGAGGCCGATGATGTCGCACGGAGCCACACCGAAGCTGGGCGCTGTGCGGGCTGTGGCTTTGTGGAAATCTGTGAGGATGCCTTAGCCTGATCTTGCCAGCAAACGTGGGAAGAATGTGCTATGATACTCCAGCGTAACGACCTGATCATTCAGCTTGAGGATCGCCTGGCCGGACGAATCAGTGCCGAGCGCCTGGCGGCGTGGGCCTTCGACCTCTTCTACGCCTGCGAACAAGGTGAGCACACGGTTGATGCCGCTGATGCCGCTGTGATTGCCGAGACCCTCGACGCCCTGATCTTCGCCGACGACCCAAGCTTCGCGCTGGACGAAGCTGCCCTCCAGCAGTTGCTCGCCCGGCTCCAAGCACCATGAAGATACGCCAACACCCCCGTATGACCGGGATCCTGATCGGCGATGAGGTCTATTCGCATCCCCATAAGATCTTTGCCCGGGTGGCTGATGTCTTTCCCGCCGCCGTCTGTGTGAAGGTTGGCATCCTCTCAATCGAGGATCCGATGGAGATCACGCTGGCACCCCAGCTTTGGCGTGCCGATGATATCGAAAATCTCTCGGTCTGTCGCTACTGCGGCTCGCGTGAGGATATCTATCCGATGGAGGGTACCGGCATTCCGTTTCGGGTTTGCACAGTTTGTGCCGCCGAAGAGGATTTGCCGCAGCCGCCAGTGGCGTAGGAACCTGTCGATCGGCCAGGAGGGTGCAAGTGCAGTCCGGGCTTACAATGCATGCCGTAGCGGGCCAATTTGAGCGATCGGTTAGGCGTTACCACCTGAGCCGAACTCTTTGGTGGAATGCGGAGCATCGGGTGCCTGCTCATCCAGTGATTGGCGATACTTGATGCAGCCGCGTATGAGCTGAGGCCACTCTGGCACGACCAGGCTGGTCGGTACTGCTTCGGCAAGCAGTTGTCCATTTTTCAGACTCGCCCATCCTTGCTCGTAGGTCGTCATGATCGTATGACATTGGTTTCGCTCCCCACTCCTGGCCGACGGGCCTGAGGACCTCGGGGCGGCATTGTTGGCATACGGAAGACCCCTCGCTCTGCTCCTGAGCAACATACGGTCATGTCGAAGCAGATACAGCGCCCCTCTTTGTCATGCTGAACGAAGCGCAGCCCAGTGAGGCATCTTCAAGGAAGATGCAATGAAGACCCTTCACGGAATTGATCCTGGGCATAGCCGAAGGGCTTCTGCGTTGGGACAACAGGGCGGACGACAGGGCAGCAAAACCACCACGCTGCCGCAGGCGCGGCCCAGGCGAGGCGCTGGCTCGCGAGGCACAACGAAGCGTGCCCGGCGGATAAGCACAGGGCACGCCATGGAGCGCTGCGACCAACGGTCGTCACCGCTTCGCTAGCGGGCGACAGTTTGTCGTGTCAGCCCGACGCGCTGTCCAATCGCTTTTGTACCCAGCCCTTCTGCCGCCAAGCTCGTCACCTCCTCATAACGCGCACGCCGACGTTCTCGCGCTGGTGACTTGTGTACAAGGCGCTGCTTCTCCTGGGTGTGTGGAGGACAAGGTGAAGGAAGTGGTGGCTGAGCGGCTTCAGCCGTGGCAGTGAGAGGTGGGACAGCCTCGTGATCCATCGCCCTCGCCGCCAAACGCAACCCCTGGTGGGTACGTTGGATCACCCGTTCCAGCGTCTCACCCGCGTTTTTGGCCAGGTGAAAGCGATCAGCCACAGAGAAGTGGGTACACCCGTTGCCGGGCGCGTCGGGGTTGCGATCCTCAGTAGCCTGGGGTTCGGGCTGCACCTGGGCCTGGGGTTTGGGCTGGGCATGGTTCATCGGATCTTCGCCGGTGAGGATGGCCGCCGCCCGATCCTTAATGTGCGGTGGCTCGGGCTGGATCTGCTGCACCTGCATCTGCGGTACCGCTGTGCGCGCACAGGCCAGCCATAGCAGTACCGCTACCTGTACCGCCGCATGTACCAATCCTGTCGCTTCTGTGTGCGACGAAGGCGTGGTCTAATAGCAGCAATACCATCAGCGCCTGCAACCGCCGCCATAATGAGGAGATCTTTTGTGAACCGGAGACTCTTTGCGCTCAGCTTACTGTTTAGCCTGCTCGTCGGCGTTTACGCCGCGAGCGCCGCACCAAAACCGTCCGCAACGGGCCATACGACCTATCTGCCGCTGGTTGTGCGCGGTGGTCAGCTCGGCAACGAACCTGAGCCGCCGCCACCACCACCACCAGTTACAGGTGCGCTACTACTGGGCGACAAGTCTTACCGCAGCGCCAGCATGGCCGTAGACGGTCAGGGCGGCATGCACGCCATCTTCGTTCGTGTTGCACCCTTCGACACGAGCGGCGAACCGGTGCCGGTCTACTACGCCTACTGTCCGCCGACCGATCTGGCGGCCTGCGCTCAGCGCAGCGCCTGGCGTCTCACCGAGCTGGAGCCCCAGGGCTACACCCACGCCCAACTCCAGTTTACCCCGGCGGGCCAGCCGCGCCTGTTGCTCATGGGCTGGGTCGCCGACCCCGGCGGGGGGCTTACCAATGGTCACCTCTACCGCTATGGCGAGTGCGACACCCAGTGCGACACAACCAGCAACTGGCGCTTCACGACCGTGCTGAGCTCAAACAGCAGCGGCGGGTTATACGAGACCGACTATAGCTACCGCAACTTCGCGCTCGACCATCAGGGCCGCCCGCGCTTCGTCTACCAGGATCGCGCCGACCGCACCGACGCGCAGTGGAAGGGTGCCTGGTACGCCTACTGCGACGCCAACTGCGCGAATCATAGCGCCGAGGCGCCGACCTGGTTCATCACGCGCATCGACAATCCCGAGGCGGGCTACGTCCTCTACCTCGACGAGCAGACCGTACTACGCTTTACCAGCGACGGACGCCCATGCGTGCTGGCCGGAAGCGCCACGGTTCAGTATGTCGAGTGCAACGTGGATTGCAACGACGGCGCGAACTGGTCGCAGGCCGCCGAGTTGATCGCGACCGGCGCGGGCGCGAGCGTGCGCAGTTGGTCGCTGGCCCTGGACGGTCAGGGCCGCCCGCGGGCGACGATCTACCCGCGCGGCGGGCCGCTCTACTACGTCTGGTGCAATGACGCCTGTACGAACAGCGAAAATTGGGAGGGCTACGAACTGGCAGCCGGGCAGGGCAGCGGCAGTTACGCGGCGCTGGCCCTAGACGCGCAAGGCCGCCCGCGCCTCGTCTACACCGACGGTGTCGCTAACCTTGGCTATGCCTGGTGCGACAATGCCTGTGAGCGTGCCAACCACCAGTGGCGCTTTACACAGGCCGAGGACAGTAACGTAATCCTGCGCGAGCTGAACGTGCCGATCCTGCCGGAATGTGTGCGTGGCGGCTGGTTTAGCGGCAAGCGGCCCACCCTGGTCCTCGATGCCCAGGGCCACCCGCGCATCGGCTATGACGCCGAATTCAGGATGGAATGCAAGCGCTTCCCGGACGACCCGAACAGCACGCTCACCTTCGTCGAAACCA
Source organism: Oscillochloridaceae bacterium umkhey_bin13 (assembly GCA_048381555.1). Lineage (GTDB taxonomy): Bacteria > Chloroflexota > Chloroflexia > Chloroflexales > Chloroflexaceae > Viridilinea. The sequence continues at coordinate 10,271 of JBLWKA010000149.1, forward strand.
AGTGGTGGACGAGTCGCTTCGCCTTCTTTCCGCAGCCGTAGCATGGGTAGCCCTTCACGGATGCTTGCCTTTAGGCGCGGAAGCCCAGGAGCTTCAGCCCTGGGAGGAATAGCCCTGCTTCAGCGGCTTGAGCCCAACGTTGACATATACAAACATTTGTGTTACTCTGTATCGTGTATGAAACTCATCGCGCAAATCCGGCTGAACCCCACGCCTGAGCAGCACGCGGCCCTGCTGGCAACGCTGACGGAAGCCAACGCCGCGTGTGATGCGTTCAGCGTGATCGCGTGGGAGGCGGGGGTGTTTCGCCGGAAGCCGCTTCAGCAGATCGCCTATCATCAGGTCAAGGACTCGTTCCGGCTTGGGGCGCAGGTGCGTATTCGCTGTATTGCGAAGGTGGCTGATGCCTACACGAAGGATCGCCAGACCCAGCGCAGGTTTCGCCCACACGGAGCCATCGCCTTTGATGACCGCAATCTGTCCTGGTACACCGACAACGGCGCGGTGTCAATCTGGACGATGGAAGGGCGGCAGTCCATCCCCTATTGCCTGGGCGACCATCAACGGGCTCTGTTGCCCTATCGCACGGTTCCTCATGGGTGACGGTCAGGGTTTCGTTCTTCTTGGGTTTCCCACGGGGCGTGCGCGTGCGGCGCTCAGCCTCCGAAGAATGATCGGCAGGCGGCGCAGGCGGTGGTGTGGGTGGTTTGATGTCCGGCTTCGCCGACCGCCCCTTGAGCCGTGCAACCTCATCACGCAGATTCTGGTTCTCAACCCGCAGCGCGCCATTTTCAGCGGCGAGCGTCTCAATGACGTTCAGCAGCTCGACCACGATCTGGCGCGTTGCCACATCGGCAATACGGTCGGGATTGATGTCAGGAATCTGCATACGCAGGTAGTCTACCAGACCTTTGTCATGTCGTCACCCACCGCCCAGCGCTTTTGGAGAGGATACAGATAATGCTGAATAGCCTTGGCGTATAACTCGCTGCGGGAAAGGCCTTTGTCCTGTGCGTACTGCTCCGCTGCTTCAAACAGCGGGTCTGGAATAGAGATGGCTGTTTTCATACCGCGAGTATAACAAAAGTTATACTATGCTGTCAAAGCCTCGCTCGTTGGTACCACCGAAAACCACAGCTACCTAACGGTGAAGATCAGTTTCGGCTGGAGGTAAAGCCTTGACCGGCAGGAATGCGCTGATCTGACAGCAGCAGCGTTACCGGTCACCCATCTTTGGAAGCTGGAGGAGGCGCTGTTACTGCCTGCGGCACGCCTGAAAGCCAGCTATCGTTTGTCGCTCGCTGATACAATCATTGCTACGTGTGCGCTGCGGCAACAAGCAATCCTGTTGCACAAAGATCCGCAATACGAAGCGCTTGTTGGGCAGGTCGTGTTTGTGCGCTGCGGCAACAAGCAACCCTATTGCACAAAGATCCGCAATACGAAGCGCTTATTGGGCAGGTCGCGTTGGAACACTTACCGTACAAATCAGGGGCGGAACATGAATACGCCTGAGGGCGCAGCCCAACGTGACCGTTAGCCGCCCCGCTGGTAGGCGTTGGGATCGCTGCCAGCCGTCGGCATAGCACTGCCCCCAAAAGTCGCGCCCAGGTCAGGGCCGCGCCAGCGGCGTCGCGCTGCACGCGGTTGTTCGGCGGCGGGGCGGGTGAGATGTGCGATCTATGGCTCCCGTATGCGGCATGTATCGTTACGATTTATGCGCCGTCATTCGCTTCTGGCTTTTCACGAGCAAGGTCATTCCAGAACGCATCATGGTCGATGCCATTGCCCTGGTTGATTTCTGTTCGTGCTTGTACGAGAATGTTCTGAAACTGCTTTGAGTAGGCGAGAACAAGACGTTCGAGTTCCTCGTCGTTATCAACTGGTACAATGGCGGCAATGGCCTTTCCATTGCGCGTAATTACGACAAGTTCGTCCTCGCTTGCTTTGAGATAGGCACTGAGCCTGGCTTTAATATCAGCAACCGATGCGATCTTCACAGCTCGATCTCCTCTCCTCCAACGTACAGTTTGTTTCGTTCCTTCGTGCCAATGGCTAACACATGCACTTCGTGTTCGTTGACGTGAACATCATAGAACACGCGGAACATATTCTCCGGCCCAAAGCGTATTTCCCAGGTCGCTTCATCAAAAGCAGTTCGTTTGAGCGGCTTACGATTGCGATTTTCGATGTTCGGCTCATACGCTAATCGCTCCTCGATAGTATCTCGTATCAGCGAGTAGTATTTCTTCTCGATAGTACGAAGATGGTCACGTGTGATTGGCGCATAAATAATCCGATACAACGGTTTCGGTGACATACCATGTCCTCGGGACAGCGCGGTCAGTGACCAGAATTATAGTCACAAAAGACGCAATTGTCAATCCTCTTTATACTCTTTAGCGTTCTACTCGATATATGTGGCATCAGCAGCCGAACGAACTAAGGATTCATGTGGCGCGAAGCCGCCATATAATCCTTGTTGAGCGAAGCCGAAGCGCCCAACGGAGCAGAATCGTATGGGATTTCCGGTGGGGGTCTGGGCCAGGGGTGTGCGCCCGCGAAGCGCCAGCGCGTGCGTGCCATGCGGCGAATGCCCAGCATTTCGGTCATGCGGAGGCCTGTGTCCGGCTCAGCCCGATAGCGGTCATCTGCTCAGGGCTCGACCAGCGAGTCGCCACACCAGGATAGCCGCTCCCTCGGGCAACCCAAAGCCAGCGTCCATGCGCTGACGACCTCAGCGACGCTGCTCGCAGGACGCGACGAGCTCTGGTCCTGGTGGTGCCCGCTGCCGGGGCAGCACCCGCTCCAGCCGCAGCGCCTGACCGCAGGTGGGACAGCGCAGCTCCTGGTGCTGGTCGGGCTCGGGGCGTTCGTCGTCTGGGGGCAGGAGCTCAACCTTGCGCTGCTGGAGAATCAATTGGGCGTGCAACCGCGTCAATTGCTGACGCGCCCCCACTCGAAATAGCCCGTAATACCGAACCTTGACGAAGCCTTTGGGAAGGATGTGCTGGAGAAATCGCTCAATGAACGCCTCCGCTGGCAGCGTGCTGATGCGCGTTTGGCGCGTTTCCCCATCCTGGTAGCGAAACGTCACCTCGCCGTCGGCCATGCCCAGGATGCGATTGTTGCTCAGCGCCACCCGGAAAACGTACGGGGCCAGATACTTCAGCGCAGTTCGTCCACTTCCGACCGGGCGGCAATCGACCACCCAAGTTTGCCGCAAGACCTCAGCGGGGATACTGCGCCACAGCGCGGTCTGCCGCAGCGCCGCCTGGAGCTTGGCGCGAAAGAGGATGGCCAGCGGTTTGACGTGAACCAGGAAGTTGGCCCTGGCCGTCATCCAGGTGCGCCCATCAGCGGCCAGTCCACCGCCCGGAACAAGGTAGTGGATA
>JBLWKA010000150.1:0-13571 GCA_048381555.1 Oscillochloridaceae bacterium umkhey_bin13
ATCGTGCGGGGCAGATTCCAATTCGTGGCGGTAAAGGTGAGCGGGGCCAACGCCGGGCTAATCACTCCGGTGGGTGTCGGCGCAAAGCTCACCACCACATTCGCCGTCGGCTCGGTCGCCAGTTGCACCGTATAGGTGATACTGCCGCCCTCGGTGAAGGTGGTCGTATTCGTCAGGACAATCAGCCCGGCCGTATCGTTATCCAACACCGTCACGGTCACCGTAGCAGTCGCAATGCGATTATAGAAGGGGTCGGCACTGGTCACATTGTGGGCCAGCACAACCACCCGATCCAGTTCATCAATCTGGTTATCTGGGGCAGCCACCGTGACGGTTTGGGGAAGATTCCAGTTCGCCGCCGTAAAGGTCAGGGGCGCAACGGGTTGACTTAGCACCCCGGTTGGGGTAATCCCAAAGTCAATCTGCACCTCGGCGGTAGGCTGCGTCGCCAAACGCAGCGTATAGGTGACGCTACCACCCTCGGTGAAGGTCGTGGTATTGGTCGTAACGATCACGCCAGCGATGTCGTTATCAAGGATCGTAATGCTTAATTGCGAGCTACGCACCCCATTGATCGTCGGCGTCAATTGATCATAGAAACGATCCGTACTCGTGACAGTATGGCTAATAATCAGCGTATAGTCTGGCTCATCAATCTGATTATCGGGGCGCGCCACCAAAACAGGTTGGGGCACATCCCAATTTTGCGCCGTGAAAGTCAGGCTTGCGGGCAAAGCCGGATTGAGCAACCCGCCGAGCGGGGCCTCAAGGCGTACCGTGACATTCGCCGTCGGTTGGCTGGTCAGACGGACCGTATAGGTAAGTGAACCACCTTCCGTAAAGGTCGTCGTTGGCGCAGTGATTTGTACCCCAGCCGTATCGTTATCCCGAATGCGCACATCAAGCTGGGGCTGCAAGTCAGGATTCGCCGGGTTGTTATAGTTCGGGTCAGCGCTACTGGCCTGATGCAAAATCTGGGCCAAGTGGCGTTCGGCGTTGGTATTGCCACCCTCATCAATTGCATCATCAATTGCCGTCACAATAATCGGCTGCTGCGTAACCCAATTCTGAGGTGTAAAGAGCAGGGTTATACGCGAGACCTCAAGCTGATCGGTGGGCGAGAGGGTCAACGTGACGGTGACATCTGCCACGGGTTGGGTCGCCAGGCTTACCGCATACAACCCCTGGTGGCTCGGCGATGCCGGGTCTTCGTCCAGACGCAATTCAAGCCGATTCAGCTTCACAGCAGCCGAATCATTATCACTAATCTCGAGCCGGGCCACCGGTTCGGGAAAGACATGGGTTGGCCCGTGGTAGAGCGGATCGGCGCTGGTCAACCCATGGCGAATCGGGGCCGGATGAATCAGAGCCTCATCAATTTCGTCATCACGTGCCGTCACGGTTACGGTTTGGGGCAGATCCCAGAGCGCTGGCGTAAAGGTAAGCCGGGTCGGCGTTACCACAATCTGCTGGGCATCAAAGGCCAGATCGATCACCACAAACGCCGTTGGTTGGCTCGTCAACTGCACGGTATACGTGATCGTATGGTTATCATCGCTAGGGGTTTCGCTAAGCAGGGTCTGGGGCAAATTCAGGAAGACCCCTGCGGTATCGTTGTCGCGAATCAGCACCAGACCCGGCTGATCAGGCAACTGCTCATAACGTGGATCAGCACTGCGGATCGTATGGTTAAAACGACCCTCGTGCTGGTCTGGCTCATCAAAACGATCATCAACCGCGATCAGGGTCACGACCTGGGGTACATCCCAAGTAGTGGGGGCAAAACTCAAAATGGTTGGCTCGATCTGGAGTTGGGCATCGTGACTAATCTCAACCGTCACGGGTGCAATTGGCTGGCTATTAAGCACCACCGCATAGGTTGTGCCCATGCCCTCATCCAGGGCAAAGTTGGTCTGGCTCAGATTGACCCCAGCCACATCATCATCCAGAATCGTGATCGTATAGCTTGCGGGGCTACCCAATTGGGCATTGGTTGGCGTGCCGAGGCTCAGGCTAATCGTTTCGTCGTCCTCATCAACCCGATCATCAATGATTGCAAACCGGAGCAAGGCACTCGATGCGCCAGCAGGAATGATCACGGTACTGCCACGCAGGGTATGGTCAGCGAAACTGGCAGTGCCACTCACCGTGAAGGGCACCGCCACATCAATCCCACTCACCTGGCTCAACTCGATCAGCACCGACGTCGTCCCAATGCCCTCGGGCACGGTATGGACATTGCCCACAAACCGCACCTGGGGCGGGACATTGCTATCAAGGATGGTAAGGGTCGCTATTGCGGGCGGACTGAGCCTGGCGTTCACCGGATCGCTCAGGCGCAGAGTCATAGTTTCGGGCACTTCGACAATCGTATCCTGAATAATTTCGACCGTCAGCGTTTTGCTGATCTCACCAGGGGCAAACGTAAGCGTACCATTAAGCGGCACATAATCGAGATTAGCGCGGGCGGAGCCATCAGCCGACTGATAGCGCACCGTCACCGGCGAGCTATGGCTCCGCTCAAGGCGCACCGCGAAGACAGCCCGGCCCTCGGCTTCGCTAGCGACAAGTGCCTCCGTGCTGAACGCAACCCCAGGTGGGACAATGCTGGTAGGCACTCCTGTTACTGTCGGCGGCTGTACCACAGGATTCGTCGGGGTTAGTGTGATGGTCGGTATATTCGTAGGCGACGGCGTTATCGGCGTGATACTCGGAAGCACCGTCGGCGGGTTTGCGGCTGCTGTAGGTGTGCCTGGCACACTGGTTGGGTTTGGTGTAGCGGTCACAGCCGGGCGCGGGGTTGCCGACGGCTCACCAGGGATGATCACAGGCAGCGAGGACGGGGTTGGCGAAACTACCAGAACCGGGGCACTGGTCGCAGTCGACGCGGGCGGAATCACGGGCGGGCGTGGGGTTGCGGTGGGGGTGCGTACAGGGGTAACCGTCACCGCTTCCGGCTCACGGGTAGCAGTGAGCGTAGCACTCGGGGTTGGCTCAGCGGTCACCAACGGCGGGGTCGGCGTTGCGGTTGGCACCGCAATCTCAACAATTGGCTGCGCCGGCAGCGGGCCAGACGGCTGGGGCAAACCTTCGGGCGGATTACTCCGCGCTGCCTCATCAATCCCTGCGGGGTTAGGCGCAGGGCGCAGCGAACCAAAGGGCCAGAAGCCATAATCAGCCCGTGCAGGGTTCGTCAGATCGCCGGTATAGCGTGAAATCGCAGGCGAAACCAGCTCGAGCGTCAGACGCGCGACCATGGTTACGCCCCCAAGGACCGTAACGATAACCAGCAAGATTAACCAGGGGAGGGGCCGCCGCAGCACATCTCGGCTAATCCGCGGCCACCAGCTGGGAAGTCTTTTCAGGGGTGGTAGTATCATTGGCGTATCGTAACGTGAAGTAGAACGTACTACCCTTCCCAAGTACGCTGGCTACCCCAATCGTGCCACCTTGGCGCTCAACAAGATGTTTGCTGATCGCAAGGCCCAGGCCGATCCCACGTTCAGACGAATTAATTCCTTCGCTGGTGCCATCACCGCGAATAAAACGCTGAAAAATCTGCTCGTACATATCAGGCGGGATCCCCCGCCCGGTGTCTTCGACCTCAACTCGTACATGATCGCCCTGATCCAGGGCCCGCACCGTAATGCTCCCCTCGCTGGTATAACGTCGCGCATTGTCTAACAATTGATGCACCACCTGGCGCACATGATCAAAATCGGCCAGCACGGGCCGCAAATCTTTGGGAATCTGAACGTTGAGGGTCAGGCCCTTTGCCTTAATCTGACTCTGAACGCGCCAATTTGCCTCATCAACAGGCCGGGCCAGATCAAGCGGTGTAAGCTCAGTCGAGATGATCCCCGCATCAAGGTTGGCAACTGTAATCACATTTTGGAGCAAGCCAGCCATGTTATTGCCATGTTGGCGGATGGTTTCAACGAAACTCACCTGTTCATCTTCGAGTCGTCCGGCGAGGCCCCGCAGCAACAGGTCGGCATTGCCGGTAATCACGGTCAGCGGCGTCCGCAACTCGTGCGAAATCGTCCCAATAAAGTTGGTCTTGGCCCGGTCTACCGCGACTTCGGCCGTCATATCCTGAAGCACACAGACATAACCCGAGCGATTGCGGTCACTCCCAACCACCGGCGCAATCGAAGCACGCACGATATACTCGCCCAGCGTATACAGATCCTGGGCACGCTGGCCACCAAAGCCCGGCACCCCTTCGAGCAATTTTTGCATCGGGATATCGCTCAGCCGCTTGGGCATCGGCGCGTCCTCACTCAGCCCCATTAAACGGCGGGTAGCCCGATTAACCAGTTTGACATTGCCCTGATCATCAACTACCACAATCCCATCGGTAATACTCTCGACAATTGCAGCCCGTTGATTCGCCTCAACCTGCACCTGATCATAGAGCCGAATCAGATACTCGGTCATCTGATTGAAGCTTACCGCCAACTGACCAATTTCATTCTCGACCCGCACCCGCGCCCGGCGATCAAGTTTACCAGATGCCACATCCATCGAGGTATGGGCCAACTCTTCGAGCGGACGGGTGATCCGTTTGGCAATCAGAACCCCCGCGAACAAGACCACAATTGCGATCGTTACAATCAAGCCCACAATCGGCCAGAAGATACTATTCAAGGGGTCGAACATCAGATCGGTAGGAAGTGACGCAGCCAAGATGCCCACATTAACCCCACGCACCAGCATCGGGATATAGGCAAACTTAACGTCCTGGTCCCCAATCATCTGGGTTGCCAACAGTGGCTCATTAAACGGATTTTCGGTCGCCTCGAACTCACTAAGCAGCGCCACGCTCATGGGGGGCACGGTACCAGGCTCGAACGACGTACTGATCACATGACCGGCAGCATCATAGACTACCACCCCAGCCAAACGCAGCCCCCGGCTCCCCACATCACGCACCAGACTAGTGGCTAGATTATCCATCCGGATGGCAGCAATCACGCCACCCACGATCTCGGTACCCTGGCGGATCGGGGCCACAGTCGCAAAATAGGTCGTATCAGTATCGGTAAAACGAATCAGGCCCGCATACTTATCACCAATCGGATCGAGCTCGGCCCGCAGGATCTGTTGCACAAAGCTCGTGCCACTCAGATCAATCGAGCTATGGCTGATCGCATTGCTAAAGGGCGGCGTTTCTGGACGCTCGAAGTCAACCACAGTCTGCCCATTCGCATCAAAGACAATCAGCCGATCAAGGTTGACATCCTGGCGGGTGATCAGGGCTTCATCGTAGAAGACCTTGAGCGCACGGGACAAGCCTGCCTGATCCAGCTCTTCTGCCGCCAACGCATCGGCAATTGCTGGCGCATTCACGGCATCGTTGCGCTGGGCAAAGGCCACACTATAGAGGAAGTTCAGATTTGCCTGTTCCTGCTTCACGATCGCATCGCTGACGCCACGAGTGACATCAGCGAGCTGGCGATCAAAGCGCTCACGCAGCGAGTCGCCAAGCAGATTAAAGACAATTACCCCACCTGCAAAGGCGACACTAAAGGTCAGCAGCAGGAAGGGTAGAATAATCTGATAGCGGAGTTGAGTTCTCAACTCCTTTAAAAGCCGTTGCATCATTGCTTCCTCAGGGAGGATTGCGGTGGTAGGTCATCATAATGCACAAAATGCGCGAACATAAAAGCACTCGCCGTGCCCCTAGCCATGAGTATAGAAGCCCCATAGATTGTTCGCAAGTAAGGATTAGGCCGGTTAAGGTAACAGTTTGTTTAACTACGCAGCACCCTCCTACCAGCGACTGACGTAAACCGGGTCATGGGTTTCGCCGCAACAGTATGCTATAATCGGCGGGCGCAGCTAGGCGCACAGGTCAGATTTCGAGTAAGCCGTATGCGGTTACGTTTTCTCGGCACTGGGACCTCGATGGGTGTGCCAGTGATCGGTTGTTCATGTCCAGTCTGCACGTCGGATGATCCGCGCAACCGCCGCCTGCGCACCTCGGCGCTGGTGCAGGTTGATGATCAAACGATCCTGATTGACGCGGGGCCAGACTTTCGCGAGCAGGCGTTGCGGGTGGGTTTACGCGGGGTAGATGCCGTTCTGTTGACTCATGCCCACTTTGATCATACCGCAGGGCTTGATGATCTGCGCCCGCTCTGTTATCGGGGGGGCGTGCCCGTGTATGGTAGTGGGCGCACGCTGGCCGATGTGCGCGAGCGTTTTGCCTATGCGTTTCGCAACGACTCCGCAGGCTCGACCCGGCCCAACCTGGAACTGCACCAGGTCACAAGTCCATTTCAAATCGGCAGCACGACCATCCAGCCCTTTGATGTGCTGCATGGCACCTGGACGATCACGGGCTATCGGATTGGCAGGTTGGGCTATGTGACGGATGCCAGCCATATTCCGCCAAGCGCCTTTGCGCTGCTGAGCGACCTGGATGTGCTGGTGCTGAATGCGCTGCGCTTCGAACCGCATCCCACCCATTACACGGTTGGCGAAGCGCTCGAAGTGGTAGCGGCACTGCGGCCACGCCAGGCGTATTTTGTGCATATGACCCATACGATTGATCACCAGCGGGCCAGTCAGGCCCTACCACCCGGGGTCGCCTTTGCCTATGATGGGCTCGAAGTAGTAATCGAGTAGACGATAGCGATCTTATGCGCATTGGGATTGATGCCCGCCTGCATGCTTACCGCCCCGGCGGGATTGCGCTCTATACCCGTAAACTGCTTACGGCCATGGCCCCGCTGGCCCCCCATGACCAGTTCGTCGCCTTGCAACACGTCCGTGAACGTACCCCCCAGGTGGTGGCCCCCAATGTACGCCGGGCTACCTTGATCACGCCACCGCACAACCGCTACGAACAGCTGAGTCTTCCGCTTGAGGTATGGCCCCGACGGCTTAATCTGCTCCATTTTCCCGATTTTATTGCCCCGCGCCGCCGCCCGTGCCCGGCAGTGATCACCATTCACGATCTGGCCTTTATCCATTTTCCCGAGATTCTTGATGCCGAAGCCCGGCGCTTCTACGGTCAGGTGCGGGCGGCAGCCCATGATGCCGATGCGGTGATTACCGTTTCGGAGGCAACCCGCGCTGATATTGCCGCCTTGCTCGATCTGCCGCCTGAGCGCGTTGACGTGATCTACGAGGCGGCAGATCCGGCGTTTACGCCCATGGCCCTGGCCCCAGGCAGTCACCGCACGCTTGGCACGCATACGCTACACGCCGACCAGTTTTTACTGTTTCTTAGCACGGTCGAGCCGCGCAAGAATCTCGCCACGCTGCTGCGTGCCTTGCGGGTCTGTCTTGACCGCAAGCCGCAGGCGGGTTACCAGCTTGTGGTGGCTGGCGAACGAGGGTGGTTAGCCGAACCGATCTATGCGCTAGTAGACGAATTACGGCTCGGCAGTGCGGTCACATTCCTGGGGCGGGTAAGCGGCGAAGATCAGCGCTGGCTCTACCGAGCCTGTCGGCTCTACCTGAACCCTTCGCGCTACGAAGGCTTTGGCTTGCCCGTCCTCGAAGCCTTGGCCTCGGGCGCACCTAGCATCGTGGCCGCCAATAGCAGTCTACCCGAAGTGGCCGGCGACGCAGCCCGCCTCGTTCCGACGTTAGATATCGCAGCCTGGGCCGAGGCAATCAGTGGGTTATGGGATGATGCTGCCGCCCGCGCCGAACTGGCCCGTTTAGGCCCGCAACGGGCCGCCGAGTTCTCGTGGGAACGGGCCGCGCAGGCAACCCTGGCGGTCTACCGACGGGTGGCGGTTTAGGGGCCAGCCAACAAGGCTGGATGCAACCGGGTTGCGGCGAGCCAGGCTTCGATCCCCGCCGTCGGCTGAATCCCCTGCTCGGTGACAATCCCTGCCAAGGTGGCGAGCGGGGTGCGATCAAAATAGAGGTTCGCAACCGTCACGCCAAGCGGAGCCTCGGGCCAGACCTGTTCGGCGGGCCACTCCGTCTGGGCGGGTGGCAAATAGCCTGGCGGCAGAAACTTCTCGCTCCCACAGAGGGCATACACCGGCACCCGGGCAACCTGAGCCGCCAGGGCAATCCCGTAGGTACCAACCTTATTGACCAGGCCGATCCCGGAGAGATGATCGGCACCCACCAGGATCAACTGCGCCTCGGCCACACTAGCAATCGCTAAGGCATCCACCATCAGCGTCACCGGAATGCTACTCGTGGCCAGTTCGGTGGCAAGGCTGCGACCTTCAAGCCCGGGGCGACCTTCGGCACAGAGCACCCGAAAGCGTCGGCCAGCACGATGGGCATACCGCAAGGCCGCGCCTACCGTGGTGCTGCGCCCCGCCGTCAGAATAGTGCCCTCGTCCGGGATCAAACGGAGCGTCGTTTCGGCAATCGCCGCTTCGTGGACATGCAACCGCCGGGTAAACTCGATCACGACTTCCGCAACAACCTGGCGGGCCTGGACAAGTTCACCGCGATCATCCAGTGACCAGAGTACCGCATTCACCAGATTGACCAGGGGAGCCATCGTCGGGTGGGCACTGATCAAGATCCAGCCAACTTCGAGCAAACGGGCACGCAGTGTATCAAGATGATCAGAGCTATCGGTTAAGGCAACCTGCTGGAGCACCGCAGCACTACGAGCGGCGATTTCGACCGCACCAGACAGGCTATCTTCGGTGATGGCAGCGATGGCCTGAGCAGTAGACGTATCCACAACACACTCACTTGCGGTATGGGTCTAATATCCACACTACCATACCACAAGTTTTTGTTTGAGCTACAGCAAGGGCTGACTACCCCTGGTTGAGGTGTGACTCCCGAAGTGCTCACACGGGGCGGCTTGTCGCCCGTTCCTGCAATGTCACGGCACGTTGTTGGCGCAGATTAGCGATAATCGCTTCGAGTTGCTCGATCGCAAAGGGTTTGGGCAAAAAGAGGTTGCCACTCTGTTCGAGCGCATTGCGGGTCGCCGGACTGATCGTATCACCCGAAATAAAGATCAGTTGGTCAGCGAGGTTGGGATCACGTTCACGCAGCGCCTGGGCAAACTCGAAGCCACTCATGCCGGGCATGCGCACATCACAGAAGACGAGATCGAATCGTTCATGTTCCAGGATCGCCAGGCCAGCAGCCCCGCTCGTCGCAACCACGGCCTCGTGACCAAGATCCTGGAGTTGGCGTGCCATCAACTTGACCAGCGGTTCCTCATCATCAACGACCAGGGCTTTTAAGACTGGTTTGGTGTCAGTGGTCGCCGGTGGAGTGGCGAGTTCAGGCTCAGCCAGTTCAACCTGAACCCGCACCGGAAGGGCCACACTCACCCGCGTCCCAACCCCCAACTGGCTCTCGGCCCAGATCTGGCCGTCGTGCTCTTGCACAATCCCGAAGCAGATCGAGAGACCAAGGCCAGTGCCCTGTCCAACAGGCTTAGTAGTATAGAAAGGATTGAAGATCTTCTGAAGGTGTTGTTCGGGAATACCCACCCCAGTATCTACAATCTCAACCCGGATCGCCTCACGACCGGTAGGAGTCGGGCCAAGACTGGTACGCAGCGTCAGGGTGCCGGGGCCACCGTGTTCATTCATCGCGTGGCGGGCATTGGTAATCAGGTTCAGGAAGACCTGCTGGAGTTGATGCGGATCGGCGGATGTCGTGGGCAGGTTAGGATCAAGTTCCTGAACCACGGCAATATTATCAACCTTGAGTTGATAGCTTTGCAGCGCCAGGGCACTCCGCAGCACCTCGTTCAGATTAACCTGATGGCGTTCGGGCTTATGTTCGCGGGCAAAGATCAGCAGGTTCTGGACAATCTTGGCCGCCCGTTCGGCCTGGGCATAGATCTGTTCCACATCCAGCCGCGCATCGCCAAGCAGGCCCGTATTACGCAACAATAACTGGGCATACCCGCTGACACTGGTCAGGGGATTGTTGAGCTCGTGGGCCACCCCGGCCACCAACTGTCCAATCGCCGAAAGTTTCTCGGACTGAATCAGTTGTTGTTCGAGGCGGCGGCGCTCGGTGAGATTACGGGCAATGCAGTGAATGCCCTTAAAACCAGTACCATTGCTGATCGTTTGGGCCGACACCTCGAGGTAAATCACCTCTTGATCTTGACGGAGCAGTTCAAGCTCGAAGGGTTGGATTGCGCCGCCGCGCAGCAGTTCGCGCAGCGCGTGTTGGGCCGTCGGCCACGAGGTAGCCACAGCAAACTCGACCAAAGCACGGCCAGTCAACTCGTCTAGCGGGTAGCCCGTCAACTGCGGGCCAACCTTATTCATGCTGGTAATCGCCAGATTGGTATCAAGGGTAAAGATCAGATCGTAGGCATTGGCAAACAGATCGCGGTACCGCTGCTCTGAAAGTTTAACTTGTTCGTACAGACGGGCATTCTCGATCGCAATCGCGGCATAATCAGCCAGGGCCGCAAGCAGATTCTGGTCACTCTCGCTAAAGGTACGGTCGGTCGTGCGATTATCTACCGCCAGCACCCCGATCACATTGCCACCGACACTCAGCGGCACCTGTAACAAGGCCCGGACTAAAAAATCGGTCTTGACCTTCAGGGTCATGCCGGTGCGGGCGTGATCGAGGCGCACCGGCTTGCCCGAACGCAAGACCTGTCCGGCCAGACTATCTTCGACCGGAATGCGAAGCGACTGCGCCCGCTGCTCACCCAGATTTTTAGCCGCCCGCAGATAGAGTTCGCGCTGGCGGGGGTCATGCAGCAGCAAAAACCCTTCTTCGGCCTGCGTGATATAGACCCCGGCCTCGACAATCCGTTCGAGCAGTTGCTCTTGATTGAGCAGGCCGGTCACCGACTTGCCAATCCGATAGAGCACCGTCAGTTCCTGGACTCGCTGTTGCAATGAAGCCGTAAGGCGGTCTTTTTCGCGGCGCAAGCGGCGTTCGCGGAGGGCCTGATCAATAACGGCCCGGGCCTCGGTATCCGAGAAGGGTTTGATTAAATAGTTGCGAGCGCCGAGCCGAAACGCCTCGACAGCGATATTCTCGGAGCCATGGGCGGTCATCAGGATGACCGGCACATCATACCCATCCTGGGCAAAGAGGCGGAGCAGATCAAGGCCACTAATATCGGGAAGTTGCAGATCAAGCAGGATCAGGTCGGGGAGTTTGGCGCGCAGGCGTTGCAGACCCTGACGACCGGTATGCGCCACGATGGGGGTAAAGCCAAGTTCGGGCAGCACATAATTGGCCAACAGGCCCGTTATCTGCTCGCTGTCATCAATAATCAGAATTTCTTCCATAACGGGCGTATCGCCCAAGTCTACCCATGCTGTCATTTGATTTATAATGTGGAATTGTACACCCCAGACTTAGCTACGGCAAGATAAACACCGCCCAGTTTGCGGTTCGAAAGGCCCTATGCAGGCAACCACGATTGTCGTGCTCGGCGACATCAACCTCGATCTCACGATCAACCTCCCGATCTTACCTACCTTGGGCGACGATCTGCCGGTTGCGGGGGTGGTCTGGCACCGGGGTGGGACTGGTCTGAATACGGCCCTGGCGCTGTTGCGCCTCGGGGCCGAGGTGCGATTGTTGGGTCGGGTGGGCAATGATCCAGCCACAACCCAGATTATGGCAAGCGAACCAGCCTGTCGGCTTGATCAGCGCTGGTTGCAGACCGACCCATTGGTGGCAACCGGGCTGTGTACGGTGCTGGTAACCCCTGACGGTCAGCGTACCTTCATCAGTGCCCGGGGTGCAAATGTCTATTATGATCCCGAGGCGTTTGATCCGGCTGTGTTGGATGGATGTGATTTACTCTTTGTCTGCGGCCATGCGCTCCTCGAAGGAGCCCAACAGGCTGCGGCGTTACGTACGATCAAACTGGCCTTTGAACGTGGTCTTCCCGTAGCGCTTGACCTCTGTCTACCAACAATCAGGGCCGCGAGCGGGCTAATCCACCACCTGCTCCCACAACTCTGGCTCCTCACCTTGAATGAGGCAGAACTCCAGGCGTTATTGCCCGAACTGAGCCACGCGGCAGGCCTGGCAGAATTGGCAACCAGTGGGATACGCTATCTTGGGTTGAAGCGGGGCGCACGCGGGTGCAGTGTGGTGGGGGCGAACGAGCAGGTTGATCGAATGCCGCCAAGCGTGATGGTTGTAGATACAAACGGCTGTGGCGACGCTTTTGCCGCAAGTTTGGCCTGGTCGTTACGACAGGGGGCCAAGCTTGCCGATGGGGCCACACTCGCGAATCTGATGGGGGCCTTGACCGCAACCCGTTCGGGGGCGGCCGATGCCCTGCCCAGCCGGACTGAACTGCTGGCCCAACTTGAACCAGGCTTGCACTGGTTGCTTGATGAGGAGAGGATACCGTTATGACCCCGATCTGGAAGCAACGCCTCGATGAGTTGCGGTTACGTGATCTGGCAACGTTGTTTGGCACGAACAAGCCGGTGATTGGCATGGTGCATTGTTGGCCCTTGCCCGGTGCGCCGGGCTACCAGGGCTATGGCATGAATACGATCATCGAACAGGCCGTCCGCGATGCCACGGCCCTCGCTGAAGGGGGGTGTCATGGCTTGATCGTCGAGAATATGTGGGATATTCCGTTTCGGGCCGGGCCGCATGTGCAACCCGAAAGTATTGCGGCCCAGGCGGTGGTCGCCCGCGCCGTACGGGAAGCCGTGCCCGAACTGCCCTTAGGGATCAACCTGGTGCATAATGGCGGCGTGGCACTGCTTGCGATTGCGATTGCAGCCGGAGCCCAGTTTATACGAGTCTGTATGTTCACTGGCGCAGGGGTCTGGGATGCAGGCAGTTGGGACGAGGGCTGTGCGGCTGATCTGCTCCGCCGTCGCGCCGAACTTGGGGCCGAAGAGATTAAGATCTTTGCTGATGTGGACAAGAAGCACTCAGTACGCTTCCCAGGGATTGACCTCGCCACCCATATCGAGTGGACCCGCTTCTTTGGGGCTGATACGCTGATCATTTCGGGGCGAATGACCGGCGATGCGCCCGATCTGGCGAAAGTGCGCGAGGCCCGCCAACTCGCTGGTGATACCCCGATTCTGCTTGGCTCAGGCACGAGTGAGGCCAATATCGGGGCCTTTATGGAGGTCGCCGATGGGGTAATTGTCGGTAGTAGCATCAAGGTTGATGGCGAGATTGCAAACCCGGTTGATGCTGCGCGGGTGCGCCGCTTTGTGCAAGCCGCAGGCCACCGCTAGTACTTCCGGTAGGTAGGGTGGTAGCCCATGCGGAATGATCATGGCTAGACCCATGGCTGATTGAGGTTGGTCCACCCGGCATGGTATTCTACTCACGTGAGCTACTTACCCTTCCTTCCTCCAACGCTCACCGCCACTCACCTGGTCGGTTAGACTGTCGTTTTGGGGGCCGCAGCCGCATTCTCACCCATCGCAGCACGACGTCACACTCGCATCGCAGCACGACATCGCTCTCGCATCGCAGCACGACATCGCTCTCGCATCGCAGCACGACATCGCTCTCGCATCGCAGCACGACATCGCAGCACGACATCGCTCTCGCATCGCAGCACGACATCGCAGCACGACATCGCTCTCGCATCGCAGCACGACATCGCTCTCGCATCGCAGCACGACATCGCTCTCGCATCG
>JBLWKA010000151.1:0-13385 GCA_048381555.1 Oscillochloridaceae bacterium umkhey_bin13
AGTGCCCGCTTGAACTGGCGGGCTACGATGTGCGCACGCTGCCGATGGCGCAACTCTGCCGGGGTCAGTTGCTCGGCTGGCCCCCGGAGGGCCTGGCAGACGTAGTCCCCAAACCCTAACGGTCACCATGGAGTACCTCGGCGCGGATCGGCCCCCGTGCTATACTTGGAGCAGCGGCTGTAGGATTTCGGTAGGGCTGGATTGTCTATCTATAATGTGTGAAGCACCAGAAGAAGCATTGTTTGTTGGTAGCCGCATACGCAACAGCACATAGTATCCCTGACATATGAGAGAAGACCGAGGCCGCCCCATGGTACAAAGCTCGCCCGAAAATTTGCAGGCCCTTACCCAAGCTGAACTGATTGCCCTGGTTCACGAGTTGCGCACGATCAATGTCCAGCTCCAGACTGCAAATCAGGTGCTCCCCACCGCCGCCCAGAGCCTGCTCGACGACCAGTTACGGCGCACCTCGCTCTTGACCCAACTCGCGATCGAGTTCCGCGAGTCCCTCGATCCGGCCACGATTATTGATCAAACCCTGCGCGCCCTTACGGCCCACCTCGCCGTGAGCGGGGCGAGCATTATTTTGATCGGCCCCGGCAATCGGATTGATCTGGCGACTACGGCGCTTGATGGGGCCGTGCGCCCGATGAGCCACGAACTGGCCGAAGAGGTGATCGAGCGCGGGCTGGCGGGCTGGGTCTTGCGTCATGGCAGTAGTGTGGCCCTTTCGGATGTGGCCCGCGATCGGCGTTGGCTCGATTTTAGTGAACGCCATCGCAGTGGTAGCGTGATTGTGATCCCGGTGCGCCAGTCCTCGGCCACCCTTGGGGTCTTGACGGCCCATCGCAATACTCCGAACTCGTTCAGTAGCCACGATCTGATCCTGCTTGAAGGGGTTGCCGCCCAGCTTGGCGTGGCCTTAAGTGCCGCCCGCCATCAGGCGAGTGAACGCCAGCGTCGGAACCAGGCTATGGCGCTGCTGACGATGAGCCAGTTCCTGACCGCTGAACGCTCGCCGGGCGAAGTTGCCGCGATGCTCCAGGAAAAGAGTGTCGAGGTGTTTGGGGCCAAGGCGGGCTTTCTCTTTCTGCTCGACAACGAACAAGAGTTGCGCCCGGTGCTGCCCGATCATGCCAGTCCCGAAGATGAAGCGACGGTGGCGAGTGCCGCCGGGGCGGCGCGGCTGGCCTGGGCCAGCCAACGGATCGCGACCACCGGCCCTGCACCCGATATGACCTGTGTGGCCCTTCCGCTGACCAATCACGGGGCTACGATCGGGGCCTATGCCCTCTTGCACGAAAATGGACGCGGTTTTTCGGCGGCGATCTGGTCGCTACTGACCGTCTTTACCCACGTAATCGCCGGGGCCTGTGGCAATATGCGCCTGGTCCAGCGCCTGACCGATCAGACCCACACCCTCGAAGCCCTGGTCGAGCAGCGTACCCGCCAGGTGCAACGTTCGCGTGATGTGCTCCGGGTGATCTTCGATAGTCTGAACGAAGGTATTCTGTTGCTGGATGCCGAGGAACGGGTGCTGGCCGTCAATGCCAATTTTTGCACCCGGATTGCGGGTGTGCATCCTCGTGAACTGGTCGGCCAGAGTTACGGCCAGCTCTGGCAGCGTTTAGAACGGCGTGGGCCACTGATCGTTGAACTGCTACCCAGCGAGGACGGTGGTCGTACCCGCCTGACCGTGCGCCAATCCCCTTCCCAACGCATGTTCCTGGTCGAACGCGCCCCGGTTGGCCCTGATGGGCGCATCGAACAGATCCTCGAATTTTGGCGCGATCATCAAGCCTGAACCCACCTGTGCCCAACCTGAAATTATGGTATTCTGCCTACTATGCCAGAGCAGTTCATTACTCCAAGTGGGTTGCGCATCCTCGTAGAGGAGCTACCCCATACCTATTCCGTCTCGATCGGCTGTTTCGTTGCCGCCGGGGCACGCCACGAGCGCCCTGATCAGAGTGGGGCGGCCCATTTTATTGAGCATATGCTCTTTAAGGGGACGCGCCACTATCCCAATCCACGCCTGATTTCGCAGGCGGTCGAAGGGGTTGGGGGCATGCTCAATGCCTCGACCGCCTACGAATCAACGGTCTACTACGCCAAAGTGGCAACCATCCACTTTGACCGAGCGGTGCGCCTGCTCGCCGATATGGTGCTCTGCCCGCTCTTTGATGCCCATGAACTCGAAAAAGAGCGCCGGGTGATCATCGAGGAGCTACGCGGCCTGCAAGATGCCCCTGGCGATTGGGTTCACGAACTCCTGCAACAGACGATGTGGGCCAATAGTCCGCTTGGTCGCGATATTGCCGGTAGTGTCGAAACCGTGAGTGCCCTGGCCCGTGCCAATTTAACCGGTTTCTGGCAGCGTCACTATAATCGGAGCAATCTGGTGATCTCGGTGGCGGGCAAAATCCGGGCCGACGAGGTCTTTGCTGCCGTGACTGCCGCCTTCGAGGAGTTGCCGCCCGGCGGGGCCGTAGAAACTCAACCACGCCCCATCCCCACCCCCGGCCCGCGCCTCACGATGCTGGGCCGTGATACCGAACAGGGCAATTTCTGCCTGGGCATGCCCGGACTGGCCTATGGCGATCCTGATCGCCGCCCGCTGCAGGTGCTCGACTCGATCCTCGGCGGTGGCATGTCCTCGCGCCTATTCCAGTTACTGCGCGAAGAGCACGGCATGGCCTACCATGTCGGCTCTTACCATAATGATCTGTCTGATACCGGGATGTGGGTTGTCTATGGCAGTGTTGACCCCGAAACCCTGCGTGATGCCGTCGCCCTCTCGCTCGAAACCCTGTATGACCTGGCCCACCAGGGCGTGACGAGCGATGAACTCGCTATGGTCAAAGAACAGGTCAAAGGCGGTCTGCTGCTCTCACTCGAAGATACCTGGTCGGTCGCTTCGCGTAACGGTGCTCACCTGCTGCGGTATGGCCATGTCCTGCCGGTTGAGCAGGTCGTCGCTGAGGTCGAAGCGGTAAGCGCCCAGGATGTGCAGCGAGTGGCGCATCGGCTAATGCGCCGCGAAGCCCTCCATCTCGCTGTGATTGGCCCCTATGGCAAAGAGGATCACGCCGAACTCGAAGCTCTGATCGCCAAAGGCATCTAAATCCATGGCTACTGTTGCAATTGTTGGAGCCGGAGTCGCGGGCCTGGCGGCAGGCCGTGATCTGAGCCATGCCGGCCATCAGGTGCTGATCTTCGAAAAGAGCCGCAGTGTCGGCGGGCGCGTCAGTACCCGCCGGGTTGCCAATTTTCGGATTGATCACGGTGCGCAGTTACTCAAAACTCCTACCGCAGACCTGCGCGATCTGGCCCAGGCTGCGGGCACGCCGTATGCGATCCCCGAACCGATCTGGGTCTTTGATCAGGCCAATCAGGTTCAGCCTGGCGACCCAACCCTTGATGCGGAACCCAATTGGTGCTGGCCCGAGGGCAATACGACCCTGGCCAAACATCTGGCACGTGGGCTGCCAGTTCGCCTGATGTGTATGGTGACGACCCTCGAAGCCAGTGCAGCAGGCTATCTGATGACCGAGAGCAATGGGGCCAAGGTGGGGCCATTCGATGCGGTGCTGCTGACCGCCCCGGCTCCGCAGTGCATTGGTATCCTGGAAGCCAGTACCCTTGATCCCGTGGCCCAGGCGGAGTTGATCAAGGCCCTGGCCGAAGCCCAATACCTGCCCTGTCTTTCGCTGGCCCTGGCCTATGATCAGCGTCCCAATCCGCCTTGGTATGCCTTGCTTAATCTGGATCGCCAGCACGCGATCACATGGCTGGCCTGCGAACACTATAAACCTGGTCGTGCCCCGGTTAACTGTGGCTTGATGCTGGCCCAGATGAGCCCGTCCTGGAGCGATGCGAACTGGGATGCGTTGCCAAAAGGTACCTATGGCCTTGATGCCCCGCTGCCGATCGTGCTTAGTGAGGTGCAACACAAGGTTGCAGCGCTGCTTGGGGCAGACCCGGGGCCATTGCGCTGGGCCGATGTCCACCGCTGGCGCTATGCCTTGCCGACCCATCCCTGTGGCTCAGCCGCCCTCGAAGGGCGGGCCCAGATCTATGTGGCTGGTGACCAGGAGTATGGTCAGGGCCGGGTGCATCTCGCAATTGCGAGTGGCCAACGTGCGGCCGCCCGGATTATGGCCGATCTCACGCGCTCGTCACACGCATGAAGCAGGTAAAACTCCTTCGGAGCGGTCGCATAGCGTATCACGACGCCCTGACGCTCCAGCGCAGCCTGGTGGCGGCCCGTTCAGGCGGTACTGGCCATGATTGCCTGGTACTGCTCGAACATCCGCCCACGATCACGCTAGGGGTGCGGGCCGATCCCGGCCATATTCTGGTCTCCAGCACCGAATTAGCCCAGCGCGGCGTGACCGTGGTCGCCAGTGACCGCGGCGGTGACGTCACCTACCACGCGCCTGGTCAACTGGTTGGTTACCCCATCCTGAAGTTAGCCCAGCATGGGGCCGATCTCGGACGCTATGTGCGCAACCTCGAAGAAACGATCATCCGCGTGCTGGCCGATTATGGGCTGGTTGGGCAACGGATTCCTGGCCTGACTGGGGTTTGGGTGGACGAAGGACGGGCCAAAATCTGTGCCCTTGGCGTGCGGCTCAGTGCCGCCGGGATCACCTCACACGGCTTTGCGCTCAATGTCAACCCCGACCTGACCGGTTTTGCCCAGATCGTGCCATGCGGCATCAGCGACCGGGCGGTTACCTCGCTGGCCGCCCAACTTGGCTCGGCAGCCCCAACGTTGGCCGAGGTTGAAAGCCGGGTCTTGCACCATTTCGCGGAGGTGTTTGGGGTGCAGATGGTGTAGGGACGTGGCCGGGCTGTTGAAACATCCTGCTGTCAACCTGGCGACGCCCCCGGGCCGTGGGCGTCAACGCCTCGGCTCTGGGAAGCGAAGGCCACCTGCGTGGGCCTGTTCAGCCCACATCGGCGGGCTTTGCAACCCGTAGCCGAGGGCTTTCAGCCCGACGGAGCAGCGTATCGCGATTCGCCAGCAGGATCATGCAACGTCCGCCTTCGACGGTGGGGTTTGGGGTGGCGCAGCCACCCCAAACCGTTGTTGCGTGCGGTGTGGCGGCGCAGCCGCCACACCGCACAATGCCACCTCAACTCGGAATGAGTTTCTCGAAATCGTAGACCGAGCCGCCATCGAGACAGCACTCGATGATTTGCCGACCGAGCGGATTAAGATCGGGATGCTTGAACTCGCTGAGGCAGGTGCGGAAGAAGTTGAACAGGATCTGCGCCCCGCGATCATAGGCTTCTGGCCCAACTTCGGGCTGGGTGTCCACCTGTAAGAACCAGCGGGCCACCGAGCGACCTTCAATCGTGAGTTGGAACAGCGCGTGCCCCAACAAGGCACTGCGTGCAGGCTGGGTCTGCTCGGACGTAAACTGGGCATTGCCCCGGCGGGCCAGATACTCGCGGGCGATCCACTGGGGCATAAAGCCAACCTTCCAGGCCCCAATGTACTGGTTCGGGCACAGAATGTAGCGCATCGCGCTATGGGTCTGGAACTGATCGAGCAACAGGTTAGCCTGATCAACCCGCCGTCCAGTTGCGAACGGCCAGTATGAGCCGACGCCTTCGCTGCTCATGCCTTCGGTTTCGACAATGCTGGGATTGGCGTGGCCGCGGGGTGCTACGAGCCGCCAGAGCCAGGCCAACGAGGGTGGCAGCAGATGGAATAGACCGATAATGCCGTAGGTGGGCCGCTCGGCGGTGCAGGGCGGCGTGCGTACCCCAATGCTGCGAATATCAACCGTCACCGGGTCGGTCACCACATTGGGCACAATTCGACGGGGCAAAATCACCCGCGGATTCGGACAGGGCTT
The DNA here is from genome assembly GCA_048381555.1 of Oscillochloridaceae bacterium umkhey_bin13. Classification (GTDB taxonomy): domain Bacteria; phylum Chloroflexota; class Chloroflexia; order Chloroflexales; family Chloroflexaceae; genus Viridilinea. The sequence goes on from JBLWKA010000151.1 coordinate 5,871, forward strand.
GCCGGGCTCATCTTCGATATGCTCCCAGATCATGGCCCGGCTATTCGGGGCCGCATCAATACTGAGGAACAGCAGCGGTTCACTTGGCTGCGCCGTCAGACCCTCCAGGTGGACATCGGTTCCATACTGCGTGATATGGTTGACCCGCACAAACCAGCCGTCTTCGGCATCAGTGACCCGGAGTTTATGCTCGCCGTCCTGGATTGAGGGGTGGCAGAGCGCCATATCATCGGTGACGGGCCGCAATTGGCACGAGCGGGGGATCTCGAGATGGCGGCGCTCGCCGGTGACAATATTTTGGCCAAGCAACAATCGGCCATCGCTCTGGCGGTGGGTCATTTCGAGCATTTCACTCTTGCCGCCGCCGCTGGCCCCTTCGTGCATGATCGTGACGATATTGTCGTACGGCGTGACCACCTGTACGGTCGAACAGTGGGCCGTGACCCATCCTTCGCGCTCGCCCTGACTGATCAGCACGCCATAAATGCCCTTCTTGGCACTCGGGCCGGGGTACAGATTGTAGGAGAACATTTCGTGCAGGTTGGCACTGCGATTGTGGACGACGACTTGGCGGCCATCAAAATGGGTATGCCGAAACGGCGGGGCCACATAAATGATCGCCTTGGGCACAAAATCAGGCGGAATCTCCTCGTAGGGTATAATACCCTGAAGCAACGCCAGACCCAGGGCAAAGAAGCCCGTATTGACCGGGGTGATCACCAGGGCATCCTGCCCCATGCCTTGCTGGCCCGCCGTAAAGCCAAACATCGCCAGCGGTTGGGTCTTGAGCCAGGCAAACGTTTCGGCCCGGATATCATCGAACTCATACCCAAACCGGTCCACGAAACGAGGCTTATCAGTTGCGAGTTTGTCAGCAATGACCATACAATCGGGGTCACGTCGCCGCATATACGGTTCGATATAATTCGCAGCCACCCCATTCCGTACCCGTACCACGTTGGCTTCAAGCACCGAGCCAAGCCCGGGCACGTCGAACGTCACTTCAAAGGTGTCACTTTGGGGGCCACCACAGGCCAGATTGACCAGATCAGTGACACTGCTCGCAATTGTAATGCTCGGACAGGCCTTAAGAACGTCGGCGGCGTCACTGGGCGGATTGTACTTTTGCCATTCCATCGTTGTAGCTACTCCCTGCTGTTGCATTGCACCCTCTGGATGTGCTGACGCCCAAACGACGGCACGTTGCGCTAGTGCGCCATGCAGTACAGTTGGGTGCGACCTCTTTTGCATGAATCGTGGCTAGATGACCTCGGATGGCCAGTTGCACGTTAGCCCGGTTAGGTTACACGTCAACTATGCCATACTCATTACGAAATGTATGTCACGATCCAGTTGAAGTGGGTTAACCATATGATAGCATCAGCGTATGAAACCTGCCAAATCTGAAATCCAAGGCTTTGGTGTGGTTATGATAGCATCAGCGTATGAAACCTGCCAAATCTGAAACCCAATGACGCGGCGCGGGCCATCCCGCATTTGGGGAGGCCCCCGCTCATGTAAGGAAGTCCCCTACCCCATCTGCGTAGATCTACGGATCCAATGTCGGGTATAACGCAGGCCAAAAGACAAAATCCGCAGTATCTTTCCCGTTGCTCTACGCAGAGACACATGGGTAGCAGCATGATACCCTAAATGTATCAGCAGCAGCGCCAAGGTGGTTGCCCAGGAGCAACACCCGGACGAGGACCCGTGATGGCAACGATCTGCATCCTGGCCGCGCACCAACACCTTCGCGATGCCTTGACCTTCAACATTCAGACCCAAAGCCAGGGACACCTGGTAGTGGTAGGCCAGGCGAGTAGCAGTCCCGCAGAACTGATGGCATGTGCGGCCCAAGCCCCCGATGTGATCGTAATTGCAATTGGGATCGAAACCGGCAACGACTTACGCGCCCTCGCACACATCCGGCAGTTGAGCCCCCATAGTCGCATTCTTGCGGTAGATACTGTCGGAGCCGAAGCGATCTGGCCGGGTGGATGGGAAGGGGTTGACGCCGTCTTATGTTCCGAGCAACTCAGTGCCGAGTTGATACCGACCCTGATGCGGCTCGCGGGATCCAAGCCCAGCTAGAGCAGCCCGTATAAAGAAGAGGAAGTCCTATGCAACGCTCAATGAACCAAGCGGCGACCATTCCAATGACCGAGAGTTGGGCTGGAAGTCTTACCTTTTTGCTCGCCGAACAACTTCGTTATGCGCTCGCCATTTGGGATATGCTCGAAGCTGGCCCGCGTCATGCCGGTGCCCTGGTGCAACTTGATGAACTGCTTGAACACTTGAGTGAAGAAGCGCTCGAAGCTGGCTGCCGGGAAGTTTCCCGTGCTTTACGTCAGGCCCGCGAGGCACTTTGGCAGTGGGCGCAACTGGATAATCAGCCAACAGCTTTGACGCTGGCGATCCGGACTCATCTTGGTCAGGCCGCTTTTGCTGCTGCTATGGCCCACGCCGCCGTCAGGGTCGTCCCCAAGACCCCCATGATGGCCTAACCCCTCATTATTTTATTACCAGCACGTACGCCGCTAAGCGGCCAGGGAGACACGGACATGATGGTTCAGATCCATACTGACAATGAGCGCACCGTCGCGCTCTTCCGCTTGCCAGCCCAGATCTGGGCCGACCGCATCAATCTGGTAGGCGATTTCAATGACTGGGACACAAGCGCTACCCCGATGCGGCTCGGTGAGCAGTACTGGGAAACGACGGTCAGTTTGCCCAAGGGCGCAACTTCGTACTACGCCTACCTGATTGACGGGATGGAGTGGTGCAGCGAATACATTGGGCCACAGAGCAAACTGAACGCAACGACGGCATCCTTTGTGCCGATCGAGGTGCTGCACGCCCGCGAGCGTAGCGAACTTGCCCTGGCCGTCGGTCAGAGGTAAAGCAAAAAAGGGGCGAGGGAGAATCAGGTTCTCCCTCGCCCCTTTTTTTGTCAGGCGTCGTTCAAATCTGCGCAGAATGGTCAAGCCAAAAAGGCCGATTCCAAACCAGACCTTAGTCTTCAATCGCCTGATAGACCAGCGTGCGCAGATCACTCTCGGGCAGATCAAAGCCGACCATAAACTGGGTCATAAACAGGCCAACCAACTCCTCCTGGGGATCAACCCAGTAGTAGGTCTTGGCCGCCCCGGCCCAGCCAAACTCGCCCACCGAGGTCGAGACCGCCGCTTCGGCGACGTTGGAACAGACCCGTGAGCCCAGGCCAAAGCCATAGCCAGGCGTTGGCACACCACCAAGCACATAGGGCAGCAGTTCTTGGGGCAGATGGTTCTGGTGCATGAGTTCCAGGGTTTTGCGTCCAATAATGCGCGTGCCATCTTCGGCTTTGCCGCTCAGCAGCATCGTCGCAAAGCGCATATAATCAGCCGCTGTTGAAAAGAGGCCGATGCCGCCGCGCAAAAAGCCACCTTCGGCATGCATCGGGTAGGTGTCTTCGACCTCGCGACGGCCACTATTGCCACTCAGGAAATGGCCGAAGAGCGCACTGAAGGTAATGTCGCGCCCCATAATATCGGGGTGCCCATACATCGCCGCCAAGCGACTCTGTTTGGCGACAGGTACCCGAAAATCGGTATCGGGCATGCCCAACGGGGCGAAGATTCGCTCACGCAGGAAGTGATCGAGGGGTTGCTCCGTCAGCACCTGGATCAGATGGGCCGCGACATCGGTACCCAAACTGTAGTGCCACATCGTCCCTGGCTGGAAGGCCAGCGGAATGCGCGCCAGGTCTTCAATCAGGGTTTCGAGGCTACGCGAGGAATCATTCATCAGACGGGCTTCGCGGTACTGTTGGCCTGCTGGGAAGTCCTCAAGGAAATCGTAGCTCAGACCGCTGCAATGGGTCATCAGGTCGCGTACCTGCATCGGGCGCAGGGGATCCTGGTCAACCAGGCTCCCGTCCGGGCCAAGCACTTTAGTGGTCGCAAAGGCGGGAATGAATTTGGCGACCGGATCGATCAACTGGAAGCGTCCCTCTTCGTAGAGCGTCATCAAAGCGGTGTAGATGATCGGCTTGGTCATCGAATAGATCCGAAAGATCGTATCGGCGGTCATGGGCGTGCCCGCCTCACGATCCTGCCAACCAACCTGATCCGCGTAGATAACCTTGCCCCGGCGCGAAATCATCGTACTGATCCCGCCGTAGCCTTTGTGATCAACGTAGCCCTGCATAACCGGACGAATGCGTTCCAGGCGCTGGGCGTTCATTCCAACCGACTCGGGGGCTGCGACAATATTGGACACAGAGAGCTCCTTCGCTCAAGTAGACTTCATACCAATTACCGTTAACAACCCTTCATTAGCCCGGTCGCCTTCGTAGACGCAGCACGCTGCGTCCCTACGCCCGTAATGCGATATCTTCAAGGGTAATTGGTATCAAGAATGGTGATTTGCCATGTGAGTAGCGCAACTGGGCACCCAACACGGGCTAGATGCGCGTGCCAGTTATGAATTTCATCACCGTTCGAGATGGGTAAAAAAGTATAAAGGGGTTTACTTGACGTGTCAAGGAATTGGGGAAAGAGGGGTGCTGTGTCCGCGGACACAGCACGCTGTGTCCCTACGTCATACCCCAATCATACCTGAATCCAGATTGGCTCAATCGTCGCCAGATCCTGATCAAATAGGCTGATCTGGGCCTCTAAACGGAAGATCTGAGCGAAGTCGGCGGGCCGAAAGGCTTTGCGCAAGCGGCCTGCATAATGCTCGACCAGGATGCGTACGTAGTGTTCACTATCGTAGTCATAGCGCTCGCCAGAGTCGTCGTCGGGCAACCAGGCGAAGCCCCCACTGGCGGTGCGGTAATAGCGCACCCGCTCGCCGGGCTTCCAATCGGTGCGTCCCGCCGCCAATAAGGCCTCGTATTGACCTTCACGCGCGCGGCTGCTGCGGTATTGGGTGGGGGTTTTGCTGAGCCGCACGCGGGTGGCGACTTTGGCGGCAGTCACACGTCGTTCGCGCAGGTTGGCGATCCAATCCAAAAAATGGTTGCGTAGGGCGGGCACAGCGCCAGTCATCGTCAAGCGTATGGCTGTGCGCAGAAACTGTTCGCCGAAGGGTTCGCTACGCGACGAGCGCATCGCCACGCCGCGCAGGATTAACTGGTCGTCGTAGCCAAGCAGGGCGTAGTTTTTGACTTCGTGGCTGAACATCGCGGCATAGCGCCCCTCGTATTCCAGAGTGATCCCAGCCGGGAGTTCGGCGGCGACTTCGGCCACCAGCGCCCGTTCGGTGGCTTCGTCCCAACCTGGCGGAACGGCGACATAAATGCCGTCAGTATCGGCTTCGATCAGGGCCACACCCCGGGTGCGCATGCCCGCAATCACCTGGTTCAAGACTTCACGCCCGCGTTGGGTCACACGGTCAGCGGCGACCATATCAGCAAAGTGGCCGATACTCGTGGCCCCCATATAGCCATAGGCCGAATTGATAATCAGCTTCATGGCGGCCTGAAGTGCGTGGTGGTGACCAGCTTCGATGGAACCGGGCGGGGCAGCACGGGCCGCCGCTTTGTGCTGCAAACGTGCTTCGAGGAGGTGACTCACGATGCCGAGCAAGGCCCCCAAACGGTCACAGGTTGGGCCAATCGCCTCGGTGCGCATAAGCGACGGGTAGAGCGAGGCGATGTCGGCTTTGATCACTCGCCGTGCGACACCACTCGCAAACAGAAAGAGTGCCCCGCCACTATGGCCACCCTGGCGTTCGGCGCGGGCCTGGGCTGAGAGCGGCGGTGCTTGTCCGGCCCGCAGGTAGGCCCGCCAGAGCATTGGTTCGAGGATGCCCATGGCCGGGCCAGCCCAGGCGATCCGTTCGTAGCGACGCGGGGCCATGCCTGCCAACGCGAAGGGCGCGGTGTGCAAGCGTTGCGAGAGCGCATCTACTTCGGTCACATCATCGAGGGCATAATGGCGCACCAGTTCGGGATCGCGTTGGTAGGTGGCGTAGATCGTTTCGCCCGCCAAATAGGTGCGGGTCGGGCTGGCGATCCCGAAGGTACGGGCCACATCCTTGAGCCGGTGACTCGGCAGGTCGCGGGCCACAAAATCGTGGCGGCGCACCGCGTCGAGCGTATCGAGCAATTCGCGTCCAGCGACACTGTAGCGATGGCGGCGACCCCGGGGATCTTCGCTGATCCGTTCAAGCCGGGTTGGCGCACCAGCGCGATTCAGCCGCAGTGGAATGCGCCACAAGGCAGCGCGGGCTTCCAAAAAGGGCAGATCAAAGCCGAACAGGTTATGGTTCTCGATCACATCGGGGTCACGCTGCTGAATCAGGTCGCACAGCTGGTTGATCAGGGTCGGCTCGTCATCAGGGGTGGGGGCTTCGAGGGTTACCGCGAGGCCCTGGCTATCGCGGACGGCGACCAAAAAGATCCGGCCCTCGGTTGGATCAAGCGCGGTCGTCTCAAGGTCGATCTGCATCCGGTGCAGGTCAGCATAGGCGAGACCACGAAAATAGGTGCGGCCACTCGCCATCAAATATTGTTCGACTGGCCCTAACCGAATGTAGTCGGGCAGTTCATTGAGGCGTGCGGCAGTCCGGCCCCCCAAACGCTGCTGCGCCCCGGCCAGCACAGCCGCCTCGAGGGCACGGCCCGAACGGGCGCTGATCAGGAAACAATAGCTGGCAACTGGCCCTGCGAGCGAAGTATAGCTGAATGGCGCGTGCGGATCATCCTCCCGCAGTTTGGCCCCAAGGTGAGCTAAATCATCCACGCGGGTCGCAAAGAGCCAGGGCCGAAAGCGCTGCGTCTCACGCACGACGCCGCGTGCGGTGCGTCGCCAGACCAGGGCCTGGCCGTCATAATTGGCCCAGACCGCCACAATGCCGGGCGTCTCGTCCCAACCGTAAACCCATTCCTGGACATTCATAGGCCAAGTGTACCGCAAATGTGTTTTGGTGTCCCGGCGATCCGGTCGCCCGCCCCGGCGATCCGGTCGCCCGCCCCGGCGATCCCGTCGCCGCCCCGGCGATCCCGTCGCCGCCCCGGCGATCCCGTCGCCCGCCCCGGCGATCCCGTCGCCGCCCCGGCGATCCCGTCGCCGCCCCGGCGATCCCGTCGCCGCCCCGGCGATCCCGTCGCCTGCCCCGGCGATCCCGTCGCCGCCCCGGCGATCCGGTCGCGCATCGCGCCATAGGATCGGTGGTGGCGACACGTAGGGCCGAAGCATTCGCCAGCCGATCGCCGTGTCCTTACCGATCATGCGGTGGCGAATGCTTCGGCCGTACATTTCCCCGCCCCGGCGATCCGGTCGCCCGCCCCGGCGATCCCGTCGCCGCCCCGGCGATCCCGTCGCCGCCCCGGCGATCCCGTCGCCCGCCCCGGCGATCCGGTCGCCCGCCCCGGCGATCCCGTCGCCCGCCCCGGCGATCCCGTCGCCCGCCCCGGCGATCCCGTCGCGCATCGCGCCATAGGATCGGTGGTGGCGACACGTAGGGCCGAAGCATTCGCCAGCCGATCGCCGTGTCCTTACCGATCATGCGGTGGCGAATGCTTCG
>JBLWKA010000152.1:0-13199 GCA_048381555.1 Oscillochloridaceae bacterium umkhey_bin13
CCCTTCTGGGTCGTCGCGACTGTCTGCTGGTGATCGTAGCGGACAGTCGCCGAACCGTGGAGGGGCGACGCGCAGGTGCCGATTTTTAGACGGTAAAAGTGCCGAGTTCTAGACTGTAGTTTACAGCCGGGATGGGCGAGCACGCTCAGGTCGAGCGGGGGCAGGGCCGACTGCAGCGACGCGGGCGCGTAGATGAGCCAGCAGCGGGTCAGGCGCAGACTGAGGTGATTGAGCAGGTGGGCCGGGCTGACACTGGGCGCGACTGGGCTCGCCATGGCGAAGGTATCGATGATCTGGGGCGTGCTGGCGGGGTCTTCGGGGTCCACACGGGCGAGGAAGGTGAGCACATCGCGGAAGAAGGTCGCGGGGGCGTGGGCCTGCATGTGGGCGTGGAAGTCGTTGAGGGTGCTGTGGTCGGGGGCGGATTGGGTCAGCGGCAGGCCGACGAACCAGCGCACGAGCACATTGGTGCTGAGCAACTCCTCCAGCGCGGGGTCGGAGCAGGTATCGGCCCAGGTTCGCACCAGCTCGGCGCGGACGAACTGGTCAATGGTGAAGGTTGGCGGCGCGCCGGGCGTGCCGGGGGCGTGATGAAAGCCCTGGCATGCGGCGACGATAGGGGCGGGGTCGTAATACTGGTTCAGCAGCACCAGCGGGTGGTCCGCGCAGCGGTGGAGCAGGGGCCGATAGACCAGCGTGGTCAGCCAGACCATGATCGGCGCGAGGAACTCGCCGATGAGGGACTGAACGAAGGCGGGCACGTCGGGCAAATCACGCGTGCCAGCCCGCAGAGTCGGTGGTACAATAGGCATATCTAACCGCTTTGCTGTGACTTGGTTGGTGTAAGTACCCATATCATGCCACAGCTGGCGGTTAGCTTGTTTGTTTCAAATAATTACCCGAAGCTCTCACGCAGGGGATGAAGACCCGACAAAAAACACAGGCGTAGCGTGGCCGGCCATCAGCATCAGGAGAAGGCGGCCCGCCTTAACCTGCGCTTAAGGATGGTACGTTACACTCAGCGTGTGGTTTCCGCGCCTGAACGTCGGCAGCGACGAACTCCTGGGTATACACCGTGAACACGTTCGGGAACCCACAGCAAGCTGCTCGCCCCACGCAACTAGCGAGTACGCATGTACATCCCAACACGATGGAGTTTACACCATGGATCTGACAGCCATCCTTATTATTGATCGGTTTCCTATTCGTATTTGACGGAATTATTTACATGTCTATTCAATCAAGCCGCAAGGAAAAGGAAACGAAACAACTGGTCACCCATCCTTCACTCGTTGGAGGTGTCTTATGCATAAACAGACAATGCTCATGCTCAATGCCCTGACCGCCGCGTTGCTGGGCGCACTTGGCGCACAAATCCTCCACGAAGCCTGCCACGGTGTTACTGCTGTGCTCGTGGGCGCGGAGTGGCAGGCATTCAACCTGTTTGCCGTCCTTTGGGCCTGGCCCGGCGCGCCGAATGAAACCGGCACCGTCCTGGTCGAGGCGCTTCCCGCCTTGTTGAATATCCTGCTTGGCTTCCTGGGCGTCTTCCTCTTCGGTCGAACTGCCCGCCAGCAGCGATCCATGTTGGCCCTGTTTTGGATGTATTTTGCTGGGTATAACCTGTTTATGGGGTTTGGCTACCTGTTCGTAGACCCGCTGTTCTACCAGTCAGGGCGTGAGCAGGTCGGTGACTGGCAAAAAGTCGTTGCTAGCTTGGGCGGCTCATGGGCCGTGCGCGTGCCCATCCTGCTGGTCGGCGCAGGCGGCCTGGTGTGGGGCTTCTTCTGGCTGGCGCGCGCCGCCCTGCGCTTTGCCGCCGACGCCAGCGACAAAGCCGAACGGGTGCGGATTGCCCTGCCCTTGCTTTTGGTTCCCTATCTTGCCATCAACGTGTTGTTCACCTTTCTGGCCATCTGGCATCCACTTGGCTGGCAGGGCGTGGTTATTGTGGCTTTGCAATCCTGGTTTGGCTATGTGGGCTTCTTCTGGGGCTTTTTCCTGGCAGCCTACTGGCTGGATATTCACGCGCCGTTGCCCAACCCGGTTGCCCTGCCCGACCAGCCGCAGCCGGTCTGGTGGATTGCCGCCGGGTTGACCTTCCTGTTCGCAGTGGCTGTTTTGCTGCCCACGATATGATTGGGATAAGTCTGGATGAAGCGCCTTTTCATGTTTTACGCGGTCTTCTCATTCACATTCATTTTCCTGCTGACCGCCTGCGTCCGCCCGAATCGGGAGGCTGGCAAAAATATCGATTTCTCGCTTGACGTTGATGGGCGCACGCGCACCTGGATTTTGCATGTTCCTCCTATTCCTGACGCCGATGAACCTTTGTCGTTGCTGGTTGTGCTGCATGGGACGTACGGCACGGGAAGTAAAATGCAGCGCGCATTGGGTTTTGATGCGCACGCCGACCAGCACGGCTTTTATGTTGCATACCCAGATGCGTACCAAATACCCGGCGAACGAGACACTGCACGCTGGAACGACGGACGCGGTACGCTCGAATCATCGCTGCAAGAAATTGACGATGTTCGGTTCATCATTGAAATGATCGCGGAAATCGGGCGCCATGTTGCGCTGGATACTAGCCGTGTCTACGTGACCGGGGCATCCAACTACCGCTGAACTGGTTCGTGGACTGGTGGCTGCCGCGCACGAAGATCTGGCTGGCGCCCTTCAACCGCATGGCGCAATCGTTGGGCTTGCCGCAGTGGCGGAGCCTGCTCGACCTGATGGCCGGTGACCTGACCCTGGTGATGGACACGCCCGCGATCCTGGGCATCCCGCCGGAGGAGTTGCTCGCCTACCAGCCGCGCCATCCGCAGTTCTTTCACCGCCCGCCGATCTATCGCTACGGCGGCCCATGTTTTGCGCGCCTGCCGGGGGATGTCCCCGAAGCTATCCATACTCATTTCGCCACGCCGCGCCCCAAGCTCTACTGCACCATGGGCGTCTCCGGCTCACCGTGCGTGCTGCGGGAAGTCATCGAGATCGTCAACGGGCTAGACATCCAAGCGCTGATCGTGACCACCACCATCCTGCCGGAGCGGGAAGGCACAGCTTCAGGGCGGATCTTACTCACGCCCTGATCTTCAAGTAATCATCTGGCCTTAACAGCGCGATAACCTCCGTAGCGTACAGTATCTTGACGATACTAGATCACGCCGAGGGTCGGGTATGCGCCGTGAGTATGTTGCGTGGTGGAGCCACCGGCTCCAGCGGACGATGGATCTGCTCGTGTTTGGGCACGCCGGTGCGCGGGTGCTGGTCTTCCCCACCCGCGGCGGGCGGTTCTACGACTATGAGAACTGGGGCCTGGTCGCGTCGCTGGCGTCGTCCATCGGCCAGGGCCATATCCAGCTCTACTGTCTGGACAGCGTCGACCGCGAGAGCCTGTACGCCCCCCACCGCTCGCCCTGGGAGCGTATCGCCCGCCACCGCCAGTACGAGGCCTACGTCCTCGAAGAAGTGGTGCCGCTATCTGAGCAGCGCAACTCAAACCCGGCTCTGATTGCCCACGGTTGCAGCCTAGGCGCCTATCACGCCGCAGCCCTGGTCTTTCGGCACCCCGAGCGATTCTGCAAGCTCGTGGCGCTGAGCGGGCGCTACGATCTGACGACCTCCGTCGGCCACTACCGCGACCTGTTCGACGGCCACTACGATGAGACGGTCTACTTCTACACGCCCTGCCACTTCCTGCCGCAACTGAGTCATCCGCAGACGATGGACGCACTGCGGCGGCTAGAGATCACGCTGGCCGTCGGCGAGCAGGATCTGTTTCTCGCGAACAATCAGCGTCTCAGTTCGATCTTGTGGGATCAGGGCGTCTGGCACGCCCTGCGGATCTGGCCGGGCGAAGCCCATTGTGCCGCCGACTGGCGCCAGATGGTGCCGTGGTATCTGTAGGTGCTTGTCATAGGCGGTCGGTGTTATGCCGTGTTACGTCACGGTAAAGCGGCGGTAAAGCATTCATAGATAGCTTGCACCTCAGCCTAGCCTAAGGCTTCCGCCCGCAGGACGGGCCGGGTCTGACTGGGCTAGTCGCCCGCATACTGGTGAGCCCCGAGGCGCCGCGCGCGGGGAGTTGCGCCGCTACAAGCGGCTCGCAGGCGGGAACTGACGCCTTTACGGTGGCTGACCGCTGGAGGATCGGCCCTAGCCCTCTATGTCGTAGCGCTCAACGAAGCGCTCGACATCGCCAAGATCTTCAAAGCGCACCTCGAGCATGGCCCGATCCCACTCCCATCAGGCGATCCGCAGCAGGCGGCGGGCGATTGGCTCGGGAAAGCGAGGGCGGATCGGACGCGCCGGTACTCCGCCCACGATCACGTACGGTGGCACATCCTGGCTGACGACCGCCCCTGCGGCTACCACGGCGCCCCTGCCGACCGTCACGCCCGGAAGAACGATCGCCCCGTGGCCGATCCAGACGTCGTGGCTCAGCACGCAGCGGTGGTTCCTGCGCCAGGCAAAGAAGCCATCGTCGTCGTGCGGGGCGAATGCGCCTCGTCATAGCTCTCAGGAAAACGGTCAATCCGATGCATACGCCCGTCTCTCCTCCTCGACCCGCCGCCACGCGGCAGCCCCTCCTTCGACGCCGCACGGTCAGCGCGCCAGCCCCCGCTCAACGAGATACGCGGCGCCGCGCCGGATCGCCTGCGGGTCGTGCACCTCCAGAAGCAGGCGCGGCTGGTGCGCGAGCTCGCCCAGGGCCTCGAACAGGGCGAACCAGTTCAGATTCCCATCGCCGGGAGCCCAGTGGCGATCAAGCTGTCCGTCCGTGTCCTGAAGATGCAGATGGCCGAGCAGCGGCCCGGCCTCGCGCACCCACTGGTCGGGCGTAGGGCCACCGATGCGATGACTGATCAGCGCGTGGCCAGTGTCCAGGCTCATCCGCACGGCAGGAGTATCGAAGGAGCGCACCAGGTCGAGCAATGCGCGCGGGTTGGTGTCCTGGATGTTCTCGATGACAAGGGTGAGCCTGGCCCGCTCTGCGGCGACGACAACCGGCTCGAGGGTCGTGTGAACCATTGCGACCTGCTCGCTAAGCCCCGAGGAAGGGGTGTGGGCAAGGAAGGGACTGCCGAAGTACTGGAAGGGGCTGTGGATAACCATATGGCTCGCCGCGATCGCCTCCGCGAACGCAAGACCCTGGATCAGGCGCTCGGTCACCACCGTGCGCACCTTCGGGTCATAGGCCAGCAGCGTCAGGCTCAGAAACGGGCCATGCACACCAAGTCGTCCCGTGTATCCCGCCAACTGCGTACGGATCGCCTCGACGCGGTCAGCCCAATCGCCGTCAAGGAGCGTCGGGTCATACGGATCCTGGATCTCTAGGTCACGCTGTTCTTCCAGAAGCCAGTCGCGGTGCTGGGCCAGCAGGCTCGACGGGAGGGCGGCACCTACCATGGGGCGTGTGGTCATCGACGTCATCGCTTGGTGCTCCTTGCTGATCACGCGCACCTTTCGGATCATGGGCGAAAGCATCCGCGCTTGCATAGGGAAGGTGTCGTACGAGTGTAGCGTACGAGGCTTAAGGGCCAGTTAAGAGCTTGTGAATTCCCTGATCAGGGGCTCGTTGCCAGACTGTCGCGTGCAGAAGCCCCAGGGCCTCCGCATGCGCATGCACCAACGCCAGTCGCCGACCGTGCTACAAGTGGACAATGAGTTAGCATGCCTTCATGGCAAGCTTATACTGACCGGGATTGACAGTCCGGACACATCGCGTATCATAACCGCGCCAGGGTTGGGGTATCGGCGCGTACGCCATGCGCAGCCAAACAGACCTTCTGGGCTTCGTCTGCAGGATCACAGCCGCTGGTTAGGGTTCTGCGTTTCTACTAAGGGAGTAGCTGTGACTGAGTTGAGTCCTGAGCGGGTAGCGGCGATCAGTGCGGTTGCCAGCCAGGTACGGGCCAATGTGGCGCAGGCGATCATTGGCAAAACCGAAATTGTCGAACTCTTGCTGGTTGCGATGCTCTGCGAGGGCCATGTCCTGCTCGAAGATGTACCCGGAACTGGTAAAACAAGTCTGGCCCGCGCCCTAGCTGCCTCATTGGGCTGTAGTTTTCAGCGCATCCAGTTTACCCCCGACCTGTTGCCCTCGGATGTCACCGGGCTCTCATTTTTCAATCAGAAGTTGGGCGAGTTTCAGTTTCGTCAGGGGCCAATCTTTGCCCAACTGGTGCTGACCGACGAGATTAATCGGGCGACGCCCCGTACCCAGAGTGCGCTGCTTGAAGCGATGCAAGAACGGACGGTCACGATTGATGGTGCTACCCGCCCGCTACCCCGGCCCTTCTTTGTGATCGCCACCCAGAACCCTGTCGAGCTTGAGGGTACCTTTCCGCTGCCCGAAGCGCAACTTGACCGCTTTTTGCTCAAACTTGCCCCCGGGTATCCCACAGCCGAAGAAGAAGAGGCGATCCTGACCCGCTATGAGCGGAGCAATCCCCTCGCAGCTTTGCAAGCCGTGGTGAGTGCCACAACCCTTCAGGCGCTCCAGGCCGAGGTGCGGATGATCGGGGTGAGTGCGGTTGTCCGTCAGTATCTCGTCGCTGTGGTGCGGGCGACCCGCAGCCACCCCGATGTGGAACTGGGAGCCAGTCCCCGAGGCTCGCTGGCGCTCTATCAGACGGCACAGGCTCTGGCGGCGCTGCGTGGGCGCAACTTTGTTTTACCCGATGATGTAAAGGCGATGGCCGCGCCAGTACTCGGGCACCGCCTCATGTTGACTGCCGAGGCGCGGTTGCGCAGGCGGAGTGCCGATGATCTGGTGGCTACCATGCTTGATCAGGTGCCCGTTCCGGTAGAATAGTCGCTGTCCAAATCGTTCATTGTGCTGCGGTTCGGCTCCCCTCCCCCCGTGAGGGGGAGGAGCTGGGGGAGGGGGGGCCGGAAGGGTCGCCAACTAAAACCCTATACCTGAAAGGAGCGGTTGGGGGAGGGAGGCCGGAAGGGCGCACCGTGCCAACCATGTGAAGCAGTACACCTAAACAAGAGCACACCGCAGTTAGACTAGGATCTCCCTGAACACCCTAGCGCACACCGCAGTCGGACTGGGATCTCCCTGAACACCTTAGCATACACCGCAGTGGGGCAGGAAGAACATGGTTCTCCCTGAATACCCTGCGGGGAGCAACGAGCGAACGCGCGGTGGGCCCCCCCGCCAACACACAGCAGGCGAAATCAAACACCCCCCCCCATGCTGCACCGGGGGTCCATATAGTCCCCGCCCCCCCCGGCCCATCGGTAAAGACTGGCGCCGTACGCTCGACGTATGGCCCAGCGGTGCTGGCGGGCATGGGGGCGTTTGGGGGCTGTTTTGATGCGGGCCTGGCCCTGGCCGGACTGCGTGAACCAGTGCTGGTCAGTAGCACCGATGGGGTGGGCACCAAAACCCTGGTTGCGGCAGCCCTGGGGCGCTACGATACGGTCGGCCAGGATCTGGTCAACCATTGTGTCAACGATATTCTGGTTCAGGGGGCCGAACCGCTCTTCTTTATGGACTATATCGCTTCGGCCCAGCTTGATCCGAGCCGGGTTGTGACTCTGGTTGGGGGAGTCGCTGCCGCCTGCCGGGCGGTTGGTTGTGCTCTGTTAGGTGGCGAAACTGCCGAAATGCCCGCCGTCTATGTCGCGGGCGCGTTTGATCTAGCCGGAACCATTGTAGGGGTTGTCGAACGCTCGGCCCTATTGCCCCGCACCGATCTAGCGGCAGGCGATCTGATCCTGGCCCTGCCGTCTACCGGCCTGCACACTAATGGCTACTCGCTGGCCCGCCGGATTGTGGCCCAGGAACCGGCAGGGTATGCTGCCTGCCCACCTATCCTTGGTGGCGTCAGTCTGGGTGAAGCCCTGTTGGCGGTGCATCGCTGCTACTTGCCCGAAGTGCGTGCCTTGCGGGCTGCCGTTCCGATCAAGGCTCTGGCCCACATCACTGGGGGCGGCATCTTCGACAACCTGCCTCGGGTATTGCCCCAGGGCATTGGTGCCCATCTGCGGCGCGGCAGTTGGCCCGTTCCACCGATCTTTACCTATCTGGTTGAACAGGGCCAACTGAGCGAACCCGACGCC
Source organism: Oscillochloridaceae bacterium umkhey_bin13 (assembly GCA_048381555.1). Lineage (GTDB taxonomy): Bacteria > Chloroflexota > Chloroflexia > Chloroflexales > Chloroflexaceae > Viridilinea. The sequence goes on from JBLWKA010000152.1 coordinate 8,080, forward strand.
TTCCACGCCCTCAATATGGGCCTGGGCATGCTTGTGATCGTGGCCCCAGAACATGGCGATGCGGCGCAGGCCATGCTACCCGAAGCCCGGCTGGTCGGAGCGTTGGATGACGCGACGGGGGTGCGGCTGGTGTAGGGACGCTGATGTAGGGACGCAGCGTGCTGCGTCCCTACTTGCGCCCAGGGCGGCGAAAGGTCAAGAGATTGGGGCGTTCGATTTCGGGTTGCTGTAAAAAATCGGCTTCGCCGGGGCGCAAATTGGGGCGACTGGCGAGCCACTCGTCGCGGTGAGCCTTGGCTTCGCGCAGCATCGTTTCGATTGTTTCACTGTCGCCCGCCGCTAACTGATCACGGGTTGTCACCAGAAAGCGGATCATGGCATCAATCCAGCGGTCGAGTCCCGCCGCATTGGTAAGCAAAATATCGCGGTGCATCTCGGGATCGCCCGAAGCCAGGCGCGAGACATCGCGGAAGCCGGTTGCCGCCAACGGGGCCAACTCCTTCCAGGCAGGGCTCTGGCCGGTAATCGTGGTCAGGCCAACCGAGAGCAGCATCGGCAGGTGTGAGATGCCCGCGACATAGGCATCGTGTTCGGTCGCGTCAATGTAGTAGGGACGCGCCCCTGCGGTACGAACCATGGCCTCGACCAATTCAACCGCCTGTTGCGGCGCACGATGGCTCACGGTCAGGCAGTAGATCGCACCGGTCAGCAGTTCGGAATCAGCCGCCGCCGTGCCCGACTGTTCCTTACCTGCCATCGGGTGACCACCGATAAAGGTGATGCCATTCGGCAACTGCGCCGCCCACTCCATCACCGCAGCTTTCGTACTCGCCACATCGGTAACGACGGAGCCCTCTGGCAACAAGCTGCCAAGCTGGACGAGCAGTTCACGGATGGCCTGAACCGGGGTTGCCAGCACCACAAGATTTGCGTCACGCACCGCTTCGGGCAGGGTGCGTACCTCCCGATCAATGGCCAAGCGCACCCGCGCTTCCTTGATCGCCTTCGGATCACGATCCCAACCCCATACCTCAACCGGCCCAAGCGGTGATTCCTTAGCATCGGCCGAACGCAACGCCATGCCGAGTGAGGCCCCAAGCAGGCCCAGTCCAATAATTGCAATCTTGGTCATGCGTGATGTCCTTATCGTGGTAGGGTACAAACTTCATTGGCACCCTGCTGGGAGCTATTTTGAACCACACCTAAAACTTTATTGTATCATCGTTATCCCCGGCTATGCGTAACGTCCATGCTAAAATTTTGGAACTGGCTCCATTCGGCATCCCAGTCAACGCGATTGCCCCCAACTATCTGTATAGCGAGACCTACTATTACTACAGTTGTAGGTGCGCTCCCCGTCGGGCTGAAAGCCCTCGGCTACGGTTTGCAAAGCCCACCTTCGTGGGCTAAACAGGCCACGGAGGTGGCCTTCGCAAGCGCTATCCGAGGCGTTTACGCTGACGGAAACGGATCGCTTTTCGAAATACAACTGTAGTACTATCCTCGAGCACGTTTTGTTGATGATCCTGCTGGCCGCGCCTTTATTGCACAAACAGTTCCCGTTGGACGGCTTGCCCAACCAGAGGAGATCGGCGAGTTGGTGCGCTATCTCGCTACGATGCAGGGGACTTTTATGACTGGGGCAATCATCGACTTCTCTGGCGGATGGCCTGCAGCACCGGTACGCCCCCACTAGGCGAGAACGCCGCAACGCTAGGTTTGGGGACAGTGGGGTAAAGCATTTTTGTGGCAAGATTGTCGAACGGTATCGGGTTGCAGCCGCTCGCCCTGGCCAATCTGGCGGGCCGCTCGGGCCATCGCGCTCACCGGGGCACTAACGACCGGGCGATCAGCACGCCACTTGCCAAACCCACCACTGCCACTAAGGTTCCGGCCTTCCTCGCTACCCACCTGAAGTGAGGTTGACGACGCTGCCAAGATCGCTGGTGCAGGTTGTTGGGCAGGCCAAACTTGGGGGGTTGGGACGGTTTCGCCGCCCCCCACTATACCGAATAGCGCAGCAATGATGCGCATTGGCAATCGCCCTATGTCGGCGCTGTGCCAAATGGTTCTGGTATAATAACCAAACCACTGCTGCCTACACGGAGCCCGTCTCTATGCCCGTTGCATCGCTCGAGGCCCTACAAGCCGATCTGGCCGCCCACCAGTATCTGGCGGATCGCTCGCTCGCTACCGCGATCTTTCTGGCCCTGAAACTCGAACGACCCTTGTTGCTCGAGGGCGAAGCGGGCGTTGGCAAGACCGAGGTGGCTCGCACCCTGGCCCGGATGCTCGGACGACGCCTGATTCGGCTCCAGTGTTACGAAGGGCTGGATGCCAGTACGGCCTTATACGAGTGGGACTATGCGCGCCAGATTCTCGCCATTCGCCTGAGCGAGGCCCGTGGCGAGTTGGGGGCAACCAATATCTTTGCCCCGGAATTGTTGCTGCGCCGCCCGCTGCTCCAGGCCCTCGAACCTGATCCGGCGGGTCCGCCGATCCTGCTGATTGATGAGCTTGATCGGGCGGATGAAGCCTTCGAGGCCTTTTTGCTCGAATTGCTCGGTGATTGGCAAGTGAGCATTCCTGAACTAGGGGTAATCCGGGCCGAACAGCCCCCGATCACGATCATCACCTCGAACCGCACCCGCGAGATCCACGATGCCCTGAAGCGGCGCTGCCTCTTTGCCTGGGTTGATTACCCTGATCTGGCCCAGGAGTTGGCGATTGTGCGCGCCCGTCGCCCCGCTGCGCCCGAACAGTTGACCCACCAGGTCGTCCGCTTCGTACAAGCCCTGCGCCGCGAAGATCTTTACAAACTCCCTGGCATCGCCGAAACCCTCGATTGGGTAGCCGCATTGCAGGTGCTTGATGCCACCAGCCTGACCCCAAGCCTGGTGAACGATACCCTAGGGGCGTTACTGAAATTCCAGGATGACCTGGCCCAGGTACGTGGTCAACGGCTGGATCACCTCTTGAGCGCGATCAATTGAGGGACCGCAGGGCGCTGAAGCGACGGCATGATCATGATGGAGGATGGCACCGATGGATCATGGCAAAGAGGCCCCGGATGTTGCGGCGATCCTGACCGCTTTGCGGGCCGAAGTACGCCAGCAGCGGGCCGCCCTGAACAATGATGAGGAAGGCACGGCGCTAGGGGCCATCGAGCGTGAATTACGCCACTGCGCCGAACAACTCGAAGTGACGCGGGTGGTCAGTGCGCACTGGCCGATCGAAGGTGGCAACCTGTACACCCGAGCCTGGGCGCTGGTGCATAAGGTGGTACGCCGCAGTCTTAGCTGGTACATTCCACCGATTGTGGCCCAGCAGAACAGTTTCAACGAAGCGGCTGCCCGTTCACTGAGTCTGTTGATCGAGTCGAATCTGGAACTACGCACCCGGCTGGCAACCCTCGAAGCAGCAACCACGCCGCCAGATGGTTCGCCACCGTTATCTGGGGCGCAACCAGCCCAACCCACGGCACCACAAGTGCCCCAGGATGAACTCCGGCGGCTGGCCCAGGTCAGTGCCCATCAACAACTCGGAGCCAGCCCAGCGGCCCTTGTCCAACGCAGCGTCCGCCAATATTTGCGCTGGATGATCAATCCGATTGTCGAACAGCAGAACGCTGCAAATGATGCGCTCGCAACCGCCTTGCCCCTACTCGCGGCAGCCGAAGCCGAACTGCGCACGCGCCTCACCAAACCTCATGAGCCAAATAGGTAGCCAGAACACACCTCTATATGAGTAGCAAACGCATCCTTATTTGCACGGCCCAGGTGCCCTTTGCCCGAGGCGGGGCCGAACTGTTGGCCGAAGGGTTGCGTGATGCGTTACGTGCCCGTGGTCACCTGGTCGAACTTGTGGCCCTGCCGTATCAGTGGCATCCCGTTGAGCGGCTACCCGAGAGTGCCTTGGCCTGGCGCTTGCTCGATCTCAGCCACGTGAACGGTGAGCCAGTTGATCTGGTGATTGCAACCAAATTCCCGTCCTACATGGTGCGCCACTCGCACAAACGGCTCTGGCTAGTGCATCAGCACCGCCAAGCCTATGACTGGTACGGCACCCCGCTGAGCGATTTTACCAATACGCCAGCCCATCGTCAGGTGCGTGATACCCTCTTGCGGATGGATCGACGGGCCCTGAGCGAATGTGAGGCCCGTTTCACGATCTCGCACAATGTCAGTGCCCGCCTGCAACGTTTTAACGGCCTCGCCAGCACGCCGCTCTATCCGCCAAGCCGCTATGCCGAGCGTTTGTGGGCAGGGGCGTATGGCGATTATCTGCTTTCGGCGTCGCGACTTGATCAAGCAAAACGGCTCGATCTGCTGCTCGAAGCGGCTGCCCAGATGCAGCATCCGATGCCCGTACGGATTGTCGGCGACGGCCCGGATCGCCCGCGGTTGATGGCGCTGGCCCAGCGCTTAGGTTTAGGTCAGCGGGTGCAGTTCCTGGGCTTTGTCAGTGACGACGACCTGATCGAACTGTATGCCAAGGCACGGGCGGTCTTTTATGCCCCGATTGACGAAGATTATGGCTTTGCGACCGTCGAAGCCTTTGGGGCAGCCCGGCCCGTTGTGACCACGCACGATGCCGGTGGGGTGCTTGAGTTTGTGCGCGACGGCCTGAATGGACGGGTAACGGATCCTGATCCGCACGCGATTGCCCAGGCCCTCGGCCAGTTTGCCAGCGACCCAAACCTGGCCGCGCACATGGGCCAAGCGGGGCAACCCATGGTCGCCACGATCACATGGGAGCATGTCGTCACCCGTTTGCTAGACGGAGTGTGAGGCACACCCGCTCAGGGTGATTACATTTTCCTGCCGTCGCCGTGAATGATCCTGCTGGCGAATGCGATCAGCGTTCTGGCGGCCCGTTGTACCCACATGGCGGCCACGATACCGCGTAGGGGCAGCCCTGGGGCTGCCCTTTCAGGTATAGGGTTTTGGCATCATGGCGTCCGGTCGCCCTTCGGCCCCCTCTCCCTCAAGGAGTTTAAGGGCGGACAGAACGTTTGTGTCTTGCTGTGATATACCGCATTCCACCGCGCTGCATCTACCCACCAACGGCATCCACATTTATGCAGCGCGGCGTCCGATACGGGTGCCTGCGGGGGCGTG
>JBLWKA010000153.1:0-13130 GCA_048381555.1 Oscillochloridaceae bacterium umkhey_bin13
ATCATCAGCGGGAGCACATCGGTGGGGGATGAATACAAATTACCTTTGTTGAATATTGTTGAGAGCGGTCACATTCGTCGGTAGGGAGCTTGCGGCTACCCCAAATGCAGAACGCTGCCTCCCGACGTTCGACGCGCCAACCATTAGGGTTGGGTCAGCAAACTAAAGACCACCACCCCATACTGCCATTGCCCCCGCAGGCGCAAATCGGCGGCGGCCAGCATGTGGTTCAGATCGGCGAGTTTAGGAAAGCTGATCCCACCCAAGCCCAGAGCCTGCTGCAGCACCTGTCCTGGCAGGCGCTGGCCGCGTACCAGGCTCATCAAGGCAACCCGGCCAGTGCTAGCCATGGTACGGCGAAGTTCCCGCAGGGCCTGCGGGGCATCACCGATTTCGTTGAGCGAGCCACCCATCACCAGCGCACTCGCGCTCCCCTCGGCAAAGGGCAGGGCCTGAGCACTGGTGCGCACAAAACTGATTGGCAAGCGCTGGGCCTGGGCATAGGCCCGCGCCTGTTGCAACATTGGCCAGGCATGATCAACCCCGATCACATGGCCTGGGGCCGCACCAAGGGCCTGGGCTAAGGCGCGGGCGTACAAGCCATTCGAGCAGGCTACATCCACAAGCAGACCACCACGGGCAGGCGCGGCCAGGGTTGTGATCAGGGTCAACTCGCGTTCATAGCCAAACGACTCGCCGCTGAGCAAACTCAGGGCCTGGGGCCGCCAGGTACGTTCGTAGGCCCAAGCCGTGAGGGGCAACAGATTGGTCACTTGGGCCGGGCTCGTTGGTAAGTAACGCGATCCGAGCAGATCAAGCATGCCCTCGCGGATCGGGTATTGGGTCGAGCAGGTCGGGCAATCCATGGTTCCGGTTAGGATGGCCCCATCAACAGCCCGCTCGGCTCCCTCACGCAGCAGCAAAGGCTGATTGGGGTGGCGCGGGCAATGCAAGTAGGGCAGTGCGGCGTCGTACATTGCTGGTATTAATCGCTACTGAGCGATGTCAGGTTAAGTAACTCGCCTTCGATACGGGGTTCGATCAGTTGCTTAGTTTCGACGAGATCGAGGAACAACGCCAACAGATGCGGATCCCATTCGCGACCGCTCCCGGCCCGCAGGCGGCGCAACGTCTCTTCGAGGCCCAACGAGCGCCGGTAGGGCCGATCAGTCATCATGGCATCGTAGGCGTCGGCGATGGCCACAATCCGCGCCCCGAGCGGGATCCCCTCACCGGCCAGGCCAGCCGGGTAGCCATTGCCATCCCAACGTTCGTGATGATGGCGAATAATCGGCGCAACTTCGCTCGCAAAACGCATCGGCTGAACGATTCTGGCCCCATACTCGGGATGCTGCTTGATCTGCTCATACTCTTCGGCGGTTAGGGCACCGGGTTTGCGCAGAATCGCATCATCAATCGAGATCTTGCCAATATCGTGGAGCAGCCCACCGAAGCGCACGGCTTTTAACTGTTCATGGGGGACATTCGCAACGATTGCCAACTGCTCACTGTAACTCGCCAAGCGACGCAAATGACCTTCGGTATAGGCATCCTTCGCCTCGACGGCAAGGGCCAGCATAAAGATCACCTGCTCGGTGCGCTCAAGCTGGTCGGTCAAGCGTTTGACCCGGAGTTGGGAACGAATGCGGGCGCGCAACAGGCTCTGATCAAACGGCTTGGTCAAAAAGTCGTCGGTGCCGACCTCAAGCCCACGTTGGCGATGTTCACGATCATCCAGCCCGGTCAGCATCGTCACGGGGATCAGAGCGGTCACCTCATTGTCTTTGAGGCGCTGACAGACCGCGAAGCCATCCAACAAGGGCATCGTGACGTCGAGTAAGATCAGATCGGGCGCATCACGAGCGACGCACTCTAGGGCTTCGACTCCATTATTTGCCGTGATCGGCGTATAGCCATCACGCTGCAAAATGCGTACTAATAAGTTGCGGATGGCCGGGTCGTCATCAACGACGAGGATCTTGGCCGACACGTCCGTCCCTTTCGCCTAGGATCACGTTGCATAACTCGCTGAACGTATCATAACACTTTCATCCTAACCTGGTGTAACGAAGCATGGATTTAGTTCTAAACGTGGTAACGTGCTGACTTCACCCTGAACCAGGCGATCCATGTGTTCGCGCAGGGTCAGCAGATCAAGCCCGCCATAGTGCGGGGGCAAGCTCAGCAGGCGCACCCGACTTTTGGCCCAATTGAGGGCCAGGCCGCGCCGATTGCCTTGTTGGAGTTTGACCAGGGCGGCTGCGGCCTGAATGATCCCCTTATAAAAGCAGCGGGCTTCGGCGTCGGTTGTCGCCAACCAACAGGTTTCCCACTGTTCGTGGGCATGCCAGAAGTGACCGGCGTTAAATAGCCGCAGCCCTTCGAGGTAGGTTGAATGGAAGGGATGATCAGGGTAGGTCATGGTGGCACAATCCTCTGGCAGATTCAATGAGGCCATGGTAAGACCTAGAGCAACACATTCTGGATTGTAGCTAGCTACCGGGTGAGGAGGAAGAGGATGGCGACGTTTGAGCCTCGTGACCCCGATTTTGCCGCTCGGGTACGGGCAAGCTTTGCGCGGCAAACCATTATGAACACCCTTGGAGCAGAGCTCCACAATGTTGCGCCGGGATGGGTTACGATCAGTTTACCTTATCGGGCTGACCTTTGCCAACAACACGGGTTTCTGCACGCCGGCGTACTCACCACGATTGTAGACAGTGCTTGTGGCTACGCCGCCCTGAGCCTGCTACCACCCGAGGTAGGGATCTTGAGTATTGAGTTCAAGGTCAACTTTATGGCCCCAGCCCGCGGGGAGTTCTTGCTGGCTCATGGGCATGTGGTACGGACGGGCCGCACCATCAGTGTCTGCAATGGCGAAGTGATCACCCGCAGTAAGGGCCACGAGCAGACGATCGCGCTGATGCAAGCGACCATGATGACCATTGAGGGTCGGGCTGGCGTGCGGGATTAAGCCCGAAACCGACATGCAACGAAGGGAAGGAGAGTACTCCTTCCCTTCGTTGTGATCTAAGGATTAACGGTACTTAGTGGCTGCTGCAGCACCCACCGCCAGAAGCTTCGCTGCCACTGCCGCTATCGCTGGCGGTGCGGAACGAATGGCCACAGCCGCAGCTCGAAACCGCATTCGGGTTGTCAATCTTGAAGCCGCCGCCCATCAGGGTGTCTACATAGTCAATCGAGGCCCCCATCAGATAGTTGGCACTGATCGGGTCAACCACGACACGCAGACCGCCGGCGTGAAACTCGCTATCGCCCTCGCGCATCTCATCATCAAAGGTCATACCATACTGCATACCCGAGCAGCCACCGCCAGCCACAAACACCCGCAGGGCATAGCCATCAAGCTGCTTCTCACTCATCATGGCAACCAGTCGGCTCGAAGCAGCCTCGCTCACCACTACCATGGGCGAGGCCGGGGTCAGCTCAATCGCGGTCTGCTCGATCAATGTGGTCATGTTCGGTCTCCTCCTCAACAAACGTGGTGCAACCTAGCCAGATTCGAACCAGACTGCGTATGTCGTCGCCAGTATAACAGAGTTTGCCACGAAATGCTAGATCCAACTTTCGTAAAGACCCCCATGGGGTATCTTTTGGGGGGTGGATGCCGGAGGGATCTACGCTACCGCTTGTGCCCTCCGGCGAACGATCCGGGAGCACCATGTGCTCCCAGACCCTCGCAAGACGATGCGTGGGATTGCCTACAAAATCGCGCGATCCACGACCATTGCCACAAACAGGAGCGCCAGGTAGAGCAGACTGTACTTGTAGAGCTGCCAGATACTGGCCTGGTCGCCCACGCGCCAGACGGCCCAGGCATCACGCATAAACAAGGCCCCCAGGATCGCTGCCAGCCCCAGATAGATCCAGCCCATAGCGCCCAGCGGTGTCAGCAGCAGGCTCAGGCCCACCAGCAGCGCCGAATAGACCAGGATCTGCCAACGAGTTTCGCCTTCGCCGGCAATCACCGGCAGCATCGGCACCCCAGCGCGGGTATAGTCTTTCTGCTTGACCAACGCCAGGGCCCAGAAGTGGGGCGGCGTCCAGTAGAAGATGATCGCAAACAACAGCACGGCAGCCAGGCTCAACTGGCCCGTGACCGCAGTCCAGCCCACCAGCGGCGGGATGGCCCCGGCCCCGCCCCCGATCACGATATTCTGCCAGGTACTGCGCTTGAGCCACTGGGTATAGAACCAGGCGTAGTAGACAATCCCCAGGGTCGAGAAGAAGGCCGCCAACGGGGTGGTAAAGACAAGCATCACCACCACCGAAAGGGCGCTGAGGCTCAGGCCGAAGATCATCGCATTGCGACGCGAGATCCGCCCGCTCGGCACGGGGCGGCGGCTGGTGCGCCCCATGTTCACATCAATATCACCATCGAAGGCACAGTTGATCGCGCCGGCTCCACCCGCCGCCAGATAGCCACCCACCATCGTCCAGAAGACCAGCCAGAGCGACGGCGTACCCGCCTCGGTGATATACATCGCCGCCGCCGTTGTCACCAACAGTAACGAAATCACTTTAGGCTTGGTCAAACTGATGTAGTCACTGAGCAGCGAGGGCTGGGTATCGGCTTTGGGTTTGGCCACGGGCATTGGCACGCCCGCCACCGGCACCGGTCGGCGCAGGGTCGCGACGGCCAGCATCAGGGCCAAGGCCCACAGCAAAGCCGCCGGACCAACCCCAAGGCCCGCCACCGTCGTTGGGATGAGCAGCACCGGGATCAGGGCCAGGCTCAGGGCAAAGAGCGCCGCCGCACCAATGATCAGCAGCCGATCCCCCTTGCGGGAGCGCAGGGTTTGCCCAAAGGTACCACCAGCCAGCATCGTTGCCAGAGCCATGGCCCCACCGGCGTTGGCGGGCAACAACGTCGCCGTACTGATCGCAGGCCCAACCGCAGCCCGCGCGCTCAGGGCCAGTGCCAGCACTGCCATCGCCCCGGCAGTCCACCAGGCCAACCCACTGAGCCGCCGCCCTTCACGGCTGGCGCGGCCACCCTGACGCCCATCGTGTACGGGCTGGAACAGGGCCGCCGTCGCAACCGCCTGGCAGCCCAACATCAGCAATGCCATCGCCAGATGCGATACATCGGTGGCCCCATAGAGGCCCAGTTGCACTACCACGGCCCCCAGGCCAACCTGGAACAGACCAAACAGTGGGGCGAGCAGCAGGGCGACGCGGGCCAGCCGATCAAGCGCGGGCTGGCGTAGCGCCAGGAACGCCCCCACCACGGTTAGCAGCATCGCCACCAGAACGAGCGCCCGGTGGCCCAACGCCAGCCAGACCAGGGGTGTGGGGGCAGCCAGTTCGGTCGTGCAGATCGGCCAGGCCGGGCAACTCGCCCCGCTCCCCGTCGCACTGATCAAACCACCCGTCGCGATCACAATCAAGGTCATGAGCGTGCCACTGAGCGCAAGGCGGCGCAAAGCATTGCTGGGCATGAGCAAAGTCCTTGTCAGCACAATTGATGCGGGGAGGCAAAGCAGCCAGGATCACGGACTGTTGGGCTGGCAGAACACCGAGGTGTCAGGTGCTGGGTTACCACAAGGAGGGTGGAAACGCGGGCAGCGCAACTACAACGCGGGCAGGGCCAGGAAGATCGCATACAACATCACACCACTCAAACCGGCGGTTGCCAGGGTCCAGAGCAGATCCGTGGGGCCATGGCTCTGGGGAACCTGGGCGGGCAGATCGGTCGCCCCGTGGCGCAGCCGCCAGGCCGAATGAATCAGCAGCGCATGGCCCACCACAAAGACGATCACAACGAGCCAAAAGAGAACGTGGCTAAGCATGAGGTGGCCTTCTCGTTAGCGCAGGGAGCAGACGAGGAAACTTGTGGAGTTCTTCACAATGTATTGATCTGAGGCAATTATATCACGTTCTCAACGGGGAGATCAACGCCGTTGCGGCACGCGTTAGCAAATCTTAACTATCAACTGGTTCACGCCAATTTGGCGAGCCGCAGAGCCGTACTCACCAGCGGCCAGAGCGCCCGATGGTCGGCGACATTCTGGACGCGGTCGGTGCGGACTTCGACCAGATGCAGACCGCGCCCCTGCAAACCAGCCTGCACAGCACTCCGCAGACTGGCCCAATCAGAGGCCAGGGTATAGCGGGCACCATACATGGCGGCAAGCGGCGCAAAGTCGAGGCCATGGGGCGTGCCAAAGAGGCGCTCAAACTGGTCGGTTTCGCTGGCCTGGGGCAGGAAGGAGAAGATCCCGCCGCCATCATTGTTGATCAGCAGAATCGTGGCATCGAGGTCGTGCAACTTAGCGGCGAGCAGCCCATTGGCATCATGGTAGAGCGACAGATCGCCCAATGCGAGCAACAAGGGACGTGCCCCGGCGGCGGTCATGCCCAGGGCCGTCGAGACCAGGCCATCAATGCCGTTGGCCCCACGGTTGCCGACGATCTGCACCCGGCGCGAGCCAGTCGGAAAGAAGGTATCGCAGTCCCGCACCGGCATCGAGTTCCCGACAAACAGGGTGGCCCCATCAGGGAGTAGTTCGGCCAGGGTTGCAAACACCCCCGGTTCGGTTAGTTCGGCCTGATCCGCCAGCGCCGTCATGATCACCTCGCGGGTCGCCGCCTCCGCCGTCAGCCAGGTATCGGCCCAGGGGATCGGGGCATCCTGGGGCGAGGCCGCGCCTTCGAGCAGTTCAATCAGATCGACGCAGAGCGTCAGCGGATCGGTTGCCAGATGGGCACAGGCCAGACTGGTTGGCTCACGCCAGCCTGCGCCTTCGTCTACCACCAGGGTCTGGGCCGTGGGGTGGCGTTGCAGATACTGAAGCAGCGGCTTCGAGGTTGGCATGGCCCCAAAGCGGATCACATAATCAGGAACATAGGCGGCAGCGAAGGCCGCATCACGCAGAAAGGCATCGTAACTCGCCAGGATCATACTGCGATCGTGGGTGCCAGAGCGCACCCCAGAGAGCGGATCGGCCAGCACGGGGTAGCCCAGATCGGCGGCCAGGCGGGCCACCAGGGGGGCGAGGCCGGGCGGGCAGCCAGGCCCACACAGGATCAGGCCGTGGCGCGAAAGACGCAACTGGGCCGCAAGGGCCGTCACCTCGACCGGGCCCAGGCGGCGCGGAGCCGTGCCAGCGCGTATGGTTGGCCCGCCGGGATCATTGATTGGTCGGGCATAGAGTTGTTCGAGCAGGTCACGATCAGGCACAAGCGGCTCACGGAAGGGCAGGTTCAGATGCACCGGGCCAGCCGGAGCCTCACGGCTTGCAGCGAGCGCACGGGCCATGGTGGCACGCAGATAGCGCAGCAAATCAGGATTGGCCTCGGGGGTTGGCAGATCGCAGAACCAGCGGGTACGAGTTCCAAAGAGCCGCACCTGATCAATCGTTTGGGGCGCTCCATTGTCGCGTAGCTCGTGCGGACGGTCAGCCGTCAGCACAATCAACGGCACCCGGGCCAGGTCGGCTTCGGCGACCGCAGGCAAAAAATTGGCCGCTGCGGTTCCCGACGTACAGAGCAGCGCGGCAGGGCGGCGACGTTGCCGCGCCAGACCGAGGGCAAAAAAGCCAGCCGAACGCTCATCAAGTTGCAGCCAGAGCGTTGCTTCGGGATGGCGAGCGATCGCCAGGGCCAGCGGTGTACTCCGCGAACCGGGGCAGATCACAAAATCGTGAACCCCACCGCGCACCAGTTCATCAACCAGGGTTGCCACCCAATGGGTCAGGACTTCGTTCGATCCATTCATAACGATCTATGTCTCATCTCTACCACAGCAGGACTTATTCAGTTGCGACGCCAAGGGCTTCAAGCATCGCACGCAGCTTGATCGACGTTTCGCGCTCTTCGCGTTCAGGATCAGAGGCAGCCACAATCCCGGCCCCGGCAAACAGTTTGGCCTCAGTTGGGCCGACTAGGGCCGAACGAATCGCCACCGCGAACTCGCCCCGGCCGCCGGCATCAACCCAACCAACCGGCGCACCATACCAACCCCGGTCAAGCTGTTCACGTTCGCGGATCCAGGCCAGGGCTTGGGCCCGAGGCTGGCCGCCGAGGGCTGGGGTTGGATGGAGGCGTTCGACCAGATCGAGCACGGTCTGATCGCCCCGCAACGTCCCGGTCAACGGGGTATAGAGGTGTTGCACATTGCGCAGTTGCATCAGCACCGGTTCGGCGGCACTCGTCACTGGATCGCAGCACTCAGTCAGGGCGGCATAGAGCATCCGCGCCACCACGGCGTGTTCCTCGCGATCCTTGGCGCTGGCCAGCAACTCGGCCCCGAGGGCGGCATCTTCAGCGGGGGTACGCCCCCGCCCAATCGAGCCAGCAAGGGCACTCGCGGCAACGGTGCGCCCGTGCAGACTGACCAAACGCTCGGGCGAGGCCCCTAGAAACGTGCGCCCACCACGGGCAATCGCAAACACAAAGGTCTCGGGAAAACGTTGGCGCAGCGCAGCAAGGGTCGCAGCGGGATCAAACGGCCGGGCCGCATGGGCAATCACCTCGCGTGCCAGCACAACTTTTTCGAGTTCACCGGCGCGTAGCGCGGTCACCGCCTCGGCCACCATCGTACGCCAGGCCCCGGGGGGCAAGGCATCACGCACCTGCACCCCGGGTTCACCCTGCGGAGGGCGCCAGGCCCGGCCAAGCAGATCACGCAAGCGGCGGGCCGCCGAAAGATGCAGCGCCACCGACGAAGTCGAAGGGCCAATCAAGCCATTCACGGTGAGGCTCGTACGCTGCCCATCAGTTGCCAGAGTCAAGCGGGGCAAGAGCAACAGCCCATCGGGATAGCCGTCCCAATGGCCTGAAGGCTGACGCAGCGGATCGAAGCTAAAGCCAACGGCTGCCATCGGACCACTAAACGGCAGGGTCGGATCGGCATCAATTGCCGCTTCGGCGATCAACTCACGCCAGGCTGCCGCCGTGCGGGCAAAACGTTCCGCGCCAGTTGCCCCGAAACTCCAGGCTGACCCAAGCCCGGCCACCGCAAGGCCACGGGCGGGCACACTCCAGAAGAGTCGATTATGGGTCACGCCCAGACCACGGGCAAACAGCGTCAACGGATCACGCGGGCCTACCTCGGTCGTAACACTGACCAGGACTGGCCGGCCGAGACGACGGGCACGACGGCGAGCAATTTCGGCTTGCGCCTCCATGCGGGGCATCTCGCGCAGTGCGGCGGTTGCCACACTCACCCCCAGCAGGGCGCCACTCTCGCCTGACATTGCCATCTCCTCGGCTCTTTGAACGTCACCAACCCCTTCAATTATAGCGGATTCGCCCAAATCGCGCATCCGCCCTGTCGTCCGGGCCAGGGCTTGAGCAACGTCCGCCGCCTGTGGCAGGGCGTGGTACGGCTACAAAACCTTGGGCTTTCCGGATCAGGGCTGAGGCAACATCTGCACCCGGCAGTAAGTATAGGTATGCTTTGGCGGTGAAGCCACCAAAGCACACCAGAGACGAAACATAGCGATGGAAGCCTGATTCAATCGCCATAGGAAAGCATATACCCTGCGCCACGGACACTCACGAGCAGGGCTTCGGCTTCGGGGACGATGGCAAGTTTGCGTCGGAGGCGATGGATGCGAGCTTTAACCAGATCGCGGGCTTCAAAGAGCGAGCACGACGCACAATGCAGCACCTCACGGGCAATTTCTTCAACCGAGACAACCTGATTGGTATGGCGAGCCAGAAAAAGCAACAGTTCAAAATCGCCATGGGAAAGATCAAGCACCACGTGATTAACGGTAACCCGATACCGTTTAACATCAAGTCGTAGGGGACCAATCTGAAGTGGCGGGGTTCCCACGGCGGCCACTGCATACCGCTCACCCGTTGGTTCGGCAAGGCGCAACAGATGGGTACCGAGTTGACGCAGGACCTGTTGATGCTGAAGGCGTTCGCGACGATGGTTGAGTGCAGCTACGACCCGTTGTTCCAACTGCTCAAGCTGAAGCGGCTTCAGGAGACAAGTATGAAAGCCATCATTCAGGGCATTCAGCACCGTCATCAAGGTTGCGGCTCCGGTAATAAGGATGCAAGGCAGATATGGGTCGATCTGACGCACGGAACGCACCAGCGCAAACCCATCCAGCCCATCCATCACCAGATCCGTAATCAGCACCTCAAATTGATCATTAGGCAACAGTTCAAGCGCAGCTTCGGCACTTGGCACGGCCGATACACAGCAACCCAACGAACGCAGAAAAGCTTCCAGCATCCGACGCACCGACTGATCATCATCAACCAGCAAAATACGCGCACCCGCAACGCCATCCATGAACGTCCTCCAAGCCAGGCTACAACGAAGGCAAAGAGTGCTGGAGATAGCCTAAACTCAGGGGACAAGCGATCAACTGAGCTTAATCATCACACCACACTCAACTACTACAACGCTCCGTACAATACATATGCGCAAAATTTGCACGCAAGAGACCCAATAGTCCTAAGTGCAATCTAGTCCATTTGGCATATACGCAGTTCCTTAAAAACAAGGAGGCAACATCAATAATATTGACACGTATTTTGGATCACTCACCCAGGTCATATGCTTATTTTCGCATCAGAACGTCCTAAATACACATTTCATATCACGATAAAAATGATGCTTCATTCTACTTGATGTCAAAATATACAACCCATACATATCCGAAAACAAATAACTATTCCACCTGAGTTCAGCATTCCCATAGATGGGAAATGTGCAAGAGCTTGGCAGACCAGCATTTTTATGCATATATCTCATCACCGCAAGATCTGCATACCGCTAGGTGGTGGATCACAAGATGCGGAAGCGGCAGGAGGGAAGGAGCGCAAGCTGCGACAGAGGACGACGGGTTCGACCTCATGGATGGCTTCTCACCCAAAGTTTGGAGCGTTGCCGACGCAAGCTGGGACACCTGACAGACCGCTTTGGCCTAAATGATGGAAGCCTTGGCAGGGACTTTTGTTGCCCGACCTACACGAAACAGGGGCGGTTTTTCATACAAAGTCTGGCCCGTTGATTGTCGCCACTTTGACGCCTACCCAAGCTCATGGTAGAATCAGCGCGGGCCGGTAGCTCAGCGGCAGAGCACCTGACTTTTAATCAGAGGGTCGTGGGTTCGATCCCCACCCGGCTCACCACATCAGGAAGCCTAGTGTCGTTGCGGCACTAGGCTTCTTTCATGGGCTTGACAGCCAAGTTGACAGCCAAAGTCCGGCTGACAGCCAGGGACGGCTGTGCATACCCAGAGAAAACAGGCCGGGGAGTTCTGCTTCGTGAGCAAATTCGACGCCCGGCTATATCGGCTGTGGCGCCAGTACCATGATACTCAGGAGGCTCTGGTGGAAGTGATCGGCTGTACGGTGCATAGCCCTGGAGGGTGGAGATGTCACGCGTAGAGTCTTTCTACGATGCGTATGGCGAGCGTGAGTGGCTGCGGCTGGAGCGGCACCGCACCGAGTTTGCCGTCACAATGCGCGTCCTGAAAACGGCGATCCCGCCAGCACCAGCGCGGGTGCTTGATATCGGCGGTGGGCCGGGTCGCTATAGTGTCGCGCTGGCAGCCCAGGGGTATCAGGTGACTCTGGTTGACCTCTCAGCCACCCAACTCACTCAGGCCCGTGACTATGCCGAGCGTTCGGCAGTGACGCTGGAGGCGGTCATCCAGGCCGATGCGCTGGCCCTTCCGGCGACGATCGCCGGGCCCTATGATGCCGTCCTGCTGTTTGGGCCGCTGTATCACCTGCTGACCCACGCCGAGCGGGCGCAGGCCGTGGTGGAGGCGTGTACCAGACTTCGCCCCGGCGGGCTCCTGGCGGCAACCTTTGTGTCGCGCTTTGCGCCCTTCCGTGACGCTGCCGCGAAAGATCCGCTCTGGATCATTCAGGACCCCGCGTACACCGAGCACGTACTCCAGACCGGTGTTCACGACCGGGGCGAGCTGTTCCCGCAGGCCTACTTTGCCCACCCGACGGAGGTGGCACCCTTGATGGAGGCGGCCGGTCTTACGACGCAGGCACTCATCGGGGTTGAGGGGATTGTCGCCGGGCACGAGGAGCAGGTCAATGCCTTGACTGGCGCGGCCTGGGACGCCTGGGTGGCCCTCAACGAGCGTCTTGGGCGTGATCCGGCCCTCCTCGGGGCCGCCGATCATCTGCTCTATCTCGGGAACAAACCCGTCCCGTGAGTACGTCCCGTTCCCCGTTGCGCTCAGCATCCCCGGCGGGCGCGGAAGCAGATGAACGCAGGGCGGCGCAGCAGCACGGCGTATTTCACCGGGTCGCGGGCGGCGAATGCTTCTGTCGGTCGAGGTTCAAGCAGCTGTTCCAAGGCAAAACCCGCTGCCAGCAGCGGGGTTATCATCGCCTGGAGCGGCCGGCGATAGTGGGGCACCGCGACCTTCACACCATCATCTGGAAAGGTGAAGGTTACGGTGACCGGCTCCACGTCGAAGTAGCTGCCCTCGGGGTGCAGCCGGTAGAAGTCGTCGGCGGGGTGGACGACCGAGAAGGCCAGAATCCCGCCCAGTCGCAACACGCGCCCCAGTTCACGAAAGAGTGGCGCCCAGTCGGGCACGTAGTCGAGCGCCAGGCCGCTGATTACCAGGTCGAATGACGCGTCGGCGAGCATCGTGAGGGGCTGCGCCAGATCAGCCTCCAGGATCGTCGCGCGCCCGCCGAGCCGGGTCCTGGCGAGCGCCACCATCCGTGGGCTGATGTCGAGGCCAACGACCGTCGCTCCCTGTGCGCCGAGCCATGCGGCATAGAGGCCCGGCCCACAGCCGGCGTCGAGCACGTGCAGTCCGTCGACCAGCGGCAGCAGGCCGAGCAGCGCGGGGCGGTCGTAGTGGGCGTTGTAGGCGCCGTCCTCAGCGTGGCGGGCGAAGGCGTCGGCGACCTGATCATAGGTATCGCGAGTGAGGGGCGTGTCATGCATTGGGGACTGATCAACGATAATTAGAATTGCCGGTGGTGACAACTACTTTTGCCGATCCCGCTCCGCCCGTGCGATGACCTACCATGACGCCTTCAGAGGAGGGCGTCATGAAAACCGACCACGAGGTACGACACATGCGACGGGAACGTAGCAACGGGAAAACCCAAGAACAGGCGGCAGCTGTAAACTACAGTCTAGAACTCGGCACTTTTAC
>JBLWKA010000154.1:0-13039 GCA_048381555.1 Oscillochloridaceae bacterium umkhey_bin13
ACCCGCGTGGTCGCCCGGGGCAACCCCGCCGCGGAATCGTGGCCGCCACGGGGGCAAACCGGGCCGCCAAGGGGGCAGCCCCTACGGATCCGATCCGCATCATTCGACATCATGCAAGAGTTTACGGAGGGGCAAGACCTGGCAGGTTTCGTCGGCGGATAATTAAAGCGCGGTCGGTGGCAGATCGTACCAGAGCACGCGATTGCCCCAGGCGATCACCACTTCCCAGGCCAAAAAGAGTAGCAGCAGGGTCACTAGGAGGCGTCCGGCCCGCCCGCGCCGCCCCAGCCAGGCCAGGCCAAGTCCGGCCAGCAGCGCAACCCCAGGGGCCACAAACACCATATGTTTATTCCATAGCCCGAACCAGCGCTCGGCGAGCGAGGTCGCAAGCATAAATGTAGCATACGCCAACCCCAACTGAGTCGCAAAACGGCTGCGCCAGCTGAAGAGCAGGATCGCCAGGGCGGCAGTGGCGATCAGCACCGGCCAAACCCGAAAATGGGCCGCCAAGTGTTGCGGAAAGGTATTGATCGGCGTGCCAAAAAAGGCGTCGCTATCACGCCCGACACTGCCCTCACGCACAATCAGGCCCAGATAGCTCGGAATAGTGCGCTCGATCAGGGTCATGGTATAACTGCCATAGACCATGATCCAACTGATCAGCAGGGCCAGGGCCAGGCTCCCAAAGAGCCAGGGGGCCAACCGGCGGGCGGTTCCTTGCGCCCCCAGAGTCACGACTCCCAGCGCGAGCATCCCGCTCAGGAAGGGCACGAAGGCAATATGGGTGACATAGGCCCCAATCGCCAGGGCGAGCCCCAGGGTGGTCAGCGCACTACGGACAAGTAGCGTATGGCGGGATGGCGGCGGTTCGCTCCCCCCAAACGACGGCGCGAGGGTAACCAGATGGCGCAGGGCCACGAGCGCAATCAACGTCAACCAGACCCCGAGGGTGGTGGGAAAACTGCCATCGTGGAACTTCAGGTAGCCCACCGGCAAGAGGGCATAGACCAACCCGGCCCAGGCCGCCGCTGCGTCCCGTTGGGGACCGCCGCGCAGCAACAGGGCCAGTAACAGCGGGATCGTCGCCTCGCAGAGCACCGTCACCAGCTTGACCGCCTCGACCAATTCCGGTACCGAACGATAGACCAGGGTCAGGGGCAGCAGCATGTAGTAGGTCAACAGGCTGTAAGGCACCGGATCACGTGTGCCCCACTCGTACTGTTGCTCAAGCCGCTCGCGCACCAGAAATTCGCGTCCGTCGGCAATCAACAATAGCTGATTCGCACGCAGGCCGTGATCAATCGGAATAAACTGGGGATGGATCAGGCCAGCCAGGCGCAGGCTGAAGGTCAAGACTACCGCCAGGCGCAACAGGGCCGCCGTCGGCAGCGATCCTACCAACGGGCGGATCGGCATGGGCAGCCAGCGCAAACCAAGTGCCAACAACAAGGCCAGGGGCAACACCTGCATCAAAACCTCGAGCCCCAGCGCCATTTGCATGCGTAGCCCCAGTTGGTTCCCAGGCCAACCGGCCAGCAGCGCACCTGCCAGCAGCAACGCAAGCCCGAGCGGCAGCACCAGTTGGCGCGCACCAAACCCCAACAGCCGCAGCGTCCACAGACTCAGTAGCAGCCCTAAGCCGAGTTGCAGCGTGAGCAACCATGGCGGCCACTGCGGGGCTGCCTCCATGGCTCGAATCTCGATCCAGCGCAACGAAATGCCCAATTCCCGTTCGTCAGTCGGAAGTTGGAACGGGATAATTTCGAACTGCAAGGTCAGATCGCCAGTGCGGGGATCGGCGCTACCAGGTGGCAGATAGAGCTGCACGGTCTGCCAATAGGGCCGCACCGGATAGACCGCCAGGGTCTGGTCTGGTGTGCCGATCTGGAGCGTGCGGGCCGGATCGGGTTGCGCCCCGCCAAAAAAGTGCAGGCGCACCGTTTGCGGAGCCGAACCAACCCCGGGTACTCTGATCCGCGCCCACGGCCCCGTCCAGCGTTGCAACCCGCTCACACTTGGCTCGGGCGGATAGACCCCACTCAAACGCAACGGGGTCGGACTCGCCGTCAGCGCCTCGCGGCCCTGCACCGGGCTCTGGTAACTCAGCCCGGTCACCAGCAGCGCCAGCAGCAGCAGGAGTGGGGCCAGGCCACCACTCCAGATCAGATCAGCCAGCGACTGCCACCCCGAACCACGCCAAGCGGTGGCGAGACGGGCAACCAGGCCCGCTGCACGATCCATTCCCGATGCACTCATGGGTGTTAGTCTACGCGAGCATGGGCAAGAATGCAATGTATGGTATAATAACGCGGATTATCAGGCGAACGGCGGGCTGCGCCAGGCCCGTACGCGATTAGTAGGGAGGAATTCCATGGCGCTTGAGAAAGACGAGAAATCTGGAATTATTGATAATTACCAGGTTCACACCAGCGACACTGGTTCGCCCGAGGTCCAGGTGGCGCTGCTCACCGAGCGCATTAATCAATTGATTGACCACCTGCGTACCCACATCCATGATCATCACTCGCGGCGCGGGCTGCTGAAACTGGTCGGACGCCGCCGCCGCCTTTTGAATTATCTGCAAAGCCGCGACAAAGAGCGCTATCGCGCCCTGATCGAGCGCCTCGGCTTGCGCCGCTAGGCTGAGCAATGATGGGCGAGGTGTGATCACATGACGGGAGCACCGCTGACCTTGTGGTCGTGGCTGCTCCCGTATTGGTTTTTGGGGCGGGGCGGATGGATCGTTCGGGATTGGAGCATGCCAGGGCCTTCTACCATTTTAGGTTTTCGATTTTGGATTTTGGATTGCACTGCAGGTCAGCCCAACGCCAAGGAGCGGGTTGAGCGATGCGGCACAATCAATGGTAATTGGTCTTCGAGGCGTTGGTACGCTCCAGTGCCGAACCCCTCCGCCGCCGCCAAGGTCTGGGAACCTGCCCGATGCAGGATGTCCCATCAGTTTGGGGAGAAAGCAACACGCGTATGACCGAACGACAAATTTTCAGTGTTAGTGCCGAAATTGCTGGACGTACCCTGACCCTCGAGTCAGGGCGCTTTGCAGAGCAGGCCGATGGGGCCGTGACGGTGCGCTACGGCGAAACTGTGCTGCTCGCAACAGTTGTGGGGGCCAAAGAGGCCCGCGAAGGGATCGACTTCTTTCCCTTGACCGTAGACTACGAAGAGCGGATGTACTCGGCGGGCAAGATCCCGGGGAACTTCTTTAAGCGCGAGGGTCGCCCGACCACGACCGCGATCCTGATTTCACGCCTGACCGACCGCCCGCTGCGCCCACTCTTTCCGAAGGGCTATCAGAACGAAGTCCAGGTGATCATCACCACCTTCGCGATTGATATGGTCAATGATCCCGGCCCGCTCGCCATCATCGGCGCTTCGGCGGCCCTGGCGATTAGCGATCTGCCCTTCGCTGGCCCGGTCGGAGCAGTGCAAATGGGCTACCTCGATGGCAAACTGGTCGCTAACCCGATAATGAGTGACATGGAGCAGAGCCGCCTCGATCTGGTCGTTGCGGGAACTGCTGATGCCGTCTTGATGGTTGAGGCCGGAGCCTACGAACTGACTGAGCAAGAGATGCTCGATGCCGTGATCGAAGGCCATGCCGTCTGCAAGCAACTCTGTGCCTTGCAAGAAGAGTTGGTCAAGCTCTGTGGCAAGCCCAAGCGCCCCTTCACTCCACCCGCAAGCGACACCTCGCTCGAAGAAGCCGTGCGCGAATGGATGGGGCCGCGGCTGCGTGAGGCCGTGCGTAGTCCGATCAAGCAGGAGCGCGACGAGCAAACCAGTGCCCTCAAGGCCGAGGTTGTGGCCCATTTTAGTGCTGATGAGCCCGAAGAAGAGTTGGCCGCTCGGACCAAAGAGGTTGGCAAAGTCTTCGAGAAGTTGCTCAAGGCTGAGGTGCGGGACGCCATTCTTGATGAGGGCATTCGGGTTGATGGTCGCCAGACCCACGAAATCCGGCCGATCAGTGTGGATGTGGGCATCATCCCGCGGGTTCACGGCTCGGGGCTGTTTACCCGCGGCCAGACCCAGGTGCTCACGATTACGACGCTCGGGTCGCCCGGTGATGAGCAACGCCTTGATGATCTGGGCATCGAGACCACCAAGCGCTATATTCACCACTACAACTTCCCGCCCTACAGCACGGGCGAAGCCAAGCGCATTGGGTCGCCGCGCCGCCGCGACATTGGGCACGGTGCCCTGGCCGAGCGTTCGCTCTATGCGGTGTTGCCACCCCAGAGCGAGTTCCCCTACACCCTGCGCCTGGTCAGCGAAGTCCTCAGCTCGAACGGCTCATCCTCGATGGCCTCGGTCTGTGGCTCGTCGCTCAGCTTGATGGATGCCGGGGTTCCGTTGAAAGCACCGGTCGCCGGGGTCGCCATGGGCCTGATCACCGATCCCGATGGGCGCTGGAAGGTGCTCACCGATATTCAGGGCCTCGAAGATGCGCTCGGTGATATGGACTTCAAGGTCGCCGGTTCGGCCAATGGCATCACCGGTCTCCAGATGGACATCAAGACCACCGGGATCACCTACGAGATTATGGGCCAGGCGTTCGAGCAGGCGCGCCAGGGACGGCTCTATATCCTCGATAAGATGAATGCGGTGATTAGCCAGGGTCGCGAAGAGATGTCGCCCACTGCGCCGCGCATCATCACGGTGCAGATCCCGGTCGAGAAGATCGGGGCCTTGATTGGGCCGGGTGGCAAGATGATCCGGAGCATCGTTGAGCAGACCGGGGCCCAGATTGATGTTGAGGACGATGGGCGGGTCTTTATCACCACGGCTGACGGCGCGGCCGCCAAAGCGGCGGTGGCAATGGTCGAGGGCCTGACTCGCGAAGCCAAGGTGGGCGATATCTTCCTCGGCAAGGTCGTGAGCATCAAGCCGTTTGGGGCCTTCGTCAACATTTTGCCGGGCAAAGATGGCATGGTGCATATCTCGGAACTGGCCGAAAACCGGGTCGAGAATGTCGAGGATGTGATCCAGCTCGGTGACGAGATCAACGTCATGGTGATCGGGGTGGACTCGGGCACGGGCAAGATCAGCCTGAGCCGCCGGGCCATCCTGACGGGCGAAAGTGCTGATGATCGCCGGGCCGCCGGGGGCGGCGGTGCGTCGCGTGACCGTGGGCCGCGTGGTGATCGTGGCGGTGACCGTGGTGGCGACCGTGGTGGCCCGCCCCGCAATGGCGGTGATCGCCCCCGCCCGCGCCGTCGCGAGGATTAAATCTAACCCTAGCACGGCACCTGGGGTGGTCGGCCTTGTGCCTGCCACCCCAGTTTGGTTGACGCCCATGTTTAACC
The DNA here is from genome assembly GCA_048381555.1 of Oscillochloridaceae bacterium umkhey_bin13. Lineage (GTDB taxonomy): Bacteria > Chloroflexota > Chloroflexia > Chloroflexales > Chloroflexaceae > Viridilinea. The sequence continues at coordinate 5,322 of JBLWKA010000154.1, forward strand.
TTGACGATGCGTACCCACTGATCTACACTGAGCGTAGCAAAGCTTCAGTAACGAGGATGCTTATGACCCCCGCGAGACCAGATGCTCGTCCCCATCAGCCCTACCCGCGCATGGCACCCCATGGCGACAACCCGGTTGAGGCCGGGTGGCCAACTGGGTTCCGTGCGCTCTTGCTGCTGACTGACGCGGTTCATCCTGGCGATCCGGCCCTGGCCCGGCTCTCCGATGATGATCTGCGCCGTCTCCGTGCAACGATGCTGCGCCTCAATGGTGATGAGCCGACCAGCGTAGCCTAAGCGCGTTGGCCACTTTGTTATAGGCTGATGTAAACTCCGCCGGAGGCGGATTTTACATCAGCCTTGTTTATTATGACCAGGCCAATCAATTAGCCTGTATCGAGTATACTTGCTGTCAATCTATCGGTTGCCATCGGTTGGGATGGAGGGATGTCGCATCCCTTCCCTATGCAGGGGGATTTGCTCTATGCTCAAGCGTGTTCTCATCCTTTCGGCAAGCGTTGGTTCAGGCCACAAGTCGGCCGCCGCGGCCCTCGAACAGGTCTTTCGTACTTATCCTGGCATCGAAGTCACCAACCAGGACGCCCTGAAACTCACGTCGCGTATCTATCAGGTGACCGCCAACGATATCTATTTCCGGCTCGTCAAACAAAGCCCCTGGTATGTGGGCTGGATCTACGATAACAATGACGAGCCGTTCAAGAATGAGCGCGGCTTGCCCTTGCTCTGGCAGATGCTGAATGGGCAGCCCCTGGCCGAGTTTATCGAGGATTATCAACCCGATCTGGTCGTCTGTACCCATTTTTTGCCCGCCGGCATTGCCACCCAATTACTGGTGGAAGAGCGCATCAATGCCCGGCTGGCGATCATCACCACCGACTATGACTTTCAGGGCATGTGGCTCAGTAAGGCGTTTAATCGCTACTTTGTCGCCCTGGACGAGACGCGGGCCTTTCTGGCCGGGATCGGGGTTGAGGCCGAACGGGTCACGGTTTCGGGTATTCCAGTCAATCCCGTTTTTGCCGAACCGTTTGAGGCCGAGGCCGTCCGCGCTCGCTATAACCTTGATCCCGCTCTGCCCACCCTGCTCGTCTCGGCAGGGGCGTTGGGGGGAGGCCCGGCCGTGGATATTGTCAATCAGATTATGGCGATGCAAACCCCGGTGCAAACCATCGTCGTCTGTGGGCGTAATCAGGCCCTGCGTCAGCAAGTGACGACCATGACCGCCGCTCGCGCCGAACAGTTTCGGGTGCTGGGCTACAGTAACGAGATGCCCGACCTGATGCGGGTCGCAACCCTGTTTATTGGCAAGCCGGGCGGGTTGACCACCGCCGAATGTATGGCCGCCAATTTGCCAATGGTGGTGATCGAGCCGATCCCTGGTCAAGAGGAGCGCAACAGCGATCATCTGCTCGAAAACGGGGCCGCGCTGCGTTGCCGCAGTCTGCCCGCCCTGGGCTTCAAGTTGGATCGTGCCCTGAGCGAACCAGGCCGGATTGAGGCGATGCGCGCTGGGACGAATCGCCTGGCCCGCCCCGATGCGGCCCGCACCGTCGTGATGACCCTGCTTAACGATACCACCGAGCCATACCACTTCCAGAAGGACGAGTTGCGCCAGATCATTGCCGTGGCCCGGGGCGAGGTCGAACCGGAACCAATTGATGAACCGCCCTCGCCTGATGAGATTGCGCTCTACCACGATGATACTGGCGTCTATATCGGGGCGATCAACCAGGATCAACTCGCTTTTCTGATTGATCAACTCGAAGAAGAAGGCCTCGACGACGAGACCTACTATCTTGATGGGCCAACGATTGATTATCTGCAACTCGCCGGGGCCGACGATGATCTGTTGATCACCCTGCGGGCCGCGATCGAGGGCCGCGGCCAAAGTGAAGTGCGCTATGTGCGATCGTGATGCCTGTGTTTCGGTGTAGGGATGCGTGCTGCGTCCCTACGCAGGAAGGTTTTTTGGATGGAACAATGGATCGAACGCCACGAGGTATTTGCCGGGCCAGTCTTTCGGGCCTATACCGGAACGGTACGGCTGGATGATGGGCAAACCGCCCGCCGCGATGTGGTGAGCCACCGAGGTGGGGTTGCAGTTGTGCCCATCCACGGCGACGAGGTCTTGCTGGTGCGCCAGTTTCGGATTGGTGCGGGCCTGGAATTGGTTGAGCTACCGGCTGGCTTGCGTGAACCAGACGAGCCACCCGAGGCTACGGCCCAACGTGAATTGGCCGAAGAGTTGGGCTATCACGCCGGACGGCTCATCCCCCTGACTACTTACTACACCTCGCCGGGCTATGCCGATGAGCGCACCGCGATCTTTCTGGCGCTTGATCTACAGCTTGGGCCTGCCAATCCCGATTGGGACGAGCGGCTTCATCCGGTCAATTATCGCCTTGCCGATCTGCCCGCCGCCCTTGCCGCTGGGGCCTTCCCCGATGGCAAAACCCAGGTTGGGCTCTATGCCGCCCTGGCCTGGCTGGCCCGTGAAGCCGCGTCCATTGATCCGTAGGGACGCAGCGTGCTCTGGCTGTCCGCAGGATAGGACAACATGAGCAGATCTTGGGATGAAGGAGTTGTCGCGATGAGCAATCCGGTGCTACCCGAAACGAATGCCAGTAGCGATTTTCTGGTCATTCGGGTGAGCGATGAACTGTATGCGCTACCAGGGGCAACCGTACGCGAAGTGGCTCGTTGGCGTGAGCCGACCCCTGTTCCGGGGGCACCCCCTACCTTGCCTGGAATCATCAGCCAGCGTGGTGTCATACTGCCGGTAGTCGATCTGCGCCACCTGCTCGGCCTGCCTGCCGCCGCACCGACCCGCCAGTCCCGCCTGGTGATCGCTCGTCACGAGACCATCGAAGTCGCCCTGGTTGTGGATGCGGTCTTCGATCTGCTGCCCTTGCCAGCCGCAAACCTGACCCCACCACCAGCCGCGCTTGATCAGCAGCGGGCGCGGTTGCTCAGTGCCGTGGCCCGTCACGATGACCGCCCATTAGGCATCCTGAACCTGAGCGCCCTGACCACGGCCTTGCAAGAGGGTCTGGGCTAAGACCACAATGAGGATTCGTAGGAACGCAGCGTGCTGCGTCCCCGGACGCGGCATCCCAACGCCCCCTCGGCTGTGCCGCTCTGGTATGGTGATGGACTACCATAGGTGGTATGGAGACGCCACTACTACTCGCCATCCAAACGGCGGCACGCACCTATCTGGTGCCGCGTCACCATCTCGACCATCTGGTCGGCATGCGCGCCGAGGCCATCCCAGCCCAGGATGCCCGCGGTCGCCCCTTGCTTGGCTGTGAACTTGGCCCTCTGCTTGACCCCAACGAACCGAGCCAGTTGACCGGTCGCTGCCACGCCTTGACCGTCAGCCTGCGACGACGCAGTGTGGCCCTGATCGTCGCCCGCGCCGACGAACTCGCCGCACCCGGCCCGATCCAACCCCTGGCCCCGCTCTTGGCCCGTTGCCTGAACCGCCCCTGGGTGCTTGGGGTGGTCGTCACTGATGATCAGCCGATCCTGGTGCTTGATGTGCGCCGGATTGCGGCCGATGTGGCCCTAGGGGTGGTCTGACGATTTTGGATTTTGGATTTTGGATTGCTACCGACAATCATGTGCGCTTTGAGACGTAGGGTTTAGATGTTAGGTTTGGGATGTTGAGGAGTCGCTGCGATGAATGCTTCCTTCGCTACCGCTGGTCGGCTGATAGCCAGTGGCCCGCCCGAACAGGCTGGTTCGCTTCGTGACAACCCCCAGGTCATCCGCCTACTGATTATGGGTGGGGTTGCCTTTAGTGTGCTGATGCTGCTCCTGAGTATCGGCCTTGGCTTGTTCGGCCTGCTCGATCAGCCCGTGATGATCGCAGCTGTCATTTTCGGTGTGCTGACGCTGCTGCCCTTTCTGGTGGCCTATGTCTTTTTGCGCGCCGGACGGATTGCCCTCAGTTCCCGCGTGATCGCTTATGGCCTGGTGCTCTGTATTACGATTGGCGCAGCCCTGATTGGCGGGGCCACCGGCCCGATTAGCTATTTCTTCTTCCTGTGCATCGTTGGCTCCGGCTTGCTGAGTGGGGGCCGCAGCAGCATTTCCGTCGCCGCCACGGTGATCGTCGCCTTCCTGACTTTGCTGGGCCTTGAATCCGCCGGGCTTGTGCAACCCTTACCCGCTTCGACCCTGTTTGTGGTGATCGATTTTCTGGCGACCACCGCCTTCCTGGCCTATATGGTCTGGCTGGTCAGTCGCGATCTGTCGCTGGTGGTGGCCCAATCCCACGAACGCGCCGAAGAGTTGATGCGCAAGACCGAACAGTTGATGGAAAAGAATATCCAGCAGATTGAACTGGGGAGCGAATTGGCCGCCGCCGCCAGTCAACTCCAGATCGCGTCGCAACAACAGGCCAGTGGCTCGACCGAACAGGCCAGCGCCGTGACCCAGGTTTCGACGACGATTGAAGAGTTGGGCAGCACCGCTCGCCAGATTGCCCAATCGGCCGATCATGTCTCGCAAGCCGCCCAACAGACCCTCGAAAATCTCAGTAGCGGTCAGGATGCCGTGGACGAGAGCATTCAGGCGATGGAACGCATCCGCGGCCGGGTCTCCGATGTCTCGAATCGGGTGCTCAGTCTGGGCGAACGCTCGCAGCAGATCGGCGAAATTATTGACCTGATTGACGATATTTCGGACGAAACCCATTTGCTGGCGCTCAATGCCGCGATCGAAGCCGCCGGGGCTGGCGAACACGGTCGCCGTTTTGCCGTAGTCGCCGCCGAAGTGAAGAGCCTGGCCAACCGTACCTTGGCTGCCGCCCGCGAAGTCAAGGGCGTGATCGCCGAAATCCGTCAAGCCACTGCCGCTTCGGTGCTCGCTGCCGAAGAAGGCAGCAAAGAGGTCGAACGCGGCGTCGAGTTGGCCCATCGGGCCGGCCAGACCATGGACAATATCGTGATGGTCGCGGAACGCACCGCCCAGAGTGCCGCCGAAATTGGCCTGGCGACGGCCCAACAGCAGAGCGCCAGCGAACAGGTGGTCGAGACCATGCGCGAAATTGCCGAAGTCGCACGCCAAACCGCCCTTGGCTCACGCCAGATGGCCGACTCGGCCGCAACCCTCACCGCGATTGCCGACCGCCTGCACGGTATTGTGGCGAATGATGAATAGGTAGATCATCCGGCATACGTAGGGACGCAGCACGCTGCGTCCCTACGTATGCCGGATAAACCAATACATAGATACCATGGATCTCTCTGCCTTCCATCAACAGTTTCGCGAAGAGACCGCCGAGAATATTCGGGTGCTTGGTGATGGGTTGTTAGCCCTCGAAAGCGAAAGCGATGAGGCCACCCGCAAGTCCACGATTGACCGGGTCTTTCGAGCCATGCACACCGTCAAAGGCTCGGCGCGGATGCTCGGTTTCGAGCCAATTGGGCGGCTTGCACACGCCCTCGAAAGTCTGCTTGGCGAACTGCGCCAGGGCCGCCGCACCCTTGAGCGGCCCCTGTCCGACCAATTGTTGCGAGGTGGGGATGTAATCCTGACCTTGGTGGCTGAGGCGATCGAAGGTGGCCGGTCAACGGTTGATCTCGATGCGATCATTGCTGCGTTGCCCAGCAGCGAGGCCCACCCGCCCGCGCCAACCGAACCAGTGGCTGCGGCCCCGACCAGTAGGAGCACTCCCCCCAGCGAACCCGCACTGAGCCAACCCGTCCCTGCATTGCCGGTCGCACCTGCGGCTGCCCCGCGCAGCCAGTCCCGCCAGACCGTGCGCGTCCGGGTTGATCGCCTCGACCGTATGCTCAATCTGGCAGGCGAACTGGTGGTTGGGCAGCAATTCCTGGCCAACCAGTCCGAACAGATTCAGGCCCTGCAACACGCCGTGGCCCGCCAACTCAAGGCGGTTGCCGAACTCGAAGCCGAACTCGCCCGCCTCCGTTTTTCACCTGCCCAGCGCCAGAGTATTGATCTACGGCTGGCGGCGGTGCGCAGTGCCGGGGGTGAAGCGATCACCTTGGCTCAGCGCCAGAGCGAACAGGCGGCACGTTATGCTAATCAGCACGACCTGCTAGTCCAGGATCTGGAACAAGAGGTCATGGCTGCCCGCTTGCTCCCGATTGCAACTGTGTATACTGGCCTGCCCCGTACTTTGCGCGATCTTGCTCAGGCCACCGGCAAAGAAGTGCGCCTGGAATTACACGGCGAGGCGGTCGAACTTGATCGCAAGGTGCTCGAGCTGATCCACGACCCGCTGATCCATCTGGTTCGCAATGCCGTAGACCATGGGATCGAAGCCCCCGGCGAACGGCAGGCCGTAGGCAAACCAGCCCAGGGCCTCGTCGAGGTGCGGGCCGAAACGGTTGGGGGCGAGGTGCGCGTGATTGTTGCTGACGATGGACGAGGCATGGATGCAGATCGCTTACGCGAACGGGCCGTCCGCCTAGGCATGCTCCCGCCCGAAGTCGCCGTTGGCATGAGTAACGCCGAAGCACTCGACCTGATCTTCCAACCCGGCTTTACCACTGCCACCGTGGTGAGCGACATCTCGGGGCGCGGTGTGGGCATGGATGTGGTACGCACCAACATGGCCGAACTCGGCGGCCAGGTGCGGGTCGAGTCCCAGATCGGCCATGGTAGCCGGATCATCCTGACCCTGCCCCTCACGGTGGTCACCACCCGCATCTTGCTGGTCCGGATTGGGCGAGGCACCTTTGCGATCCCGGCGGCGGGATGTCAGGGCACGATCTGGGTCACCCAGGGCGAAATCCGGGCCCTGGAAGGTCAACCCACGATTGCCTACGATGGGCGTACTGTGGCGGTGCTTCCTTTAGCCGAACTGATTGACGTCGAAGCGCCCTCGCCCTTTAGTCGCCGCGAACGTGCGCCGGCGATCATGGCGGGTAGCCACCAGCGCCCGTTGGCCTTGCTGGTTGATGCCCTGCTCGATGAACGCGAAGCCGTGGTCAAACCATTGGGTAGCCTGCTCGCCGGTCAGCGCCGCTACGGGGGGGCCGTGCAACTCGGTGATGGCAGTCTGGTCTTGTTGCTCAATCCGATCTTCTTAGGGCAGAGCAACCGCACCATGGCGGCCCCCCGCCCCGAAACACCCCGCCGCCGGGCGCATCTGCTGGTGGTTGATGACTCGTTCACGACCCGCGAATTGATCCGCAGCATCCTGCAATCGGCAGGCTACGAAGTGACCGCGGCTGTAGATGGGGCCGACGCCCTGAACCGGCTGCGCGCCGAGGCGATCGACCTGGTGGTGAGCGATGTCGAGATGCCGCGCCTTGATGGGTTCCAACTCGCGGCCAGTCTGCGCGACGACCCGGCCCTGAATGCGATCCCCGTGATCCTGATTACGAGCCTTTCGTCTGAAGAACATCGCCAGCGTGGCCTGGATGCCGGAGCCCAGGCCTATATTGTCAAAAGCCAGTTTAACCAGCAGAGCCTGCTCGATGTGGTACGGCGTTTATTGCGCGAAGGGTAGGACTGATGCAAAGTGATTTGGGCAAGCCCCAGGTTTTGGTGTGGTGCGGATGGTAGGGACGACCCGACGTGGTCGCCCAGGGCAGCCACATTGGGCTGCCCCTACGCGATGGCGGGTGCCGACGGGGGCGATGGCGGGTGCCGACGGGGGCGATGCGGCTCGTTTGAACGCGATTCGTATTCGCCAGAAGGATCGTTGCAACAGTCCTGAGC
>JBLWKA010000155.1:0-13035 GCA_048381555.1 Oscillochloridaceae bacterium umkhey_bin13
AAGGGATTGCGTGCCGCCTGATAGCGGGCGAGGTATCCCACAACCGCCCCCACGCACGTACAAGGGATTGCGTGCCGCCTGATAGCGGGCGAGGTATCCCACAACCGCCCCCACGCACGTACAAGGGATTGCGTGCCGCCTGATAGCGGGCGAGGTATCCCACAACCGCCCCCACGCACGTACAAGGGGGTGTGCCCAATAATTGGCTCCACTGCTCTCAACACGCTACAATAGGGGTTACGACCTTTGCAATGCAAAGACGGATCTGATCCTGGGATAATGGTCATGGTGTTACGCTACCGCGTTGGCACGACGCGGTAAATATGTTCGTTCGGTCGTTTATACACAGCAGCAATGGCACTCAATCCGTATGCTCTCAGTATGTTGATTGCCGCCGTGATTGTAGGCGCGGTGGCTTGGTACGCCTGGCAGCGCCGCAGCCTGCCGGGGGGCCCGGCGTTTGCCTTGATGATGATGGCGTTGACGCTCTGGTCGCTGGCCTACGGCCTCGAACTTGCCAGTCTTGAATTGGGTCTGATGCGCCTGTGGCTCTATGTGCAATACCTCGGCATCGTTACGGCACCACCGCTCTGGCTGATCTTCACGCTGCGCTTCAGCCGCACGGATCGTTGGCTCGGGCCAGTTCAACTGGCGCTGCTGTTTGTGATCCCGAGTCTGACTTTCCTGATGCAATTGACCAACGAGCGCCTGCACTGGCTGTATTACGCGACAATTCAGGTAGATGCCAGTGGGCCGTTTCCGCTGGTTGCAATTACGCCCGGCCCCTGGTACACCGTGCATATCCTCTACTCGTACTTGTGTATGCTTGCGGGTGCCCTGGTCTTGGCGCGGCTTTGGTACCAGACGCCGCGCCTCTATCGTGGGCAGGTATCGTTACTATTGCTGGCTGCCTGTTTGCCCTTGCTGGCCAATTTAGCCTATCTGGCCGGGGTGCGCCCGCTTGATCATATTGATCTCTCGCCGCTGACCTTTAATCTGACCGGGCTGTTGGTCGCTTTTGCGATCTTTCGCTTTGGCCTGTTCGAATTAAGTCCAATTGCGCGCAATTTGCTCTTCGAAGAGTTACGCGATCCGGTATTGGTGGTTGATCAGGGCGGACGGCTGGTTGATCTGAACGGCGCGGCCCGCCATACCCTGGCCCTTGACGAAGACTGGTTGCAGTATGGGCCAGCGAGCCTTACCCTGGCGGCATGGCCGCCGTTAGCAGCGTTAAGCAGCAAGCCGGGCGACGCAAGTGCCGAAGTGCGCCTGTTGACCGATCCGCTGCGCTGTTTTGATGCCGTCAGTGCGCCGGTGCGTGATCAGCGCGGTCGGGCGGCAGGCTGCATTATTGTGCTGCGCGATATTACTGCTCGCAAACGGGCCGAAGCCGAACGGATTGAGTTAGAGCGCCAGATGCTGCACGCCCAAAAACTCGAAAGCCTGGGGGTGCTGGCGGGTGGCATTGCCCACGATTTCAACAATCTGCTGATGGCGATCCACGGTAACCTCGAACTGGCCCGCTTTGATCTGCCCGCTGATGGCACTGCTTATGAAGCTGTGTACCATGCCGATCAGGCTACGCGCCGCGCCGCTAATCTAACCCGCCAACTGTTGGCCTATGCTGGCAAGAGTGATTTTGTGCTCGGTCCGGTTGATCTGGCCGCCCTTATCAACGAGATGACTCAATTGCTTCAGGTTTCGGTGGGTCGCCTGATCAATTTTGAACTCGATCTTGATCCCACCCTCACCCCAATCCATGGCGATGCAACCCAGATCCAACAAGTGGTGATGAACCTGATTACGAATGCGGCTGAAGCGATTGGGGCTAATCCCGGCACGATTACGCTGCGCACTCGCCGCTGTCGTTGTACCACACAGGATCTCGCTCACAGTCGGCTCGATCTGCGCCCGCCGCCCGGCGAATTTGCGGTGCTGACCGTTGCTGATACGGGTGCCGGCATGGATCAGGCGACCCTTGATCGCCTGTTTGAGCCCTTTTTCAGTACCAAAAGTCTGGGGCGCGGGCTGGGTATGGCGGCGGTGCTCGGCATTGTGCGCTCCCACGCCGGGGCGATCACTGTCGAAAGCACCCCCGGCCAGGGCACCACGATCTCGTTGCTGTTCCCAATTCCTGTGGTGGCTGTGTAGGGGCGCGGCATGTAATACCAAGTCTCATTAACCGCATCGCCTTGGTTCACCTCCCCATTGCCACAACTCGACAGCGCGACACCACCTGATGGGGAGGTGTCACGCTGCGGAGGTGAGCCGGGCAAGGCGGTGGTACCAACGGCATGTGGTATAAGACGCGGACGCAGCACGCTGCATCTCTACGTATGATCCTGCCGCCTTAACGGCGCACCAACGGGACATACACGATCGGAATGCGCACTAACACAGCCGCCGATTCGCCGCCACCCGGCCCGGGGTTGCTGACACTGACCAGTACCAGGCTGCGTATGTCGCTAGGTTGCAAGGCGACCTGGAAACTCGTTGCCGTAATATTCGTTGCCGGACGGGTGACGCCGTTCCAGCGCACACTGGCCCCTGAAACGACGTCAGTGCTGCTCAGGGTAACCATCAGGCCGCCACCGCTGCGGCTTAGACCCAAAAGGCCGCCCAGGCTTGGGCGCGGGTTGCTGCCCGGGGCCACGATGCTGAAACTGAGACCATTTGAGCGTTGGCCGTCGGGGTTGCGCACCCGTAGTTCGCCCGCGCCCGGTGCGATCACGTCGCTCGCCGATAGGCTGACCACCAGTTCCTCGGCACTGATCAAGCGGGTCGGACGATTTGTACCGTTCCATTCGCCCTGAATACCTTCAACAAAACCGCTGCCGCGTAGGCTCAGGTCGCGTCCCGTTCCTGCACCTGCCACCACACTGGCCGGACTCAGGCTGAGCAGGCTCGGCGGCGGCGGCGCACTCGGGCTACCCACGGTGAGGGTCAGCGCCCCCGAGGGGCCGCCACCTGGCCCGGGGTTGACGACCCGGAGGCTGCGTGCGCCCGCTTGGGCCAGATCGGTCGCACTCAGGTCTACTTCGAGCAGTTCTGGCCCGCGATAGCTGGTGGGGCGGGCTTGCCCATTCAGTTCAACCTGTGAAGTGGGGATGAAGCCGCTACCCTGTACGCTGATCTGTACTGGCCCGCTGCCCGCCAGTAAGCCCGCCGGAGTCAGACTCGCTAGCGCCGGAACCGGGTTGGCCTGGGCGGCGCTTACCACAAAGCCTAGCCCGCTGCTCTCGCCGCCGCCCGGACTGGGATTGCGTACCGTTACCGCGACACTGCCCGCGCTATTCAACAGATTGGCGGCCACGCTGGCCCGTAACTCGCCCGGGCCAAGCCGTTCGGTCGGCAGATCGGCCCCGGCCCAGCGCACCACCGCTCCCGGTGCAAAGCCCTCACCAAGCACGCGCAGACTCAGCGCGGCGCTCCCTACCGGGGCCGAAGCCGGTAATAGGCTATCGAGGGCGGGTAGCGGATTGACTGGCCCTAAGGTTAGGGCCACATTGTCGCTAAAACTGGCCACAAACAGTTGGTCACCCTGCGGATCAACCGCCAGCCCACGCGCCCCTCCCAGGAACGGGCCGGTCGTGATGCCAGTTGGGGGTGTCCGAACCAGCGACTGTACAAACTGCAGCGCCCCCTCTGGGCTGCGGGCGAAGGCGACGATCCCGTTGGCTCCCTCGCCACTTGCATAGATGTAGCGCCCATCGGCGCTAGCCACCACAAAGAGCGCCCCGCTCAGCCCGTCAAGCGTACGCGGGGCACCAGTCTGCGGATCAAGCACCTGGTCACCCTGACGCCAGACTTCCTGAAAGTCCAGGCGGCCCTGCTCGGCCTGATTGCGTTGGAATACGGCCACCGCATTGGCGCGCTGGCTCGCCGTATATACCTGCTGACCATCAGGGCTGACCGCCACCCCAAAGATGCCGTCTAGCCCCGCTACGCTCGGGCCATCACTCAGGGCTGCCCCAAAACTGATCTGCCCGTTGGTGGGATTGCGGTCGATCACCACGAGCTGGTTGTTGGTATAGCCCGCCACGTACAGGTTGCGCCCCTCTGGACTGATTGCCAGCCCGCGCGCCCCCGCCAACTCGCTGCGGCTCAGGCTCATCACAAAGCGCGCACCGCTGGGGAACAGCCCGCGCAAGCCGCCATTTTCGGCCCGGCTCAGTACGGTCAGGTGGCCGGTCGCACTCGCCATGATCACATGCCGCCCATCAGGGCTGACCACCAGACCCTGGGGGTTGTCGAGACTGCTGATCGTGCCAGCACACTCGGGTGGTTGGGGCAACGGGCGCAACCGGCAGCCATAACTGTCCCCTTGCTGCACCGTATCGATCAAGGTCAACAGTCCCGTGGTTGCATCACGCGCAAAGGCGGTCACGCTATCGCTGGTACTGGCGGTCACATAGACGTTGCGCCCATCGGGGCTGACCGCCACATAGCGCGGCCCGTCGAGCCGCAAGGTGCCTGCGGGCAGGGTGTCGTTATGCTGGTAACTGGCCCCGATTTGCAAGGCCCCACTCGGGCTGCGCCGCAGCATGATCAAGCGGTCGCCGCTCTGGGCCGCCAGATAGAGGTGCTGGCCGTCGGGACTGATTGCCAAACCATGTGGCCCGCTGCCGACCCCGGTGCCCGCCTGGCCCAACACGAACGGGGCCAGCGGCGGTTGCTGCGGACGTACGCCCTGGCAACTCAGGTCAAAACTGAGCGTGGGCCGCAACGGGTCGTTGGTCGTCATGCTGAGTGTGGCGCTGCGTACGCCCGGCGCACTCGGCGTGCAGCGCAGCCCCCGCGGCACCGCTGCTCCGCCATTGGGGATCGTGAGTGCATCACTACTGTTCCAGCCGACCAGACTAAAATCGTCGGGATTGACGCCCGCCAGACTGAAGCCACTGATCGCCAAACTGGCCCCGCCAACCTCGCTGAAGATCAGGCTACTTTCGCGATTACTGCCGAGCAGTACTTGGCCAAAATCGAGCGGGCCAGGGGCGCTGGGATTGCTCGCAAAGCCTGGGGTTGGCGCGGCCACCGCATTGCAACTGAGCGCATAGTTCAGGCTTGGCTGGGCCGGATCGTCGCTGCTCAGGTTCAGATTGGCACTGCGCAGCCCCGGCGCTCCCGTGGGCGCACAACGCAGATTCAGGCTGGCACTCGTGCCCGGGTCAACCGTGAGCGGCAGGCTGCTCTGCACACTAAAGCTGGCTGCGCCTGGCCCACTGAGCTGCGCACTGTTGAGGGTTAGCGGCGCATCGCCCAGATTCTCCAACATAAGGCTCAGTTGCTGATTGCTGCCGGCGGTCACATTGCCAAAATCGAGCGGGCCGGGCGGGAGCAGGGTCGGGTTGGTGACGGGGGCGGGCGCGGGTAGCTCGAAGGCCCCAATATCGCAGCGGTTGCCCTTGGGTCGACTGAAGCCCCGCACATCCTGATTGACAACAGGTTCGCTGGCGCAGATCGCCGGGTCGCCCGCATCACGCAGCGGGCTGCTGCCATTGGGTCGGCTGGTCAACATAGGACTGAGCGGGCCACCATTGAAACTCGGAGCCGCAAAGCTGGCACTGGTCGCACTCAAGTCACCGGGTCGGTTCAGACCACAACTTGTGCCGTCGTCCAGGTTATGGCCGAGCGAGTTGAGCGCCCCGCCCGCACAGCCGCCCAGCAGCGCAGTATTAGCCAGACTCAGGCTACCTTCGGGTTGATTGAAGATCGCTGCGCCCTGCCCACCGGCACTATTGGCGATAATCGTCACATTGCGTAGATTGCTGATCGCTGCACCACCGCCAGGATCTTGATTAAACAGCCCGCCGCCATTGGCGGTCGCCGCATTCGCGGTCAATTCCACATTGGCAAGGGTCAGGCCAAAGTCGCCACTGTTGGCAAGCGCGCCGCCGCTTCCGGTTACCAGATTATTGAGCAGCACACTGCGCACGATGCTGGTCAGGCCCCCAAAATTGGCGACGGCCCCGCCCCGGCGGTCATTGCCGGGCGAACCGGCAATGTTGCCATTGAGCACACTATCCTGCACGATGACGGCACTATTGGGGGCCACATGCAGTGCCCCGCCATTGCCCCGCAGGCTCAGGTTGCCAACCATAATCACGCGGGCGAGGCTCGCCGCCGCTGGATTGATCCCGTTATTGCGCAGATAGAGTGCGCCGCCGCCCTGGGCATCGTAGTTATCACCAGGATCGCCATCAACGCCATTATTATTGGGGTCACTGGCGAGGGCCAGATTGCCATCAAGGATCACATCGGTCAGTTCGAGCGGGGCAATCGCATAGATCGCGCCGCCGCTGCGCAAGGCCCGGTTACCCGAAAAGATCGACCCGGCGATGCGCGCCAGATCGCTGCCTGCGGCCCAGATTGCCCCGCCGCCATCGCTGCCATCGGCCGCATTACCCGTAAACAGGCTACCGGCAATATTCAGCGCACCCTCGCTGCGGATTGCGCCACCATCCCCCACCGTCGCGACGTTATCAATAAAACTGACCCCGGCCGCATTGAGCGTGCCGCCAATGGCGACCCGGATGGCGGGTGCGCCTTTGGTCAAAGTCAGATTGGTCAGACTCAGGCTGCCGCCGCCATTGACCACAAAGATCGGGCTGTCGCCCCCAGGCCGCCCCACAATCGTGACCGGGCCCAGCATCAGCACATCGGCACTGACGCTTGGCAGATCCTTCAGCGGATCACTCAATTGAAGTGGGCCGGGATTGCTAAAGCTGATCGCATACGGCCCGTTGCCACTCGCGTTGCACTGGTTATACACACCACGATCCGCAATTGCCTGCAAGGCCTCGGAGAGCGAACATTTGCCGTCATTGGTATTATCGGCATCTCCGGCACTCGGGTCAACGACAATCGCTACCGCAGCGTGCGCCATCGGCGCGGGCCAACTCAGACCAGCCAGGAGCAGACTTACGACCAGCAATGCGCGGGCAAGCACATGAGTCAAGGGTGGCTCCTTATTGGTATTTGGCGACTATCTGATCAAGTGGTACTATACCGCAACCAATGCGATCCTGGCCCTCAGTTTCAAACAATCCCGTACGAAAGGCCCCCCTGATGACAGCCCCGGCGATCTTCCCAGAGCTAACTGGCCAAAAGTATGTCAGTCTGAGTACGTTTCGCAAAAGTGGCGAGGCGGTGGCGACTCCGGTCTGGTTTGCCATTGATGGCGACCGTCTATTTATTGTCACCCAGGATGACTCTGGCAAGGTCAAACGCATTCGCAACAATCCCCGTGTAACGATGACCCCCAGTGATGCGCAGGGCAAACTGGTGTCCGGGGCGGCTACGGTGGAAGGGCTAGCGGTGCTTACGCCGTTGGTGGTGGGCGAACGGGGTGATCGGGCCTTGCGGGCCAAGTATGGCTGGATGTATCAAGCCTTTGGCTTCTTCTGGCGCTTGCGTCGCATTACAGCGGTCTTGTTAGAAGTGCGTTCGGCTTAACGGCGTATCCGTGAACGGTAACTGCGTAGGCGGGGCAGATGGCGCGCCTGCTGCAAACTGGTAAGCTGATGCTCGATCTGGTTAAGCCGCTCAAGTACCTGGTTTAGATCGGCTTCCTGATGGGTCTGTTTGTCTTCTTCAACAAAGAAGGCTGCCACATTCGCGGTCAGCAAGCCAAACAAAGCAATCCCGGTTAGCATCAAAAAGACCGCGACCCCGCGCCCCAGTGCGGTGACGGGGTACATATCGCCATAACCAACCGTGGTAATCGTGGCGGTGGCCCACCAGAGCGCATCGCCATAGTTTTCGATTGGACTATCGGTAGGCACCTCGGCTAGGTAGACCAGCACTGAACTCATAATGAGCGTGATCAGGCTGGTCAGGCCTACCATGCTTAAGGTATTGCTCCGAAAGATTCGGCGCAACTGCCGCCAGGCGCGCATACTTACCGGGATGACTCGCAGCAGGCGCACCACCCGCAAAAAGGGCAAGGCTACGATCAGCACATCGGCCCAGTGGCTGATCAGAAAGGCTTTGCGATCAGGTGCCAGATAGAGCTTCAAGGCCAGTTCGGCGGCGAAGCTGCCCCAGATGATCCCGAGCATCACCTCGATCGTCTGACTCGTCACCGCATCGAGCGTCGTCATCTCCTGGGCTAGCACCAGCATCAGGAAGACCAGCGACAAGATCAGCATGGGAATCTCGATCGCTCGCTCGAAGCGTTCATACAGATTGGCCCGCCGAGCGCGATCCATAGGCTTGCTCCTGAGATAGCCGATAGCCGATAGCCGATAGCCGATAGTGTGTGGCAACCAGCGTATTTTCATGGCGCGGTGTGCGCATGTGACTCTGCGGTTAAACGCGGGCTATTCCAAACCAATCATGTAACAGTTGGCGTCGCATCCTGATACCGCCGATAATGTCCTTCGCTGACTGCTCGTGCCATACGCAATACCGCCTGATGCAGATCGGTGAAGCTATTATAGAGCGGCGCAATCCCTAAGCGCAGGTTATCCGGGGTACGAAAATCCGGCAAGACGCCCAGTTCGTTGATCAGGGCCAGGTCAATCCCCAACGCCTGCGCATGGCCCAACGCTACATGCGAGCCGCGTTCGGCCAGGTTGCGTGGTGACTTCAGCGTGAAGCCCAACGGTGCCAGGATCTGGTCACTCAAACTGATCAGGTAGCTGCTCTGCAAGGCCGATTTGGTGCGCAGCCGATCCATGCCCGCCTCCAGCAACAGATCCAGTCCCGGTTCGATCAGGCTGAGGGCTACCACCGGCGGGGTGCCAGCCAGATATTGGCGCATGCCGGGGGCCGCCTGGTAGTTTAGATCGAAGGCGAACAGGTTTTGTTGGCCCATCCAGCCCTGGATCGGGTTGGCAATCTGGCTCTGCAACGCGCGCCGCACATACAAGAAGGCCGGTGCGCCGGGGCCGCCATTCAGGTATTTGTAGCAGCAGCCAATCGCCATGTCGGCTCCAGCGGCGTGCAGATCAATTGGTACTGCACCCACCGAATGGCTCAGATCCCAGAGCGTTAAGGCCCCGCCATCGCGGGCTGCCGCACTCAAGGCGGCCATGTCATAGGTGTAGCCACTCTTAAACGTGGTATGCGATAGGCTCAGCAGCGCGAACTGCCCCGTCGTCAGCCGCTCGCTTAGCGCCGCAACCGGGCCGTGCATGCCATCGGGCGACCGGGCCAATTCTAGGCGGCGATCTGCCCCAAGCAGGTCTAGCACGCCTTGCAGCACATACACATCCGAGGGGAAATTCAGATCGTCGGAGAGCACATGACCGGGTCGGGCGCGCAGGGCACCCACGGCGAGCTTGAACAGGTTGATCGAGGTCGAATCGGCGACGATCACTTCATCAGGGTCGGCCCCGATCAATTGGGCAATCTTGGCCCCGACCCGTTCGGGGGCCGCGAACCAGCCCTCGTTCCAGCCCCGAATCAGCCGCCCGCCCCACTGCCGCCGCACAAGATCCTCGGCCAGGCCAACGGCGGCCTGGGGCAAGCGCCCGAGCGAATTGCCATCCAGGTAGATCAGGTCGGGCTGATCATCCACAAATGCCGCCCGCAAATAGGCCAGCGGATCCTCGGCATCAAGCTGAGCCGCAAAGGCGGCAGTGGTGGGCACCGGTGCAAGCATTGGTCTCCCCTGTTACATCTGCATCCGCCGTAGCGCCAGCCGGTAGAGCGGGGCGATCAAGATGCGGTCATAGGCCGGTAGCAAGCGGGTCACCTGGCCGCCGAAGCCCTTTTTGAAGCGGTAGACGCCGATCAGCGGGTCGGCCTGGGCCTCGGCTTCGAGCGCGGCGCGCGTCGTTTCGTCAGTGGCATTGGCCGCCTGCCCAAACGCATCAGGAATGCCCCAGAGGTCGTACCACGCACAACCCAGTTCCCGCGCCCAGCGTATGGCTTGCCAGCCCAGCAAATGGTTCGCGCCAGCGCGCAGCCCGGCGTCATTCGCGCCACTATACAGGTAGCGCCCGGCCTGGGCATCAGCGCAGATCAGATGCGCCGCCACCAACTCCCCAGCGAGTTCGGCGAGCAGCAAGCGCGACCGCGGCTGAAACGTCTGCCAGGCGGCGCGATAGTAGGCTTCGTTATGGATGGCAAAGCCCGCTCGCTGTCCAGTCGTTAGCATTAACTGGTAAAAAGCCGCCAGATCATCTTCACCGCCCACGCGAATCGTTACGCCATTGCGTTCGGCGCGGCGTATATCGGCACGGTGTCCTTTGCTACAACGTGCGAGGATGTTGGCCTCGGGCGGCCCGAGATCAACCAGCAGGGTCGTGCGCGGCTGAATGGTCGGGGCTGGTTGAAGACCCTGAAGTTGCAGCCAGGTATGCAACTGGTGTGCGGCGGGCGTCTGCTCTGCCAGCCCCGGCTCGATGCGCAGGAAGATGGCGCGTTGCCGTTGGGCCAGGCGACTCAGACCGGCCAGCAACAGGTGGTTGGCAACGGGATCGGGGGCGAAGAGCGGGCCACGCGGGCAATAGGCCACCGTCAAGCCATAACGTCCCCGGCTCAGCAAGACGGCCCCGGCCACGAGGCCCGTCGCAGCTGCCACGGCGAGGCGACGGGCCTGCCAGCCGAACTGGGCCTTAAGTTCGCCCCAGCCTGCCTGTTGCAGCAGGCTCCCCTGCGGATGCTGCTCCACAAAGGCATTCCACACCGACGCCTCAGGCTCAATCAGGGCCAGCGCGCCCACCTCGTCACGCGGAGCCTGGGCATGGACAGGCTTCATTGGGCGATCCAGATCCGTTCGAGGTACGTATCTGGCGTGGTGGCGTGGCGGCTGGCCTGGGCCGTGACGGCGGTGCGCATGGTGGCAGCGTCACCAAACAGCGTGCCAAGCTGGCTGGCATAGGCTTCGATGGCGGCAATCTTGCGGGCCAGGGCGCTTGGCTCAAACGGGGTTGGCACCGCCGTAAAGCGTGCCGGCCCGCCAAGATCTTCGAGGCGAGCCTCAAGCGCACCGGCTTCGGCGACATAGGGAAAGTCTTCGTAGAAGGCCACACTGGCCCCCTGGGCCGCCAGAGCCTTGGCGGCGGCATAGGCAATCTGATGGTCAACATGCTTGCCAACGGCCAGCGGCGCATAGATCACGGCCTGGGGATAACGGGCATGCAATTGCTGAAGATGGGCGAGCAGACTGGTCTGCAGCGGATCGGCGGGATCAACGGCCCCAAAGAGGGTTGGATTGTCATAATAAGCTGTGGGCAGCCGGTAGATCGCATCAAGTTGATCAAGTTGGTAGCTATCAATCCCCAGGATCTCGAAGGCGGCCTCGTCTTCAGCCAAACGGCGAACCAACACCTCATGGGCATCCAGACCCCAGCGCGCGTGCATCGCGGCCGCAAAAGGACTGAGCGGCACCGTAAGATCGGGGCGGCCCGTACACACATTTAGTACCAGGGTCGGCCTGCCGCAGGCCGCCTGACTGGCCAGCATGCCCCCAAGCGAAAGCGCGGCATCATCAAGGTGCGGCGAGAGCACAATCTGGCCGTAGGGGGCCACAAGTTGTTCAAGGCTGGTATAGTGAAAAGCCATATTGTAGAGAAAAAATGTATGCCGTAACGGCGCATAGCGCCGTTACGGCATACACCTACAACGCATCAAGCTCCAACTCCTCAAGGGCTTCACTCGCCGCCTGGCTGCGGGCCTCGTTCTTCGAGCGGGCCAGCCGTTCGAGCAAGCGTTTGGCGTTAGGGCCACCAACCTGACCGAGCGACCAGATCGCAGCGAGCGCAATCTCGCTATCTTCATCGTCAACCAGGGGCAGCAGCGCCGTCAACAGTGGTCGCCCGTCCTCGCCGAGTTCACCGACGGCGTGGGCGGCTTCGTAGCGCAGGGCGGGCGAGGGACTTTTGAGTTCGCGTTCGATATAGGGGAACCAGGTCGGGCGCATCGAGCGCCCCATCGCCAGCACGGCACTCTCGCGCATCATCTGTTCGCTATGGGCATACGCGCGCCCAATTTCGCCCTGGGCCTCTTTCGAGGATGCGAAGTAGCCCAGGCCTTCGACGGCACGCCGCCGTACGTCGAGGGGCTGTTCGGGGTCAGCGACGACCCGCAAGAGGGCGTTGAGCACGCGTTGGCCGACCGGGGCGGGCAATTCGCCGACTTCGGCGCGATAGGCAAAGGGGGCGAGGGCCAGCGTTGCCGCCAAGCGCACCGGACCAGCCGGATCGTCAAGCAGGGTGATCAGGCGATCCATGGTGCGCTCACTCTCATCTTCCCACAAACCGGTAATCGCAGCGGCGCGGACTTCCGGGTCTGGATCACTCAGACAGGCCCGCAAAACCGGGCGAAAGTCCATCTCGACATGTTCCTCTGCCAGATCGTCGAGGGCCTGCATGATCGCAAGGCGGCGTTCAGCGGGAATGCTGGCCCAACCCTGCCAGAAAACCCGCAGCAACTCGGGGCCAAGCTCCGAGAGCACCTTGAGTTCGCTGTGGTGCAGGGGCCGGGCCAGATCGCCCAGCAGGGCCAACTGTTCCTCAAACTGCATCAGGACAACCCTTTACTCGTCATCGTCGGCATAGCGCCCACCATAGCGGCGGCGCGTCGGCTGCATGCCGGTGGTTGGCTCCTCTGCTGCATCACCATCCTCGTCGTCCTCATCCTCATCGTCACCGCCGACCGGTGGCGTATAGGTATAGAGACCGGGCGTAGCCGGATCTGCGACAAAGGCTTCGTTGCGCTCAATCAGGTTCAGGATGAGTGCCCGTGAGCCGGGGCGCAGCACGCTATAGGCCAGCAAAAGATCATCGAGGGTAAGTGCATAGGCCGGTTCGGCGCGACTGCCCACCTGATCACCAATTGTGGTTGCCACATGCTCAAGGATCAACTCGGCTTTGCGCCGTTCGCCCATCGGGAAGGACTTGAGGCGATTGAGCCGACCGAGGCGGGTCTGGCTGGGCAGTTGATCGGTATCCACGGCGGCGAAGTAGGTCACATTGGCGAAGCCAAGCTTATTCTTCTTCTCATCGAGGGTCAGAATGCGCTCGGTCGTCTCACTGGCCTCTTCGTAGCTCAGGGTAAAGACGTGGGGGTCATTGGTTCGGCTGA
>JBLWKA010000156.1:0-12905 GCA_048381555.1 Oscillochloridaceae bacterium umkhey_bin13
CATTTGTTACGGCTTTCACCCACGTTGTACACGTTTCACGCCACGATTCCAGCAGAATTACCCACGCCAAATGGATGATTCCAAAAATGGCGAAACGGCTCAAACACTAGCGAACGGTGAGGTATATGGTCTTTCTTGGGATTTACGATACGCGATGCCATTACCACAAATATATTATGTCCCATATGTCTACGAGTGGTTTAATGTTAGAAGGTATGCACGCGAAACACACAATCGAACAGTAAACTATGTAGGCCCCCTAACGCCTTGTGGTTACTCTCCTAATTGTGACTTTAATGATCCTCGACGATGGCAGGACTTTCTTCCTGTTGTGATTAATGATTTCCTACCACCAAGTCAAGGATATATGGCGTTTTATGATGTACTGCGTTCTTCAAGAAGACCAGATGGCACTACAAACCCTCATCCCCAAACTATTCAACCTGTATGGTTGACAGATATGCACGGTGATGATTAATTTTACCTCCATTTTAAGGATAACATATGCTAATTTCTTATCGTTCTGCTACAGTCATTTTTACGGGCGTATGTGTGGTTCTATTACTATCTCAGTGCGGTGTTCCTGATAGTAGTATTTCAAGCCCCGCTACTCCTGTTTCGACTTCTGTCATTGCCCCATTAGAAGTAGTAACAGGCATCTCTACATTGCCAACTCTATCAGGCCCAGAACAAGATGAAACTAAAATTGCTATGTTTCAGACATCCTTACCTGCTTACCCACCACCGACTGCCGATCCACTTTTTTATCCCCCTCCTACAACGAACGAACCATTGCCAACTTCTGTCTATATTCCTGGTTTTGAAATAGGTATTAGCCAAGATTGCGAACACGCTCTCCAAGAGTTTATACGACTTGAAAACTGCTGGAGCGGAGAGATCAATGAGGAATATGTTTTTGTGTTTGCGGGTTCCACACGCGAAGATAATAACCAGGGTGCTTTATGTTATTACACCTCTTCGCTAACAGGGGAAAGTTCAACAAAGTATAAATGTGTTTATACGGCGATAGGTGAAGGAGCACTAAAAATAATAACCGATAATGGAAATTCTTTGGAATTATTGTCGCGGACTGGTAATACATACATATTTGATGTAGCGTTAGGCGCATTAGAGGGCGTTGAAGTTCCTGTAAGTACGCCTGTTTTTACTACTATACCTGTTCCTACAACACAAGAACCATTACAACCTT
Organism: Oscillochloridaceae bacterium umkhey_bin13; assembly: GCA_048381555.1. Lineage (GTDB taxonomy): Bacteria > Chloroflexota > Chloroflexia > Chloroflexales > Chloroflexaceae > Viridilinea. The sequence continues at coordinate 1,211 of JBLWKA010000156.1, forward strand.
GAAGCAAAACTTTCTCTGAGGCACGGCCCTACGTGCGGCGAGTTGGCGCAGGATCATCTTCCCCATACAACAACTCAATAAACCCCCGCCCCCGCCGACTAAAGCCATATTCATCGGGTCCAAGGGCTGCGTAGATTTCCTTACGCACGCGACGTGCTTCTTTTTGACTCTCACAGTACAAGGTAACGCCATCTGCGGTAAGCGCCTCTTCAGGAGGCGTACTGGAGATAAACGACCCCAGTGAGAACTCGTCACGGTAGTAGCGTGGAACACCAACCCGGTGCAAAATCGTACAGACCGCAATGCGCTCCTCACGCGAGAAATATTCCAACGTAATATTGAGCCATGTTTCAATTGCCATCGTCACTTCCTCGTTTCACGTAAGCTCTACCTCACTCCCCCCGCATCGCCGCCAGATCCACCGCACTCAGTCCATACAATCGCGCTACCCGCTCGTCAATCTCCGCTTCCCATTGCGCGACCTGCGCTCCCTGGCCCTGCGCCGCAAGGCAGCGCTGCGCTAGTGCGCCGATGGCATCGCGCTCGTTGGCCGGCGCGTTCGGGATGGGGATTTGTTCGACAAATTGGCGGAAGAAGCGAAGCCTCCCGCCTTTTTCGGCATCTCCAAGCACAGTCATTTGTTGTGAAGCAAACTTCCAAATGATGCTTGTGTTTAACACGGCTAACAGGAATGAATCGCCAGTGGCAATCAGATAGACCGTGTTACCAAAGATTTTTCCTTCTGTGTCAAGTGTGAAGCGCGATTCCTTCGCAATATCTGGAAATACGATTTTGGGCTGATCAAATATATGGTAGTAATCACAAGGTCTCAATTCCCACCAAAATTTCCCTTTATCGCTACGCTTTTCTAGAAAATCCTGCCATTGCTGCAAATGAGTAAATATCGCTGGATACCGATGTATATCAACTCCTATTGGTGTAACAATCAGCCAGCGGTCTTTCTGCCGTACATGCCACTTGCGAACATCATCACCGACAGCGAGGGGTTTGATCACCTCGGCGCTGCGCGGGTCACGCGCAATCAGCGTGTCCCGTGTCGCCGTATCAATCACAAAGGCGTCATTGAACCCGGTTTTAATGCCATAGTAAATCTGCTGATTCACATACGCGCCAAGCGGACGGCCCGCCTGTTGCATGCGCTCGATCATCAATGCGTTGCTGCGCTTACTTAAAATCCAATTGGCCCCTTGAACGGCCTGGGCCGGAAGTTGCTCGCCCCGCGCCTGGATGATCGCCTGAACATCAGGATAGGGATGGGCGAGGTCTTTCACCTGGGTAAAGATGGGAGACCCAGCCTGTGCCCCTTTTTGGGTAATGAAGATCATCGGGAAGGTTGCGGCACTCTGAAACACGGGTAACTCACCAAAATCGGTAATGCTCAGAATGCGCGTGGTTGCCGCCATATGCTCACGGATGCGCGTTCCGTAGCCTGCCCGAAACCACTTATTCGGCGTGATAAAGCAGAGCATGCCGCCGTCGCGGAGGCTTTGCAACGCACGGGCGTAAAAGTAGACGTACAGATCCGCCGTCCCAACGTAGACCTCGGGGTAGATCGTTTTGAGCGTCGGCTTGAGTGCCTTGATCAGCTCCTGGCGCACGTAGGGCGGATTGGCAACCACAATGTCGAAGCCACCCTCAACAAAGACTTCAGCAAACTCGACGGCCCAATCGAAGCCCTGCACGCCGCCCTTGGGATGCGCCCAGGCCGCGATCTCATGTTCCAGGCTGGCAACCTAGGTTCGCAAGCCCAGCTTCGCACTCCCATGGGAACGGAGGTAGGCTTCCTTCAGCGCGAACAATTCGGTGATCTGCTGCCGCCGGAACATGTCGGTCTGGAGTCCGCCCGACGGGTCAGGGGCCACGAGGCTATCCCCGACCTCGACCTTGTAATCCAGGTTCGGCAACGGCGGCGGGTCGCTGCCCTCGAACTCCACCACCAGCGAGAGCCACAGCCGCAGACGGGCGATGTTCACCGCAAACGGGTCAAGATCAACCCCATAAATCGTGTGCTGAATTATCTCCAACTTGCGCTGGTAGGCCGTCACCGGGTCGAGCCGCCGCGTCGCAAACAGGCTGCTCCGCAGCGCCAACAACTCTTGGAGCATCCCCAACAGATACGCCCCGCTGCCGCACGCCGGGTCACAGGTGCGCACCTGTTTGAGCGCAAGCAGCACCGCTTCGGGGTCGTGCAGATCGGACGCATCGCGCTCATCTACAAACGCCGCCAGCGCCGCCGCCGTCTCGTGCGGAACCCGCTGCTGGAGGTAGCCCTTCAGTCCTTCGCGGCACATAAAGGCCACAATCGGGCGCGGCGTATAGTAGCTCCCGCTCTCGTGGCGACCCGTCACCAACTCCTCAAAGACCTTGCCCAGCATCTCCGGGTCCACGGCGACCTCAATATCGAACGGCGTACTCTCGGACACCGTGAAGTTAAAGCGGTAGAACAGGTCGGTGAGGATCGGCGCAAAGACCGCATCGGGCACCGAGATCGCATCATCGCGGTCGTCGGCATCTTCCTCGAACAGCCCGCCGTTGAGATATGGCACGCGCCCAATCCGCTCCTCCAGCACATGATTGCGCCGGATGTCCACCACATTGACCTCGTTGGGCGTATTCAGGCCCGCGAAAAACAACACCTTGAGCCGACTGCTGTAGAAGACCGCATCGGGATCGCGGAGCCGTTCCTGCTGATGCGCTTGCCAGATCGCCCGCAGATACTCGCGGCGACCGCTGTACTCCAACCAGCCCTTGCGCTCCAAAAAGACGATAAACATCAGCCGATTAAACAGCTTCTGGACAAACAAGCGCCGTGCGGCCGGCGACGAAATACCCGTCACCGCAGCTTCAACCTGCTCGAAGCACTGCCGATAGGTCGCAAAAAACTGCTTCGTGACCATCTCGACATCGAAGGCTGCGTTGAGCCGGTCGAGGACACGGGTGGGCGCAATCGCCCCAAACATGTCGAACTCGTCGAACGCGAAGGACAGTGCGGCCATGCGCTCAACCGTGGTTCGCGCCGAGGTGCCCTGCTCGTAGGGCAGCGTGCGAAGTTCGACGCGCTTGCCGCCGCGATCACGCGCCCAGACCAGGGCAACCTGCCGCCCATTCTGGGTCACGTAGCACAGCAGATGCTCGATGGCGACCTGGGCGAGCGCGTGGTAGACCGCACGACGCTGGGTCACATTCGGCACCGTGGCAGCGGGCCAGTTGATTTGAAAGACCGGAATCCCCCCAAGCTGGGCCACCGGCTCCGCTACGAGGGTCTGTTGCACGGGTGCGCCAACGCGCACGGTCTGGCCACGGCCCTGCGGTCGGCCCCAGTTCAAGGTTTGGGCAAACAGATCGCGCAGGCGGTGGGGCTGATCTGCCGTATCGAGGTGCTGTTGGATCGTCGTGAACAACGGGTCAGTCATGCGACACTCCATCATCAGCCACCGCGTCTACCAAGCCGACGGCACACACCACCTGCGGATCGACCACCGCCGGTTCATCCGCATCGAGGATGTTGACCAAGCGCTCGTCTTCGTAGAGCCGCAGCGCATTGCCGGCGACATCATCGTCCGATGCACCCAAGCGGATCTGCTGGGCCAGCGCGGTTCGGGCACGTTCGCGCAGCGGGAAGCGCAGCAGTGACTCCAGCACAGCGGGCAACCCATCCACCAGCGGCTGCGAGAACAGGGTTGGCCGGCGCTGGTGCTGCTCCAAACACCGCTTGACCCGCTCGTAGACTTGACGGCGCGTGCTTCGCAGCGAGCCAAGCTGCCCCGCAAAGGTCTGCTGCTCCTGAAGTGCTGCTTGCACGCCCGCGACCACCAGGTCGTCGTGGGTGGGCAGCAACGGCAGCGCGGGCGTTTCGGGGCCACAGGCCAACGCCCGAAAGGTCGTACTGAGCGATTGCGACACGAGGCGACCCTCCGTATCCACGCGCACCATCGCATCGGTGCCATCAGGAAAGCGCAGGTAGCTCACCACCCCGGCAGGCAGACCCGCGCTCGTTCCGGCTGCATGAATGGGCCGACATGCGCCCACCACCGGTGGCAAGGCCAACGCCGCCCGCTGGTCATCGGCGCTGGCACTGTGCCAGACCTGAAGCGCCATACTCGCCAAGTCCACATCCTCATCCCGATCATCGTCGAGAACCCCGCTCTGCTCGGTGTACAGATCGCGGAGGTGGCTGGCCTCGTCCTCGCCAAAGAAGGTTTCATCGCTCCCCACCACCTCCCGATTGGCCTGTAACCGAGCGGTCAGGCGGGCGCGTAAGCCGATGATCCGCTCCACCCCATCGGCAGGCAGAAACGAATAGACCACAATCGTATCCGCCGCCTGCCCAATCCGATCCACGCGCCCCGCCCGCTGAATCAGGCGAATAATCGCCCACGGCAGATCGTAGTTGACCACCAGATGGGCATCCTGAAGGTTCTGGCCCTCGCCCAGCACATCGGTTGCCACCAGCACCCGCAGTTCGGGTTCTCCGCCCCGCAACCCCTCGTTGCTCTGGGGACTAAAGCGCCGCGCCAAGGCCGTCGGCTCACCGGCCAGCCCCGTCGCTACCGCGAGATCCGTCACCCCACGGGCCTGCAACTGGGTCGCCAGATAGTGCGCGGTATCCGCAAACTGGGTAAAGATCAGCACCTTCTCGGTCGGGTGCGTCTCCAGCAGCAGGCGCGTCAGTTCTGCCAGCTTCGCATCGGCCCCTGGCTGCCAACGCCCGACCCGCTGGGCCACCTCCGCTAACATCCGCGCATCAGCCTTCAAGGCCCGCGCAAGGCTGGCCTGAAAGAAGGTCGGCGCAATCCAGGTAAACCGCCGCCGAAACCGCGTGGCATAGGTCGCATACACCTGCTCGGCCCGCGCTGCATAGTCGGTCAGCGCCCCATCCGGGTCAGGCAGGGCGGCATCGAGCGTCCCTTGCGCTGCCGTCGTCTCGGCATCCTCGTCGCCCGCATCGTCCACGACCACCAACTCATCGTCCTGGTCGTTCAGCGCCGCATCGAGCATCGCCCCATCCTGTGTGCCAATCGGCACCGGCAAGCCCTGCTGCAACGCATGCAGCGTGACCATATTCCGCAGGATTTGGCGCTCCAGCGACAACAAGAAGCTGTAGCCACTCGATTCGAGCCGCTTGAACAGATTGGTGCGGCTGAAGCCCAACAAACGGCGTCCGCCACGCGCCAGATTGTCCAGAATGGTGCCCTCATCCGCCGTGGCCCGCCGCGCCGCCGTCTGGTTGACATACTCCGCCAGTTCGTAGCGCGGCAGGGCCAACTGCTCAATCACGCCCACAACCTGGGTGCTGTAGAGCCGCGCATACTGGTCAGCGGGGTCATGCTCATCCAGCGCAAAGCTCAGCGTGCGCGGCTGACGCAGCGGGAAATAGGCCCGCCGATCGCCAATCTGCACATACGAACGCTGGCGTTCCGGGTCAAACGTCGCATAGGTGCGGAGGATAAACTGGCGCGTGCGGCGCACCAGAAACAAGCGCATCAGATCGCGCCAATCATCGGCGTGAGGACTCTCCTCGAAGGCCCGCAACGAGCGCGGCGAGGCGTCGAAGGTCGCCTGAAAATCGGCCTCGGTGCGCCCCTCGGCGGCATACGCCTGAAAGAACTGCTCGGGGCGAATCCGCAGATCCCGGCGCTCATCCACAAACAAGCGCAACTGGTTGCTCAGATCGGTGAACTGCTTGTTAAACGGCGTGGCGGTCAAGAGCAGCACCCGCGCCTGATTGCGCTCAATATAGTCCCGCACCGCCGCGTAGCGTTTGCCCTCGCGGTTCCGCAGGTTGTGGCTCTCGTCCACAATCACGAGCCGATAGCGCGGCAATCCCGGCAACATGTCAGACACCTTACCGAGTGAAACGGCCTTCCCTGCCACCTGATAGCGATGCAGATAGGTTTCCCACATCGAAACCAGCTTCGGCGGGCAGATCACCAAGGTCTGGCTATTCTCAATCTCCTGAAAGATCCGCGCCACCGCCGTTGCCATCAGCGTCTTGCCGAGCCCCACCACGTCACCGAGCAGCACCCCTTCGCGGCGCTGGAGGTAGCGGGCCGCAAGCGCCACGGCCTCAACCTGGAAGGGCAACAGGACACCGCGTAGATCGGCGGGCATCGGAAAGGCATGCACCCCTTCCCGCGCATCCTGCGAGAGATACCACGCCATTTTGAGGTAGACATGATAGGGCGAGACGACCTGATCCGCCGCCCAACTCGTCTCGATCAGGTCAGCCAGGTCGTCAGAAATATCGAACGCGAGGGCATCGGCCCAGCGGTCATCGAACCAGCGTTGCAGCTTCAGCGCCGCATCCTGCTCGACGACATCCACATTGAGTTCACCCTGCCCACTGAGGCCCGAAAAGCTGAGATTGCTACTCCCGACAAAGCCAATCAGCGGCGTCATCGGATCGGTGCGCCGGAGCAGATAAAGCTTGGCATGCAGCGGATGGCGCAAGAACAGCTTGACTCGCACCTTGCGGGCGCGAAGCTGCACCGCCAGTCCTTGCAGGGTCGCCCTGGCCTTCGACGAGGGAACGCCGAACTCAATCTGCTCCCGAAAGCTCTGGGCAGCTTGCCGCCGCAAGCGGGCAACGGTTGGCCCATCAAGGTAGCCATCACCCTCGCGGGGCAGACGCTGCAACGACTGCATGACCTCGTGATCGGGACGCTGCATGCCCACCAACACCCGGCAACAGTGATCATCCGCCCCCGAAAACCGATCCACCAGATCGGTCAGCACATCCCAGCCACGCAAATGAAAATAGCCGACCGACACATCGAGGCGCTGGCTCTGGGCTAAGAGCAGCCGCAGCGTGGGCAGCAGATCCGTCGTGATGTTATCAAAAATCGTCGGCATAGCACCAGGGCAAGTATGCGAACTAGCACACACCTTGCACAAACACAAAGCCAGAAAGAAACACCCAATATTCTGATCGGGAAGTATACCCGCAATGCAGCGTCATGCGCGAGGAGAACCACGTCACCCCAGGATGAAACCTACGCAGCCATTGAGCGCAAAAGCTTACGAGCATTGGGGGTGAGTCCTACGACACAATCACTATTAGCAATGAGATGGTAGGTACGAACTTTGAGCGCATCAAGAATCGCGGTGCCTGCCCCTGGCATGCGTGACTGGATCGCGGTGATCCTCGCCTCCTCACTACCGTTTTTGGAGAAAAAACCTCCATACGCACCGATTTCACCCATGGAGGTAAAAGCTCCAACACCAAAACAAAGAGGCGACATACGGATACGGGGTTTCCTCCATAGCTTATGGTCATAGATGATGCGTACGTCAGCGAGGCACAGGGGGCGAATCATGAACTGTGTCTGTTCACGCAGAGCCATACGTCAACCCCATCGGAAGCACATCACAGTACACCGCTCCAAAACAATGCTCCGCACAGCAGGAGCATTGCACCTGCGGCAAGCGCCTTTCGGGGAGCGCGACCACCAGCAAAGCGAAATGCTCCCATCATCAGAACCATGCAGAGAAACACCGTACTTGAAGCGCGTTCGAGCGACTGAGTTTGTATCATTTGGGATATGAGGTACGCAATAAACAGCATCATCACCATCATTGCTGTTGTCTTGGTCATGTGTTTCCGAGTTCTCATGAACGTGTCTCCTTATCTCTAACCGGTAGCGATACCGCACGCCTTATGCTGCGTGCGGTGGTAACTGGCGTTACGGCGCTATTGCCCACCATCGAGACGCACCAACCGTCATCGTATGGTGGGAACTACGTGAAGATTTTTTTGCGATACAGACGGTACTTCCAGCCTCATATTAGTTCTGTAACGGCTCACCGCGACGTGCGGTGATCAGGAGACGCACCTTCGCCTCCCATCCCGTGCGATGGATAACGCGTACGAAGTCTTCACCATGGCGGCGGGTGGCTCGAAGTGCCCCCCGAGTGAGTTTGCTCAGATCTGACCAGTCGTCATACATAATGTAGAGTGCGTTGCCGTACTCGATGTTCTCGAAGGCCACGAGCGAATCCGAGAACCGTGCGCCGAAGTAACGACGGAACCCATTGGTGCCGATGATGAAACTGATCGGCTTGAGGCTGTTGAGCAGTTCGTAGCGAGCCAGAAGACGCTGACGCACTTCATCGGAGGGGTTCTTGAGCGTGTTGAGTATCTGGGCAATGGTCGCGTCGCGCTTGCCGACAGGCAGGATCTCCCAGTTCACGTACAGCGTGCGCAGGTAGTCCTCGGAACTGGCGTCAGTAGGGTAGATGTCGCCAAACACGCCAGTGTTCTCGATCAGGAGGTTCAGTGCGGCGTGGAGATCGTCTGTGAAGCGGGGGCTTGACCGACTAAACATTCGACACATGCGGAACCGGAACACGAAGACCGACACATCGCCATGCTCCTCGTCCAGCATGTCGATCTGAATTGCTTGCTCAGCAGGATCAGTGATGTCTCGCCGGTAAACTTGGCGTGCGAGATCGACGGTGTGGCTGCCGCGACTCCAATCGCCGAAGTTCGGCGTTTCGATAGAGATTGTCTTCGTGGTCTTGGGCATATCACGTCGTATCGTTACTGAGCCGTCCACGTTGAAGCGCGAATACCGCCCGATGTTCCAGTCGGGCACCACCTCATCCGGATAGACGGGTCGATCACCATCGAGCCGCATCTGCAAGTGGACATAGATGCCGTTCGCCAGATCGGTGCTAGGGATCTTTTTGATGCCTCCGACAACGACCATGTCGTCGGCAATCTGGGCGATCTTGAGCTGCAGAGCCTCGGGCAATTTGCGAATGCTTCGCTGCCAAGGGAAGGTTCGGCTCAGGGCTTCGCTGCGGGGCCGATGCATACGGTATGTGGTGATGGGTCGCTTCAACGGTCATTCCTCCTTGTACGTTCGCTAGACAACTACCAAAAGGTGCCACGATCATTGAGATCGTGGCACCTGTGCCCATGTCATTGACAGTCGTCGTGACCGCCCGATCCCATAGCAGAGCAGGCAGGGAACGGCTGTGTGCGTGGAAAAAAGCAGATAGTATGGACGAGCGGGCTTCCAGAGCATGGGCGGGATTGATTACCTACGGTTATACAAGCTGTATATATGGAGCATGATTGCAGCACAGATGAACTGAGGTGCCAGTGCATGTAGGAATTAAAACTCTTTTATCATACTAAATATAGTGTTTACTGGTACTCAACCGATGCTGCAATGGCGGCCGCAATCTCATCCAGAAGGTTCGCAGGCATTCGTCCAAGGCGGGTAACAAAGCGCTCCAACGTAACGGATTGCATTTGGAGCACATCTGCGGTCGATTCTTTGGTTAGGCCAGTCACACGGGCTACTGGGATCCGCACAAGCCAGATTTTGCCGCTGAACGATGATTGCCATCCCGTAAGTGGTACGACGAGCTTAAGCGGCAGCACGCCGACGCTATCGCTACTCATCACCACAGCCGGACGCCGCTTGATAATCTCTGCTCCAATAGGCCGACCGAGATCAACCTGCCAGATGTCGCCACGGCGCGGCGTGGGGTTCGGGGCATGCCTAGTCGTCGATGATGCCATCCGTAATGTCCTGCCAATCGGGGTCGGGTGTGTAATCAGGTGCGAGTTGGGCCGCTTGCTCGGCCATAATGCGTCGGCGATCTTCAAGCGGTAAGGTGAGGAAGGCCCGGCGTTGGATGAGGCCGAGCGACGGCGTCGTCTCCGCAAGACGAGGGACAAGGGCGGCGGCTTCCTCGGTGCTAATGAGTTCCTCGGCGAGGCCACGCAGCACATGCCGACGCAGCCAGGTAGACTCCTCGCGTGGGAGCCTCCCTGGCTCCTCTTTGCGCCAGCCGAGGCGGTTGATGTCGATGCACCACTGCTTATAGTAGGATGCAGTGATGATGTCGAGGTCACGCAGCCGTCGCAGCAATGCCTGGATGCTCATGCCGAATCGCTGCTTGAGCAGGAGAAGCTCGTTCGCGGAGATCGATCTGCGGGTCGTCCCAACTTCCTGGTAGATCAAGGGTTTCGGAGCAAGAAGGGCTGCGCCAAACCGGAAGGCAGCGAGCTCCACATGGTCGTCCGCAAGCGCCGATACGTCGAGCACGAGGTGCCCGAGTTCATGGGCGAGGTTGAATCGCTGGCGTTCGCCTGCTACCTTCTCGTCGCTCACCACGGCTGCCGCCACCACATGCCCATCAGGCGTGCGGACAATGGCAGAAATGCCGTCGAAGCGGTCGTCGGCGTCAATCTCCAGCACATGGACGAAATGGTCTTCAAGTGTCGCTACGACGCTTGCCAGTGGCTCGAATCCGAGATCCCAGCGGGAACGGATCTGGGTAGCAGCCTCCTCGGCATCCTCCACGCGAGCTATGGCGATGGATTCTACCGCGAGATCGAGGGTAGCGCCGAGTTGGAGGCGATCCTGGATCTGCATGCGTTGCTCAATGGCCTCTGCAATCTGGCTTTCGACGCGGGCCTGCTGACCCTTCGGGAGCGAGGCTCTCCGGCGGTAGCCGATGAAGGTAACCTCGACCGCAGGCGGAGTGACAAGCTGTGTTGCTTTCACGCCGAGGGCTTTCGCCAGCAGGGTAAGGATGCGGGGAGAAGGCTCAGATTTGCCGAGCTCATACTTCGAGAGCGCCTGTTTGGTTACGGCACCACCGAGAGCCGCCGCTAACCCGTCAAGCGACATCCCGCGGGCGAGGCGCAGTTGCTTGAGTCGCTGACCGATAGCCATACGAGTACCTCTATTGCCGATTGAACATCCGTACAGTTGACGATTATATCTTTTCAAAATATATTTGTCAACCACTCTGGGGCAGTACGTTCAATTTCACGGTTGGCTGATCTTCCACGATTGAGCCGCATCGAACCCTGTGCTGCGCTGTCTCACAATGCCGAATACTGGACATGCCTCCTGACGATGAGCACCTGCACGTCATCGGGAAGAGCGTGGCATCGGTACACCGTACTGCTCGATGACGCGAAACTGATGAGCCTGTTCCAGCGCTATCTCAAAGAAACCAAAGCACGGCACGGGCCACTGTTCCAGGCACTGAAGAACGGTGACAGTCAGCCGCTCCGCTACCACACCATTCAGGCACGCTGGGTGGCCTACTTCGCTCAATATGGGATCAAATGCTACCTGCACCAGCTTCGTCATAGCTACGCGACGGCGCTGTTGCAGATCGAGGTGAGTCTGGCGACGATCCGCAAGCGACTAGGCCACAAGCATATTCAGACGATGCTGCTCTCTGACAAGCAGAACGATACGGCTACACAGAAAAATAAAGAAAATAAGCATAAATCTCACCGTTCGCTAGTCTTGCGATGAATTCTCATTTTAGCCTTCCACGAAAGAATTGATTATCATTTTATGAAAGCACTAATTATCCGATATCGACTTAATCTTTAGTACCATTTACCTGTAATCGAATGCGTGACCGTTTACCTGACTACAGGTAAACAACTGAAAGCTTACTGAACAACCTTTTATGCCTACTTGCAAAAATACGAAACCCCTGCCAAGACTAGCGAACGGTCAGTACTAATTAATGAACAATTGTTTTTTATTGCTTTTTTTCACAATTTATCTCACCGTTCGCTAGTGTTTGAGCCGTTTCGCCATTTTTGGAATCATCCATTTGGCGTGGGTAATTCTGCTGGAATCGTGGCGTGAAACGTGTACAACGTGGGTGAAAGCCGTAACAAATGGAG
>JBLWKA010000157.1:0-12880 GCA_048381555.1 Oscillochloridaceae bacterium umkhey_bin13
CCCGCGCGGGCCAGAGCGCGCATTCTATTTGTGGGGGGGGGGGGGGGGCCCGCCCCCCCCCCCCCCCCCGGGGGGGGGGGGGGGGGGGGCCCCCCCCCCCCCCCCCCCCACCCATCCTTATGCGTGCCGTCCGCCCCAAGGCGACATCCGGCGGCACCGCGCCCTTCGCCCACATCTTTAGGGCACAAACACCCGCACACCAGGGTAGATCAGATCGGGGTTGGGGCCAAGCACATTGCGATTGGCGTTATAGATCTCGCGCCAACGCATTTCGTTGCCATAGGCCCGCTGCGCCATCCAACGCAAGAAGTCGCGGGGCTGAATGGTGTACTGACCGGGGCGGGCAATCGGACCCTGGGGCAGCTGCCCGGTCGGACGCAGCACCGGACGACCGGGCACAACTGGCAGGGTCAAACGCTGGCCGGCAATAATCCGGTTGGGGTCAGGGCCAATCACCCGGAAGTTGACTTCCCAGATCAGCGGAGCGACTGAAGCATCACCATAAAAACGCAGCGCAATACTAGTCAACGTATCACCGGGTTGCACCACATAGGTTGTGGGCACACTCGGGCGGGTTGTGGTCGGCGGGCGGGTCGTATTGGCAGGCGGGCGAGCGGCGGCCGAACCGGGTACCGCCCCAATCTGACCACCAAACGGCACACCGTCCATATAGCCAGGGGGTTGCTGATACCCAGGCGGGGGCGGCGTCTGCTGGGCCAGGGTCAGGGCGGGCAGACGTAAGGGAGCCAGGCGGTAGACCTGGGCCGCCGCCGGCAAAGCATTCACAGTGGCAAAACTTACGGCGGTAGCCGGAGCAGTTGCCGCACTGCTGGCGGCAACCGCACTCGGTTCGCTGGCCAGCAGACTCGCCAACAGCGCCGTATCGGCCTCAGCGCGGGCCGCCGCTAGCCGCGCACTGGCCGCAGTGGCGCTTGCAGGAGCCGCCACCGCTGAGCCTGGCTCGCTCGCCAACAGACTGGTCAACAGCGCCGCGTCGGCCTCGGCGCGAAGCGTGGCATGGACCGCGCGGGCAATGCTCAGCGGGGCCAGGCGTGCCCGGGTCTGCGCCGTATGGTCAGGAGTAATGACTGCCGCCACCGCTACCGATGCAGTCACATTGCTCTGCGCGGCACGCACTGGCATAGCCCCAATGCTGCCCGCAACAATCCCAGCGGTCAACAACAGCGTACCGGCCACCGCCACCGAGCGGGTCACCCGAAGGCGCGGGTTGGCATCGCCACGAGTTGCAAGCGCCCGCGGACGCAACCGCACTGGTGCGGCCCAGGGCGCAGGTGGCAACGAATGAACCGGCGTCCGCAGCAGATCTTCGAGCAAGGCGTGATCATGCGGGGCAGTACGGTGAGACATATGCGTTCCTGCTGGCTTCCTTTTGTATGCGACTGAGAATAACGAGTTCCGCGGCCGTAGTATCGTCAGCAATCCACACGGTTTATAACGCGGAATAGCAATGCGATTAACCTGCATCGCTTGGCTCTAGACGGAGTGCGAGAACAAGAAGTTCCCTATCCTACAACGCATAGATATTATTGCGAAGCATAGCATAGAAAGTCATCTGGTCAAGCCCCTTCCAAATCCATCAACTCTAGCCGTGCTAACAACTGGAAATAGGCTAGCAAAGCCTCGGGTTCACGTACATCAGTTTCGAGTTCAACCAGATCAAGAATAGTTGCCAGATTGCGTTGACCATCGGCCCAAAAGAGGGCCAGATCGGCGATCAGGCCATCAAAATCGGGGTGGGTACGCAAACTCGCTTCGGCAGCGCCCCGTTCGGAGTTAGGCAAGCGCCCCATATGTGGACGCGGGCCAACCGGGCCACGGTAGCGGCGGCGTGGCACCAGGGTCGCATGTTCGGGCGCAAACTCGCGTCGTTCCGAGGCGTGCCAGTGGTGCAGGATCGGGTGAGCCTGCGCCCAAAGGAGCTTGGCCTGCGCCTGGGTAGCCTCGATCAAGGGGGCAGGATCAAACAACGGATCAAGGCGACGCAAGCTCGCCAGCGCCAGCGCATGCCGCTCTAGGCGGTAGGCCAAACGGTCGGCCCAGGGTGCCCCGTGTGGGGTTGCCCCACCAAGCGCGGCGGTCGTGGCGCTCTGGAGTTCGCGGGTCAGGCGGATGATCAAGCGGCTGTGCAACTCTCCGGCGAGCCAAGCGGCTTCGTTGGGGCCAGCGTTGGCCAGCAAGGCCAGATAGGCCCCGGCGACGGTCATGTTGCGCTGCAGGGTCACGGGCGAAACATTCTCAAGCGTATCCGCCGTGGTATGGTAAAACCGGTCGGGCCACTCGATAATCAGGGGGGTGGGAATGCCCACGCTGGGATCGGCCAGAATATAGTGGTCGCTGCCATTCGAAAAATGGGACGAACCGTGACGGTGCAAGGGCGGATCACCCCGCCCCTGAAAACTATGCACCGGCGCATGCTCGGCCTCGCGCAGCGCTTCGAGGACCGCCCCCACAAAACTGGGCAACGAGTCAGGCGGATGCACCGCCACACTCACACTGCCACAACACGCCTGATCGGCCCCTACCATATCCAGGTTCAGGCCAGCAATGGTTCGTGCGATCCGGCCTTCGTGGGCAGCCAGGTACAGGTACGTGCCAGTCATTTCGGGCACCCAGAGGAACCGAATTGAGCGGCGCGGGCGCGGTAGGCGGCCAGCCGCAATCAGATCATGCAGAGCACGTGCCACTTCTAAGGCCGCCGCCGCACCACTGGCATTGTCATTCGCACAGGGGGCCGGGTGGCAAAGATGAGCAATCAGCAGCACTTCTTCGTCGCTGGTTCCCGGAATCAGGGCACTGACCGCCTCGATTGCACCGTCGCTAAATTGACTGCGCACCCGCGCCCGCAGCTTCAGTGTCCGCCCCTGGGCCGCCGCTCTGACCGCCCGACGGCGCAGACGAGCCCCGGTGCGTGGGCTCAACGCGAAACCAAAACAGCGGGTCTCGCCACCCCACCACCACCATGAAGCATATTGGATGGCATCGGGCAGATCACCCGGCGGACAGATCGCAGGGATCGAACGCATGCCATCAAAAATAATCCCGGCCGCCCCGAGTTGCTCAACCGCCACGGCATGCACAGCCAGCGGCGCGATCCGAGTCAACACCAGTTTGCCCCGTACCTCCAGCCCGGCATAATCCTCGATCCGATCACCACCATCAACCACCACCAGGCCAAATTCACCCTCGGCAGCAGCACTACGCGGCATCAGCGACAGCGGGATCGCCCGATAGTCAGCTAGGCGCTCGGTAGTGCCATCAGCCAACAGCAGATCGAGCCAGCCCTCATCACAGTGCCACTCCTGAAAGAGTGGCTCGCCCCAGGCCCAGCGCCCCTCGGCGACCGGGAACGACTCGAGGGTCGCATCAAGGCCAAAGCCACGCAGGGTTGTATGCACCCAGGTTGCCGCCTCGCGGTACATGGGGCTGGCCTGAATACGGTGCCAATGGCAAATGCGGGCGACCAGCGCTTTGGCTGCCTCGCCCGAGACTTCGCGACCAACCGTCGTGAGCAGATGTTGAAGCATAGGTAGTGGTAGTGGAGGAAATGACGCAATGAGGAGGAAAGGGTTGCGGGCAACGATCTTCATTATAGCAGCCCTTGCCTGATGCTATAATAACGCGCCGATGAACGCGCAGTCCTGGAAGCGAGGCATGGGGGTATGGAGCCGGAGTCACGCCGTTTGCCGTGGGATCAGATCAAACCAAGCTTGCTGGTGGCCGGGCTGCAAGCGTGGTTGTATCTAGGGATTGTGGCAGGGATTCTCACGACCCTGCTGATGCTGAGCGCACTGGCTGGCCTGGTAGTGCCACTGGTGATCGCAATGATGCTTGCGATGCTCTTTTTCCCGGTCGTTGATTGGCTTGCGACCCGGCGTATTCCGCGTCAGCTTGGGGCGATTGGGGTGATCGTCGGGTTGCTCGCCGTGATCACGATCGCACTCTGGTTAACATTAGAAGGGATCTTCAGCCAATACGACCAGATTCTGCGCTTGATTGACGCTGGCATTGTTGCGGCAGAGCAATGGGCCGCCCAGGTGAGTCTCCCGGTGGGAATTTTCGATGGGCTCCTGACGAACGTGCTGAATGTGATCCCTCAGGTGGCGGCGGGCATCGGCAGTTTCTTCAGTGCGAGCTTTTCGGGCGCCATCGCCCTGTTCTTCGGGCTGTTCCTCAGTTCCTTCCTGCTCTATTATCTGCTCACTGATTGGCACGGGGTTGTGAGTTGGCTCGCTCATCATATTGGGCTAGAGCCTGCGGCCGGTGAACGGATTATGGCCACAACGACCGAGGCAGTACGACGCTATTTTTATGCGCTGACCCTCTCCAGCATCGTGGTCTCGGTAACCATCGGCAGCACGATGGCCCTGCTTGGCTTGCCGCTCGCCGTCACGATTGGGCTCGTCACGCTGATAACTTCGTATGTTCCCTACCTGGGGGCCATCGTTTCGGGCATCTTTGCATTTATGATCGCCCTGGGCTCGGGTGGGGTCAGTGCGGCGATCACCGTGTTGGTGATCGTCCTCTTGATGCAGAACATTATTCAGACGATCATTCAGAACCGGCTCGCCAGCCAGCAGTTACGGCTCCATCCCCTGGTTACCTTCATTGCGACCATTCTTGGCGGCATCGTTTTGGGCGTGATTGGGGCCATGCTGGCAACGCCAGCCACGGCGGCGGTGATCCGAGGCCGTGAAGATCTACGGCAGGTTCGCAAAGCGTAACACCATTTTGGATTTTAGTTTTTGGATTTTGGATTGCGCCGTAGGGCATCCCACGTGGCTGCCCCGGGCGACCACGCGCCTTAACTGGATCGTTCGGTTCCTGTCACCGCCGACCCATCTTTGCGCACCGGCGGATCGAGGGGCAGGCGCACCGTGAAGGTCGAGCCTTCACCGGGGATGCTGCGCGCTTCGATGGCCCCGCCGAGCATCTGACAGTAGCGGCGGGTGATCGCCAACCCTAGCCCGGTGCCCCCATACCGCCGCGTGGTCGTCTCATCAGCCTGCACAAACGGCTCGAACAGGCGCAGCAACTGTTCACGGGTCATGCCAATCCCCGTATCCGAGACCTCGAAGACCACGGTTGGCGGCGCGCCCACGACAATCACCCCACTCGCTTCCGGAGTGGTCGGCAAACCCTCGCCAAACACCCGTAACCGCACCTCGCCGCTTTCGGTAAATTTGGCCGCATTGCCCAGCAGATTGATCAAGATCTGGCGCAGCTTGGTCTGGTCACTGTGCAGATCGCGCGGCTGGCCCTCGTACTTCACCAGCAGCCGATTACGGTTGCGCTGCACCAACGAGGTCACAGCCGCTTCAACATCGGCCAGCAACGGGGTCAGCGCAAAAGTTTCGTAATAAAGCTCCATTTTACCGGCTTCGATCTTCGAAATATCGAGAATATCGCTGATCAAGCCGAGCAGATGGCGTCCGGCCCGGTTAATACGATCCAGATCGGCGCGAATCGCCGTATGTGCACCAACCTCGTCTTCGTCATCGAGCAACAGTTCGCTATAGCCAATAATCGCATTGAGCGGCGTGCGCAGTTCGTGGCTCATATTGGCCAGAAACGTGCTTTTGGCACGACTGGCCGCTTCGGCCTCGTCCCTGGCCCGCTGCAACTCCTCTTCGGCCTGGATGCGCCGGGTCGCATCACGCATAATCAACACATACAAACGGCGTTCGCCCATGGTCAGGCGACCCGAACTCAGATCCATCGGAAAGAGGATGCCATCACAGCGCCGTCCCAGGACTTCATCGCCAACACTGATCAGTTTATACTGGCGATGGAGGGGATCAGGAATCAGGCGATCAATCGTCGTTCCAACCACCTCGTCGGCACGATAGCCAAACAGGTGTTCAGCCGCCGGATTGAAGGTCGTGATCCGATCGTGCTCATCAACGATCAAAATGCTATCAACCGCATAATCAACCACCGCCCGCCGGTAGAGATCAGCCATTGCGGCGTCGGCGGCGACGGCGGAAAGGGTCTGTCCGATTTCGCCGAGTTCGCCTTTGATCGAAGGAGCAACGACGGTATCGCCCCCGGCAAGGTCAGCCGCCATGGTGGCAAGCACATTCACTTCGTGCTGCAACTGCCCCCGGAGCGCCACCAGCGCATACCAAAGCACAAGCACCACCCCAAACCCAGCCAGGCCAAAAGCCCAATGCCCAGCGATGACCAGGGCCGTGACAAGGCCAAGGCTAGGCAGCAGCGCAATCAATAGGGTCAGGCGGAACTTACGATCGAGGCTGAGTGGTGCGAGCTGGCGCACCAATGGCGCAATAAGCTTGCCGAACGGCACCTGGCAACTCCCAATGGTGACGGTGAATGCAGGAGAACACGGGGAGGGTGACCTGAAAACCAAGTATAGCATAGCAATGTGCTTGTTTCTGGCGTATGCAAGCCTCTTGTAATCTTGTTCAAGGAGTCGAAGGTGGCCCAGAAGCTCAATTCACAACGGCTGCTCGAACGGCGCAAACTGGCCTATACCAGCCACAGCTACAGCTACGATCCAGCTGATCCGCCTGATGCGGCCGCCGTCGCCACCCAGCTTGGCCTACCGGCCCAGCAGGTCTATAAAACCCTGGTGCTGAGCGTGGCCACTCACGGACGGCCCGTGCTGGTCATGCTGGCCGCTGATCGCCAACTCGACCTGAAACGCACCGCAGCGGCAATTGGCCAGAAGCGGCTCGAATTGATGGCCCGCACCGAAACCGAACGGCTCACCGGCCTCAAGATTGGTGGAATTGGGGCCTTGGCCCTGAGTGACAAACGCTGGCCGTGTTATCTTGATCAGGCCGCCACCCAACTCACCACGATGTATGTCAATGCGGGCCAACGGGGCCTGATGCTCGGTCTGGCGGTACCCGATCTGATTGCCGCAGTCGGTGCCCAAGTGATAAGCGTAACTGCGGATTGACAAGCACCGAAGCGCCGGGTATACTTTCGGAAACCGCTTTCCTACTGCAAACCATCTTGCCCATTGTCGGGCAGGCCCAATGACGGGTGGTGCGTACATGCCAACGATTGCCGAGATTGCCCGGCTCGCACGGGTCTCGCCTGCGACCGTTTCAAAAGTACTCAATAACCGGCCGTACGTCAGCAGTGCAACCCGGGCGCGGATCGAGCAGGTGATTGCCGAGACGGGCTTTGTGCCGAGCCAATGGGCGCGCCTGCTCAGTCAGCGCCGCTCGCACATTCTGGGGTTGGTCATCCCCTACACCTCCGACCAACTCTTTGCCGATCCCCATCTGCTCGAGGTGATGCGGGGGATCGAGGCCGCCGCGAACGAGCACGAGTACAATCTGTTGCTTTCGACCGCTCGTGCCCCGGTGGAGGCCGCGAGTGCGGCAACGCGCTTGCTGCGAAGCGATGTGATTGACGGGGCCGTGGTAGTCGAGACGCTCGATCTCCGGGCGTTTGCGGCCACACTGGGGACCCAGCCCGCGCCGTGGGTCGTGATTGGCTACGCCCCAAGCCACGAAGTACCGGCGGTCCATGCCGACGATTATGGCGGGGCGCTCGCGGCGATGCGCTATCTGATCGAACACGGCCATCGCCGGATCGGAGTGATTGGCAGTAGCCCACGCCCCTATGCCCTCGATGAACGGATGCGCGGCCTCCGTGATGCGCTGAGCGAAGCGGGTCTGACCCTCGATGAGGCGTTGTTAGCCACGGGCGATTTTTCGATTGACAGTGGTGCGCAGGCCGGGCACAACTTGCTTGAGCGCCCCAATCCGCCGACGGCGATCTTTGCGCTGAATGACCGCATGGCGATTGGGGTCGTGCGCGCCGCCCATACGCGCGGGCTCGGGGTGCCAAACGATCTGTCAGTCATCGGCTTTGATGATATTCCGCCCGCCGCCATGCTCACGCCGCCCCTGACCACGGTGCGCCAATCTGGCTATCAACTGGGCCTCACTGCGGCCACGCTGCTGTTTGAGTTGCTTGATGGAGCCAGCGCGGCGACTACAACGATCATCCCGACCGAACTGATCATCCGGGGGAGTGTTGGAGCGCCCAGAAGTTGATCGGTGATGCCAATGCGGCAACGCCAAGGTATGTTGTTCACGAAAGGGGGTGGTTGCGACTCACGAACGGTGTTTTGCCAACCCAACGCGGGGTTAGTTGGTCTGATGGTCGTTTGTTATGAAAGGAAGTTTACGCAATGCAGCGTCTGCAGTCCCGTATCTCGTGGTTCAGTCTGATTGCCATTCTGAGCCTGACCCTGGCCGCCTGTGGTGGTCAGCCGGCCGCCCAGCCCACGACCGCGCCCGCGCCCGCCCCGACCGCTGCTCCGGCACCTACCGATGCTCCTGCGCCGACCGTTGCCCCAACCGAGGCTCCGGTGGCCGCTCCCACCACTGCGCCGAGTGGCGATCAAATCACGTTACGCTGGCGCACTCGCCCCGATAATCAGGCCGAGATTGATGTCTACCAGACGATCTCGAATCAGATTGATGGCGAGTTCGATAATGTCGCGCTCGTCTACGAGCCAGGTGGTTCCGAGACGGCGTCGTACCAGGATGTGTTGCGCACCGAACTGGCGGCGGGCACGGCCCCTGATGTCTTCTGGATCCCCGGCACTGATATCGCCGATTTCGCCACCCGTGGCCTGATCCTCGACCTGCGCTCGTTGGCTGACGCCACTGCGAGCTACAACGACGACGACTTCTACCCTGGCCCGATGTTCCACCTGACCTTCAATCCCGAGAATGAGAGCAACGGCGAGGTGCTCTGGGGTCTGCCCCGTGATGTTTCGACCTTCGCGCTCTATATCAACAACGACCTGATCGAGCGCTCGGGTGCCCCCGATCCCCGCGAACTGGCCGCCGCTGGCGAGTGGGACTGGGACGCCTTCCTCGAGACCGCCGTGGCCGTGAACAACCTCGGTGGTGATGTTAAGGGCTTCGGCATGAATGCCTGGTGGGCCAACCCCGGGCTGTTCATCAACTCGGCGGGTGGCGGTTTCTTCAACGATGACCGCACCGCCTGTGCCCTCGATACACCGGAGTCAATTGCGGGCATGGAGTTCGCCGCCCGGCTCTACAACGAACTGAACGTGGCCGTGCCCTATGGCGAAGATAGCGAGCCGCCCTTCCTGGCCGGGAACGTGGGCATGTTCCTGAACGGGCGCTGGGCCACCCCCGGCACGCGGGCCAACGCTGGCTTCGACTGGGACGTGGTGGAAGTGCCGGCCGGCCCTTCCGGGGCGCGTAGCTGGCTCTTCTGGGGAGCCTATGTGGTCAATGCCAACACCCCCAACCCCGAGGCGGCCTGGGAACTGGTGCAGGCCCTGACTCGCGCCGATGTCCAGGGCCGCATCGCCGAACTGGGTGCCAACATCCCGTCGCGGGTCTCGGACGAGGCGATTGATGCCTTCTTGACCTTCACCCCGCCCGCCAACAACCAGGCCTTCATCAACAACCTGGCCAACGACCCGGCGGTCGAAGGCCCGCTCTGGGCTGGCTCGTGGCCCCAGTTTGACGCCGCCATGGGCGCACGCATGACCGCTGTGCTCAATGGTGACCAGACGATTGACGAGTATCGCGCCAATGTCTGTAACGAGGCCAATCAGGCGTTTTCGCGCTAGGGGAGGTAACAGTGGGAACGGGCTGCGCCCGTTCCCACTGTTAAAAAAATCTGGGAGCACCAGGTGCTCCCAGGCCCACCACCCTGAGCTAATCGGCGATTACTCCAGTTGGAGGTTCACTCCCCGTCGGGCTGAAAGCCCTCGGCTACGGGGTGCAAAGCCCACCTTCGTGGGCTAAACAGGCCACGAAGGTGGCCTTCGCAGCATACAGCCGAGGCGTTTACGCCCACGGAAGCGGATCATCTGGCGAATTACAACTGTAGTACTATCGGCTATCGGCTATTTACATCAGAGGTGTCTATGGCGACAACGACGGTGCAATCGAGCCCGACGAGCGGGCCGGCGCTGCTGCTCACGCGGGTGGCGGCAGGTTGGCACGTCCTGCTGGCCCTTGGCCTGGCGCTGGCCGCCTGGGCACTGTTGCAAGATCAATGGGATCGCCGCGATGGGTTACGGATCGTGGTGCTTATCATTACTGGTCTTGGGATCATGGCAAGTGGTGCCGCAGCAGCGCTAGTGCTACGCCGCGACCGGCGCGGGCGCATGCTGAGTCTGATCCTGAACTATCTGATCGCGGTAGGGGCCTTGCTCAGTCTGCTGGGCACCCTCGGGCTCTATGTTGGGCTGGATGCCGTCGCGGCCCGGTTCTACAATTGGGCCTGGATGCTGGTTGGGGTCTTGATCGGCTATCTGGTCGGCGGGCTTGGTGACCGCTATGCCAACGCGCCCGCAACCCAGGCTCGTTTCCATCAGGCAGGCAATATCTTAATGGTGGGCAGCGTGGTGATCATGCTGCTGGCGATGGGCCTGCTCGAAGGGTTGTTGGCCTTATTAGCGGGCCTGGCTAATCCCCTGGCCCTGGCCCTGCTGGGGGCCACGGTGGCCTTTGCAGTGGCTTTCTGGCTGCTCTGGCGACCGCAGGCTGCGGCAGTCTTTGGGGCCGGCCAACGTGATGCCGAGGCGATCAGTGGCTACATGTTCATTGCGCCTAATTTGCTCGGCTTTTTACTGTTCTTTGCCGGGCCGCTGTTCTTCTCGCTCTGGCTCAGTTTTACCGACTCGGACTCGTTTACGGCCAATTTTGTTGGCCTGCGCAACTATCTGGATATTTTTAGCCTGGAACTGGTGCGCGTTACGACCCCCGGACAATCCGGCGTCGAGGTGCTGAGTAGCGGCTATCTAGAGTTGGTGCGCCTTGGTGATTTGGTGATTGGAGCCAAGGATCGCATCTTCTGGATCGCGCTCTGGAATACGATTGTCTACTGTGTCTGGGTGACGCTGCTGAGTGTGATTCCCGCACTGCTGGTTGCGAATATCCTCAACAGTCGGCTCCCTGGCGTGCAGATCTTCCGGGCGCTCTACTTCATCCCGAGCATTGCCGGGGTAGTTGGCGTAGCCGTGATCTGGAAGTGGCTCTACAACTCGCAGATCGGCTTCCTGAACTATGGCATCAATCAGGTGATTGGGGTGCTGAACTGGTTGCCGGGGGTCGCGCTTGATCCAATCGCCATCCCCTGGTTGGCCAGCCAACAGACCGCCCTGGCTTCGATTATTGTGATGGCGGCCTGGCAGTTGCTCGGCTTCAATACGATTCTCTTTTTGGCCGGCTTGCAAGGTGTGCCCGGTGATGTTTACGAGGCCGCAACGATTGACGGGGCCTCGACCTGGCAACGCTTCCGGTACATGACCCTGCCCTTGCTGGCACCCACCACCTTTTTTGTGGTGACCACCACCCTGATCGCTACGCTCCAGGTCTTTAGCGAACCCTATGTGATGACCCCGCCGCCCGGCGGTGGTCCCAACAATGCCACCATGACGGCGGTGCTCTATCTGTACCAACAGGGCTTTAACCGCTTCAACCAGGGCTACGCCGCCGCAATCGCCTGGGTCGTCTTCCTGTTCATCTTCGCCGTCACCCTGGTGCAATTCCGGCTCCAGCGCCGCTACGGAGGCGAATAATGCGCCGCAAACAATCCTATCGCACCCAACAACTGCTGACCTATGCCGCCTCGTATGCCGTGCTGGCGATCTTCGGCTTCTTGATCCTGTTCCCGTTCCTGTTTATGTTCTTTACCGCGCTCAAGCTGCCGGGTGATGTCTTCCGCTCGCCGCCCCGGCTCTTGCCCTTTAGCCAGGAGCAGATCGTCATCGAAGCCGAGTCGTTCCCGCTCTATCGGGTTGAGGTTGACGGCCAGACCCAGATCTTGGCCCTGATTGATCGTGGTTCGCCGGTGGTAATCGTCGCTAGCGTGGACGATCCGGAACAGATCTTCGAGCGCGCCCCGCGTGAAGCCCGCCCGGTCGGCGGTTTTGCCAATCAGGAGAGCGTGGTCATTGATGGGCAGGAACGCAAGCTCTGGGAGATTGAAGAGGCCGGGCAGACGCTGCGGGTCTTTGAACTCAGTCGCGGTAACCGGGGCGTCTTTGCTGATCCCGCCGATCCCAGCCGCACCGTCGAGTCCAGTCTGAATGATGCCACGCCAGTCGAGCAGATCAGCTTTGCGACTGAAAATTTTAGCCGCGTCTTGGAGTTGCAGAGCATTGATCGTAGCTTGACCAATACCATGCTCGTGACCATTCTGGTAGTGCTGGGCCAGGTGATCACCTCGGTACTGGGGGGCTACGCCTTCGCCCGGCTCCAGTTTCCGGGGCGCGACAGCCTGTTCCTGGTCTACCTGGGCACGATCATGATCCCGTTTGTGGTGCTGATCATTCCGATGTACCAGTTGATGGTGATCGTGGGCTGGGTTGACCGGATTGCGGCCCTGATCCTGCCATGGATCTTCACCGCCTACGGCACATTTTTGATGCGCCAATTCTTTATCAGTATTCCCAAGGATCTGGAAGAGGCCGCGCTGATGGATGGAGCCTCGCGCTTGCGCATCCTCTGGCAGGTCTTCGTACCGCTGGCGGGTCCGGCGATTGCGACCCAGGCGACCTTTACCTTCCTGTACGCCTGGAACTCATTCGTCTGGCCGCTGATCGTGATCAATACCGGCAATTTCAACAACCAGGTCCTAACCCTCTCGTTGATGGTCTTGCAGGGCCGCGCCGCCGACAGTCCGGCCCTGGTGATGGCCGGTACCACGATTGCGGTCTCGGTACCGTTGCTGATCTTTGTTTTGGCCCAACGCTACTTCGTTGAAGGGATTGCGACGACGGGGATCAAGTAGGGAAGCAGCAGCGGGGCGCGGCGGATCCGGGGGCGGGTGGGCCTGGCGGGGGGGGGGGGGCTCCCCCGCGCTGATACCCCCCGCCCGGTGT
>JBLWKA010000158.1:0-12878 GCA_048381555.1 Oscillochloridaceae bacterium umkhey_bin13
GCCCTTATTATACCCGAAGCTACCATGGTGAGGGATGGGGGCAGGGCTGTTGCCCCGCCCGCACTCCGGCGGTGGGGTTTGGGGTGGCTACGCCACCCCAAACCGGTTTTGTGTGCGGTGTGGCGGCTTCGCCGCCACACCGCACACAAACCAGGGGCTTGCCCAATGATTTTGCATCGGCCATGGACAATAAGGCGCAATGCGTCAATTGGACGTGAATTATGGTACAATAAGGCGGCTTTGACTTGCGTTTTGCCGATCCCAACGGGACGACCTGGAGGAGTTATGAAACAGGTTGTTGGTGTATTCACGTTCGTGCTCGGGCTGGTGGTAGGCATGGTCGGTGGCGCTGCGCTACTGGCCTATGCTTACCAGGCGGCAGGGCTCTATCCGCCTGATGATGCCACGATCAAGTTCATTGCCCGTGAGCGGGGGTGGCTCCGCGACGACGTGTAGATGAGGTGGCTGGGGTTGGCTCACCCTACCCCAGCTACTCGCCGCTCTCTATTCGCACAAGGAGGTGCCCGATGGACAAGCCCTGGCTGAGTAGCTACGAGAAGGGCGTCCCCGCGACGCTGACCTACCCCTCCCAGACCCTGCCCGATTTCCTCGCCACGACGGCCCGCACCTATCCCGAGAAGATCGCAACCAATTTTGTCCTCAAGTATCTGTTAGGCGGGCGCTTCACCGTGGGTGGCAAGCTCACCTATAAGCAGTTGAGCGAAAAAGTTGATCGCCTGGCGACGGCGCTCTATCAGTTGGGTGTGCGCAAAGGCGACCGGGTCGCGGTGATGTTGCCCAATTCGCCGCACTATATCATCACCTTCTTTGCGGCGATGCGGATTGGCGCGATTGTGGTTAATGTCAATCCGACCTATACCAGTCGCGAACTCCAGCATCAGTTGAGTGATGCCGGGGCCGAAACGCTCGTCTTGCTCAATCTGTTCTGGCCCCGTTTGCGTGAAGTGCGGAGCGAAACCCCGGTCAAGCGGGTGATTGTCGCCCATGTTTTTGATACGCTTGGTTTCCCCTCCAGTTTGTTAGTCAAGAGTTCGCAGAAAAAGACGCCCGAATGGGTTGATGTGCTGCCCGAGCAGGATACCTTCTTCTTTGCCCATCTGCTCGAGAAGTATGGCCCCACCCCGCCCCGCGTTGCCCTGACCCCCGAGGATACGGCGCTGTTTCAGTATACCGGTGGCACGACGGGCCTGCCCAAGGCTGCCATGCTGACCCACGCCAACCTGATCGCCAATACGCTCCAGATCAATTCGTTCTTGCCTACTGGCGTGCCCGGCGGCGAAAAGATGATGGCCGCCATTCCGTTCTTTCACGTCTATGGCATGACCGTCGCGATGCTCTATGGCGTCTATATGGGGGCCGAGATTATCATTGTGCCCAATCCGCGCCCAATTGATAATGTGATGAACATTATGCAAAAGGAGCGGGCGACCCTCTATCCTGGTGTACCCGCAATGTATATCGGGATTATCAACCATAAAGATGTCGCCTCCTACGATCTGCGCAGCATCAAAGCCTGTCTCTCGGGTTCGGCTCCGCTGCCGATGGATGTGCAGGAGAAGTTCGGCGAGTTGACCGGTGGCCGCCTGGTCGAGGGCTTCGGTATGACCGAGCTTAGCCCGGTGTCGCATTGTAATCCGGTCTATGGGTTGCGCAAGGCCGGTAGTATCGGCGTGCCGCTGCCCGATACCGATTCCAAGATTGTTGATCTTGAGACCGGGGCTGATCTGCCCTTCGATAGCGAAAGTCAGGGCGAACTGGTCGTGCGTGGTCCGCAAGTCATGAAGGGCTACTGGAACCGCCCCGAAGAGACGGCGGCCACGATTGATGCCGATGGCTGGCTGCATACTGGCGATATCTGCAAGGTTGATGCCGACGGCTACTTCTATGTCGTTGATCGCAAGAAGGATATGATCATCGCCTCCGGCTTCAAGGTGCTGCCCCGCGATGTGGAAGAGGTGCTGTTTATGCACCCCAAGGTGATGGAAGCCGTCGTGGCTGGCATCCCGAACCCCGAACGTGGTGATGATACCGTGAAGGCCTTCATTGTGCCGGTTGAGGGCGCAAATCCCACCGCCGAGGAGATCAAGGAGTTCTGTAAGCTCCATCTGGCCCATTATAAGATCCCACGTGAGGTCGAGTTCCGCAGCGAGTTGCCCAAGACGATGGTGGGCAAAGTGCTGCGCCGCGTCCTCGTTGAGGAGGAAAAGGCCAAGCAGAAGGCTGCCAAGGCTGCTCCGACCAAGGCGTAAAGGTTGGAAAACCCCCGTTGGGAGAACCGGGTTCTCCCAACGGGGGTTTTTGTGAGCCTTACGCCTGCGGCGGCGGCCCCTGCATCCGCACCACCCGCACATTGGTGTCCCCGGCGAGCATGCTCAGCACGGTAGTGACCAGCGAGATGACCAACCCGCCCCAGAAGGCCGGCCAAAAGCCGTCAATATAAAAGCTGATCCCGAGCTGATCAGCCAGGGCCGAGGTCAGACCAAGCAAGACCGCGTTGATCACCAGCCCAAACAAACCCAGGGTTAAAATCACCAGGGGGCAGGTGAGCAGGTAGATCAGCGGACGTAACAAGACATTCAGCAGCCCAAAGACGGCTGCTACAATGCCAATATGCCAGCCTGGCCCGCTAAAGACAATTCCTGGGACGAGCCAGACTGCCGCAAAAATGCCGAGTGAGCTAATCAGCCAGCGCAGCACCAGGCGTTGCCAGGTCGGCTGAGGAGGGCGTTGAGGCTGCAAAATAATTGGCGGTGGAGTTTGCATAGACTTCTCCGTAGGGTCGTTGGGCTGAACCGATTCGCCCAGGTTTCTTTCCCATGATACTATACGCTCCGTTTCGTGGGGCAGTTACCACCCCGTCAGGGAGCAGTTATGACCAGTTCGCCGATGACGGCTCGTCTGTTTGACCAGGTGCAGCGCAGCGCGGAGGCCGATGGCAAGGCGGCCTATTTTCGACTCCATCGTTACCGTTTTGCAGCTATGTTGCGGGCGATGGATGCGCCGCGTGGCACACAGGTGCTCGAAGTTGGGGTCACTCCCGGCCATTTTACCGAACTGTTGGTGCAGTCAGGCTACCGGGTCAGTGGAGTTGATCTTGATCCAACCAAGCGCCAGGGCCTCTGGGATCGGCTCGGGGTCGAAGTGCGGCGGGCCAATCTAGAACGCGAAGCCTTGCCCTTTGCCTCGGCCAGTTTCGATTGGGTCGTCTTTTCCGAAGTGATCGAGCACCTGCTCTATTCACCTTTGCCGGTGCTACGCGAATTTGCCCGCGTCCTGCGCCCCGGGGGCCAGGTGTTGATCACGACCCCGAACGAGTTGTATTTCAAGAGCCGCATGCGCACGATTCTGCGCGCTCTGCTTTGGCAGAGCCTGAGTACCCGCGCCGAGTTTCAGCACCAGATGCGGCTCGAAGGCGAGGCCCGTTATACGACTCATGCCCGCACCTATACCATGGGCGAACTGTGCTGGCTGATGGAAGAGGCCGGGCTGAAGGTGGTGCAGCGCCGCTACGAAGCCCCCTGGGAACAGGTCGGGCTGGAGGCGGGTCGGCTGCGGAGTCACCCCTTGCGGGTGCTGGCCAAAGGGGCTTTTGCGACCGTAACGGCCGCGCTGCCACCAACTCGTTCGATGCTACTGGTGGTGGGGCGGAAACGCTAACGGATGCTTCAAGTTAGCGTAACCGTTTGCAGAGTTGTAGCGTTGGAGCGGTGCGGAGTTGTAGAGTTGTGGAGCATTGAGCATCGCTAGGTTTGATCCATGCCATAGATCAGCCTGTGCGCTCGATCTGATCTACATAATCTTTTGATTCGCGTAAGCCCCAGCCGGTGCTTTCATGAACCAGTTTGACGGCCTGGATCTTCTGGTTCTGGGCCAACAACACCCGTACCTGCGTGGCAAGCTCGTCGGAGGGCGCACTGGTTGGACTCGTTACCAACCCCGGTTGATCTGACGGAACGAAGCTACGTTCGATCTGCTCGACAAAATCCTTTGCCTCACGCAGGCCACAACCACTGCGTTCGCGCACCAGTTTGATCGCCTGGATCTTCTGGTTCTGGGCCAGCAGGAGTTCGATTTCGGCCTGATCAGCATCATTGAGTTGCGGTAAGGCGATCGGGGTAGTGAACGCCGGGGCTTCACGGCGACGGCCCGCCAACCAGATCCCGAGCGCGATTACAACGACAATTCCAGCCACGATGAGTGCGCCGGTTAAGATCAGGAAGAACATATGTCTCCTAATGGTGTACGTCAACTTGACCGTTTGTGGAGGTGTGGAGGTGTAGAGCAGTTGTCAGAATGATGTGAGTCTCTACGCGTCAGGTGATAAAAAGTTACAAGCCACTGCGGGTATGGTATGGGCGCTTCACACCACTGGCCGACGGGCCTTCACATCCTCGGGAATACCACTGAGGAGGATCGCATGACTAAGCGAACGCTGGAAGGAACAAACCGATGCCTGATCTTCCGCTGACTGATCGCGCGCGCGGGGCCTTGTTGGGGCTGGCGGCGGGTGATGCGCTTGGGACGACGCTTGAGTTTACCGGGCCACTCGATCCCTTTACACCCCAGGTCACAACGATTGTCGGTGGCGGGCCATTTGGCTTACCCGCCGGGGCCTGGACTGACGATACGAGTATGGCCCTCTGTTTGGCACAGAGTCTAGTGGCCCAGGGCACGTGTGATTCGCGTGACCAGATCGAGCGTTATGTGCGCTGGTGGCGTGAGGGCGAGAACTCCGCGACGGGGCGCTGTTTTGATATTGGCAATGCAACCCAGGCTGCCTTGCAGCGTTACCTGGAGCATGGCGACCCGCTGGCGGGTGATCCCAGCCCCAGCGCGGCGGGCAATGGCTCGTTGATGCGCATGGTTCCCGTGGCGATCGCAGCGGCCACCGAGGAACAGGCGATCGCCTGGGCTGCCCTGCAATCGCGTACCACCCATGCCACCCGCGAGGCTGTAGATGCCTGTCGGCTGTATGCGCGGCTCCTCTGGCGGGCGTTGGCCGGTGTACCGCAGGCGGCCTTGCTTGATCCCACCATTGGCATTGATCTAGAGTTGGCCCCGGCGGTAGCCGCAGTGGCGGCGGGTTCGTATCAGCGCAAGGCCCCGCCAGCGATCAAGGGCACTGGTTATGTCGTTGATGCGCTTGAAGCGGCACTCTGGGCTTTTTATACCAGCACAACCTTTGCCGAGGGTGCAATCCTGGCGGTCAATTTAGGTCAGGATGCCGATACCACCGGCGCGATCTACGGCCAGATCGCCGGGGCCTTTTATGGGCTCCCTGGCATTCCCGCAGAGTGGCGCACCACGGTGTTATGGGCCGACCAGCTTATTGCGTTAGCTGATGCCTTGCTGCTAGTGCGGCCTGCAACCCCTCGTGATATAGCGTAAAGCGTTGCAGCCCACCGTGGCCACCGCCTTCAAGGGCGTAAAACGTGAGCGGAGCCGTGACATAGGTAGCGAGGCGCTGACTGTCTTCAAAGGGAATCAGTTCGTCAGCCGTGCCGTGAAAGATCACTACGGGACTCTGCACCTGACCGATCCAACGGTAGCTGCGCAGGGGATATTTGAGCAAAAACAGCGGTGCCCATGGCACTTGCCGTCGGGCCAACAGTTCCATACTGTAGTAAGGGCTTTCGAGGATTAACAGTCCAGGTTGGTTGATCGCGGCCAGGCGGGTCGCTAAGCCGGTGCCGAGTGAGCGCCCGTAGACGACGATCTGGTCTGCGGGATAGCGTTCGCGCACCCAGCCGTAGACGACATCCATGTCGGCGTGGAGTTGGGCTTCGCCATTGATGGTGCCGCTGCTCTGACCATAGCCCCGGTAGTCCACGATAAAAAGATCGTAGCCGAAGTCGGTCAAGCTGGCCGCTTCCGGTCCCCAGTTGCGCAATGTATCAGCATTGCCATGCAGATAGAGGATCACACCTTGGGGTTCGGGAACCTGAAACCAGAGTGCATGCAGGCGTGCCCCGGCGACTGGTAGCCAAACCTCACTAACCGGACGCCCGAAATCGTAGCTGGTGTCGGGCGGATCCTGGCGCGGAAAGAAGATCATCTGCTCTTGGCGCAGATAGATTAGTCCGCACATGCCAAGGTATGTTAGGGTGATCAAGCCAAGTAAGAGTAACATTAGGCGACGGATCTGGAAGTGTTGAGATGGGGATTGAAGACGCATAGAATCGGTTCGATCTTAGGCCAGTGGTGGGGAGAGAAACACGTGTACTGTCACCCTGAAGATCCTATGACCCCTGACACCTGAAACCTTGTCTTAGGAGCGGTGCAACCCTAACCATATAATAGCGGCATTGTGCTACCATAGGAATAGGATCATACAATCCCTATCTTCAATTCTCTCTTATGGTTGCGCATCCAATTTTATAGCCTATGAGCGAATTGCTGTTGGTGATCGCGACCGTTTTGTTGGGTTCGGCGCTCTGTTCGTCGGTCGAAGCATCGCTCTTTTCGATCAGTCTGGTACGGGTGCGCCAACTCGCCGAGGTTGGCGATGCCTCGGCCAAAACGCTGCTCCAGATCCGCGAAAATCTGGGGCGTCCGATCAGTACGATTGTGGTGCTGAACAATGTAGCCAATATTGGTGGCAGCATTGTGATCGGTGAACTGGCCTCGAATATCTTTGGCAGCCGCTGGATCGGAGCCTTCTCGGCCGGGTTGACCCTGGCCGTGATCATTTTTGCCGAGATTATCCCCAAAAATCTGGGCGAACGTTATGCCGAGTCCATTGCTCTCGCAGCGGCACGTCCGCTCCTCGCCCTGACCACGGTGCTGACGCCGGTGGTCTGGTTGATCGAGCGCCTCGTCGCCCCGATCATTGGAACCCGCAAACTGCCCACCACCAACGAGGCCGAGATTCGCCTGTTGGCCCGGATTGGTCAGCAGGAAGGGATCATCGAGAGTGACGAGTCCGAGATGATCGACCGGGTCTTTCGGCTCAATGATACGATTGCGGGCCATATTATGACCCCCCGCGTGAGTATGTCGGTGCTTGATGCAACTGCGACCCTTGACGAGGTGGCGGACGAATTGGTGAAGGCCGAACATTCGCGCCTGGTGGTGATCGGCGACTCGATTGACGATGTGCGCGGGATTGCTTTGCGCACCGAACTTCTGGTTGCCCTGTTAGCGGGGCGGGCCAACGAGCCAGTGGCGACCTTTATGCGCCCGCCAAATCTGGTTCCGGCCAGCATCCGCGCTGATCGGCTGCTCGAAACCCTGCGCCAGTCCCGCCAGCATCTTGCCGTGGTGATTGATGAGTACGGCGGGGTGGCAGGGGTCGTCACCCTCGAAGATGTGCTCGAAGTGCTGACCGGCGAAATTGTGGACGAGACCGACCGAGTCGCTGATTTGCAGGCCGAGGCACGCCAACGCAACCGGCGACGCCTTGGCTAAAGCGATCGGTTCGCACAGATCATGCACAGAAATTTGCCAGCCCTTGCGATGGTTCGTGTGGTGTGATATACTCAACAACGTTGAATATCAGCAGGGTCGAGGAATGGTTAGGATTGCGCTATGACCCAGGTCTCGCGGGAAGTTCGCAGCGAGCGTGTCACAATTGAAGAGATTGAACGTTCGATTATGCAGATCAGCTGGTTCGCACAGCGCCAGTTTATGCAACTCCTTGACGAAGATCGGTTTCGTCTGACCTTGCCCCAGTTTTACACCCTGTTGTATCTGGAGCAAACCAATGAGCCGTGCAAAATGACGGACTTGGCCGAGGCTACCCATCAATCGGCGGCTTCGTTGACGGGGGTTGTGGATCGGTTACGCGAGAAACAGCTGGTTGAGCGCCTCCGCGATGATCGGGATCGCCGTCAAGTCATGGTAGCCGCCACGAACCAGGGGCGTGAACTGATTGCTGAGATCAAACAGGCGCGGCGTGAACAGATGCAGATGGCCCTGACCCACCTCGGTGAACCCGAGATCGAAACCCTGGTTTTGTTGCTTGATCGGGTGCTGGCTGGTCTAGCCCGCACGCTCGAACGGAACGAACCCAGTGGTCGTTTAGCCTGAGCCCTGCGCCACTGGCGCATATTCAAAGGTATGAAAGAAGATGGATATCAACAATCGCCATTTTGATGGCCACGATTACGAAGCTGATGACCCCCAACTTGACCCGCTCTGGGAGGATGAGCGGCGCTTGCCGCTCGTGGTGCTGGGCGAGATGGTGATCATGCCGCATATGACGATTCCGCTCCAGGTGCCCCAGGGCAAATCCTACCGCGCCATGGAGCGAGCCTGGGAAGAGGATCGCGAAGTCCTGCTGATCTTCGTGCGCGAAGCTGAACTCGAAGGCTATAAGAGTAGCCAGCCCCAGGATCTGCCCCCGATTGGCGTGATTGCGCGCCTCGAAGAGTTTGCCAAGCTGCCCGATGGCACGGCCCGCGTGATCCTCGAAGGGATGCACCGGGCCAGTATTCGCGGTGCCGTGCAGATTACGCCCTTCTACCGGGTGCGCTGTGTCGCGGTCTTCGACGGTGATATTGCCGGGATGGAGATCGAAGCCCTGATGGATACGGTCAAGCAACAGGTGGACGAGTTTGTTGACCACCTGGGCGAAGTTCCGCAGGAAGCCGTACAGTTTGTCCACCGGATTGATCGCCCCGGCCATCTCGCCGATATTGTTACTTGGGGGCCAGCCTTCGACTTCCGTGACCGGCTCGATGTGCTCAATACGCTTGATCCCTCCGAGCGGCTGCGCAAGGCTCATCTGGTGCTCGCTCGTCAGCTCGAACTGCTCAAGCTGCGGGCCAAGATCCAGCAGGATACCAAAGAGGTACTGGATCAGAGCCAGCGCGAGTATTTCTTGCGCGAACAGATGCGGGTTATTCGGCGCGAACTGGGCGAGGACGATGATGCCGATGACCCGATTGACGAGTTGCGCCGCAAGATCCACGAGATGGACGCACCCGAGTATGTGAAGAGCCAGGCCCTTCACGAGGTCAAGCGGCTGGCCCAGCAGGGCATGAACAGCCCCGAAGCCGGGGTGATCCGCACGTACCTGGATTGGCTCACCAACTTGCCCTGGGGTACCGAGGCCCATGGCGAGATCAGCATCACCGAGGCCCAGAAAGTCCTTGACGAGGATCACTATGGGCTCGAAAAGGTCAAAGAGCGTATTCTTGAGTTTCTGGCAGTCAAGAAGCTGGCCGGTGACAAAATGCGCAGCCCGATCCTTTGTTTTGTTGGCCCGCCCGGGGTTGGCAAGACCAGTCTGGGGCGCAGTGTGGCCCGCGCACTCGACCGCCAGTTTATTCGAACCAGCCTGGGTGGCGTGCGCGACGAAGCCGAAATTCGTGGTCACCGCCGCACCTACATCGGGGCGATGCCCGGACGGATTATTCAGGGTATCAAGTCGGTGAAGTCCAACAGCCCGGTCTATGTGCTGGACGAAGTTGATAAGGTCGGAACGGATTTCCGGGGCGACCCGACCTCGGCCCTGCTTGAAGTGCTTGATCCTGAGCAGAACAGTACCTTCAGTGATCACTATCTCGAGATCCCCTTTGACCTGAGCAAGGTGATCTTCATTGCGACGGCGAATCAGCTTGAACCGATCCCCGGGCCGTTGCGCGACCGGATGGAGATTATCGAGATCGGTGGCTATACCGAAGACGAGAAGCTGGAGATTGCACGGGGCTTTTTGATCCCCAAGCAGCGCGAGTTCCACGGGCTCGAAGCCGAGCAGCTTACGATTACGGATGCAGCGGTGATCAAGCTGATCCGCGAATACACCCGCGAATCGGGCGTGCGCAACCTCGAACGCGAGATCGCCAGTCTGTGTCGCAAGGTGGCTCGCAAAGTGGCCGCCGCCGCCGAACCCGAAGCGGTCGATCAGCCATCCAGTTACACTGTAGACGGCGCGGATGTGGCAATCTACCTTGGCCCGGAGCGCTTCACCTTTGGCCTGGCCGAAGAGCGCGACGAGGTTGGGGTGGCAACCGGGGTGGCCTGGACCAGCACCGGGGGCGATATTCTGAGCATCGAAGTGCTGCCGGTGAAGGGCAAGGGTGGCCTCCAGTTGACCGGCCAGCTTGGTGATGTGATGAAAGAAAGCGCCCAGGCTGCGATGAGCTATGTGCGCTACCGGGCGGATACGCTTGGGATTGACCCGAACTATTTCGAGGAGCACAACATTCACGTGCATATCCCCGAGGGTGCGGTGCCCAAGGATGGGCCGTCGGCAGGCATTACCCTGACCACCGCGTTGATCAGTGCGATGACCGGTCAGCCGGTGCGCCGCGATGTGGCAATGACGGGCGAAGTGACGCTGCGGGGCAAAGTGCTGGCGATTGGTGGCCTGAAAGAGAAGACCCTGGCAGCGCATCGGGCCGGGATCCGCACCTTCATTCTGCCCAAAGAGAATGCCAAGGATATTGTGGAACTGCCCGAGAAGGTACGCAACGATCTGACCCTGATCCCGGTCGCTTCGATGGACGAGGTCTTGCAGATCGCGCTGGCAGACCGCCCAGTAGCCGAGGTGGTCGTCCCGGTCGTCTAAGGCTAGGCTCATCCGAGCAGCGCGACGTTCCCGAGGGAACGTCGCGCTGTGGCATGTTCAGCCCCAACCGTTACAATTGGCCATCGTCGCCCCAGGCGGCCACGGCGGCCCGGTAGGCTGGGGCGTCGTAACGGGCCAGGTGGAAGGCCGCCGCGTAACTCGGTAAGGGTGCATCAACGATCTGTTGGGCCAACAGTTCGGCTGCGCCACAGGCGACCATCAGGCCAAAGCCAGAATAGCCACCACTGATCCAGGCCCCTGCAACCGGGAGCGGGCCAATTAGGGGGCGGTTTTCGGGGGTGCGGGTGTAGTAGCCACCATCAAGGTAGGCCCGTGGCACCCGTTCCAGGTAAACGGCCAGTCCCGGCACCATCGTGGCCAGCCCGCGCAAGGCTAGTTCGGGCAACTGCTCGTCAAGCGGGATCGGGAACTGGACTTCAACGCTGCCAGTATGGTAATCCCAGAGCAGCAGCAGGGTCTGGGCCCCGGGGCCGCCCTCGGGCCGCAGATGGGCACCGGCCGGCAATGGTGCGGCCAGCCAGCGCAAGTCGGGATCGGCCACCAATTCGGCGCGTTCCTCATCTGACCAGGGCAGGCTCACCGGATCATTCCAGATCAGCATTGGTGCGGCGCGGGGGATGCAGCCCAGTTGGTCATCAAGCGAAGCCTTGAGGTGCCGTTCGTTGTGTAACGGCAGATCAAGGTCGAGCAAACGGCCCATGGCGGGCAAAAGCGGGCCACCCGCCAGCACCAGGGTGTCGGTACGCAGGGTCTGGGTACCACCTGGGGTGGCAAGGCTCACCGTGTTGACCCGCCCGCCGCTGGTATTGACGGCAACGAGTTCACCGCGCACCAGTTGCACTCCGGCAGCGCGGGCCTGATCAAGCAGATACATGCCGAGTTGGCGTGCCCCGAACCAGCCTGCCCGGCGCACATGCAGCGCCGCCACGGTTTGCTGGCTCAGATAGGGAAAATGGGCCTGGATTAAGGCCGGATCGAGCAACAGATCGGCCCCAGCGGGCTGATGGTGGAAGCCATGAGCCGGGGCGGGCTGGTAGGCGGGATCGCTCGCCGTGCCCCGGTAGATCCGCAACGGTCCGGCCCCGTGGGCAGAGGCCGCTTCGGCGCTGGCAAGCAGGGCGGGTAGCCCGGCGGGATTGGCACTCGCATACAAGTACCCGCGCCGATTGAGCAAGATCGCATTGTTGGTCGCCTCGGCATGGGCTTCGAGCAGATCGAGGCTGCGGTTCATCAGCTGAACCATGGCCGGATCGGGGCCGGGCCACCAGTTGCGATAGGCCTCGGTGGACTTATCGCTGGTGAGGGCCAGCGGATCGCCCCGCTCGATCAAGACGATGTTCCGTTGCCCATGGCGGACAGCCAATTCGTAGGCAGCGGCGATGCCGGCGATCCCGGCCCCACAGATGATGATTGAAGGGTGATTCATAAGTTGCCAACTCCTGTCTTCTGTCTTCGCCTACTGGGCAATCATCACCCGCACCCCCAAGCGTTCGAGGGCCAGTTGCTCGCTTGCGGGCAGGCCGGGGTCGCTAATCACGGTATGCACGGCACTGAGCGCGGCGACTTTGATGAAGCCGGTGCGGCCCCATTTGCTCGAGTCAGCGCAGAGGATGACCTGGCGGGCGGCGCGCACCATGGCCCGTTTGAGTTGGGCGATCTCGATGGTCGAATCGGTGACCCCATTGTGCAAGTCAATGCTTTCGGCGGCCAGAAAGAGCTTTTCGATCACGAGCCCATCGAGGACTTGCTCGGCCAAGGGGCCAAGCGTGCCGAACGTTGCATAATTGATTGTACCGCCCAACAAAACGACCCGCGCCTCGCGCAGCGCTTGCAGGGCCAGCCCCACATTCAGCGCATTAGTGACCACGGTTAGCGGGCCGGATTGGGGCAGATATGGAACCATCTCGACGACGGTGGTACCCGCATCAAGCAGGATCGTATCACCGGGGGTGACTAAGGCGGCGGCGGCCCGCCCAATCGCCTGCTTGGCGTTCAGGTGCAAACTGGTACGGTTTTCGAAGGCGACCAGGGCGCTCGGCTGACTAGAGGCCACCGCTCCGCCGCGATCGCGCACCAGCAGACCGTCCTTTTCGAGTTGCACCAGATCGGTGCGAATGGTCACGGGCGAAACCTGAAACTGTTCGGCGAGCTCTTGCACCCGCACCGAACCGCGCTGGCGCACCATGGTCGCAATCCGGCCGCGCCGGTCCAGCATCAGCGGGGCGTCGGACTCGTTGGGGCGTGATGGGTCAAGATCGAGATCGTCCACAGGGGATCCTTCTGGAAGGGGTTTCGTAGAATATGAGGGTGCGCGGCTACGCCG
>JBLWKA010000159.1:0-12848 GCA_048381555.1 Oscillochloridaceae bacterium umkhey_bin13
TACTATGACGCCTTGCTGCATTTCTGGGGTTTGAACAAAGGCGTTTCCAACTGCCAAACGTTCGATCTGCGCCGTAGTGTCTTGTAAGTTTTTTAGCTGCACATACGGCGCGATCTTCTTTGACTCAGGATAGTTCGTACGGAAGATGATCTTTGTACCGGCGTTACCGAGAATATCTGGATGGAAATCGCTCATGCCCTGACTAGCGACGACCACCGAGATGCCATACTTCCGCCCTTCCTTCATCAGCTTCGGCAGCGTCACATCTTTTGCAAGACGGTGCGCCTCATCGAGCACGATTGCGAGCCTTAGATTACTCGCTTGTCCCCATGTAAACATATCACGATAAAGCTTACGCAGTACAAATGCACCGGCAGCAAGCTGGAGCGTTTCAGACATGAGGTTGTGGAGATCAATCACGAGACCCTGGCGAATTTGAGCCAAGAGATTTCTGTCGCCTATGATTGGCTTAAAGAGATCCATCTCGAGTAGAGGCCGGCAGCGCGCTGCGACGTTGCGAACTTTTTGTTTTTGCTCGCGCTGCTCAATATTCTTCAGTACCTGTTCTGTTGTCGGAAGGGTTCGCTCACCGGCATTATCTGCTGCAAAGCCACATGCTTTGTATGCATCCTGAATGGCGTTTAGCAGCAGGTCTTTTTGGATGCCGCCAAGGCCTACTACATAGGCAAAAATATCTACCAATGCTGCACTATTCTGTTTCCAGTCGGCCTTGCCGTTTTGTACTAAAACCTCAAATGGTGAGAAGGGCAGTCCTTCGGATGCATCGACACGTTGGCTACCTGACGCTATCGCAAAAGCACCCGTCGGATCACCAAATTGACCGTGGAAATCAAGAACTAGCGCTGGGATCTGCTGACGTGCCATCTCTACGAGGATGTGGTTTGTGGTAACTGACTTGCCCTGACCGGGGATGCCGATGATGAACAGGTGGGGGCTGCCGCGTACACTCGGCTTCCAGTCCACCGGGCCGCGAGATGTCTCTCCAAGCGTGATCACAAGTTCCTGTGGTGGTACGTGAATGCTGGTAGATTGCGTTAGAGTCGTCTGCGCGATAATCTCCAACGCATCACTCTCAGTCGTTAGCAGAGAGACACGATCATCGCTTATCGGTTGTTGGGGTAGCGTAACGGTTGCTTGCGGTATCACGAGTGCAGTATCATTCGATAGAGCAGACAGTAAAGTATCAGCCGCGTTCTCGTCCTTGACTGACCGCTGCGGATCTATTATCAGTAATATAGCGAGGATCGGTCAATTCTTGTGCAGAGGAGGCAAGTACATGGAAAGCGATTTCGTGCTCTCGTGCTTCTTGCTCGATTACATCACAAAGCTCGATAGCCTGTTGGCGATCAAAGTAATCGATGCGCGCACAGTGACCAGGAGCGGTGCCGTACAGCCGCTTCATGATTGCCTCAGCCATCAGTTCGAGGGTTGTCTTTCTCATCAGTACCGCTCCTGGCCTGTAGTCACCTGGTCTCCATACGGTGGACGCAAGCGCTGGACGGTGAAGTCATCTGAGAGATCAGTGAAAATTCCCATCTGACGTAGGCGCCCTAACATCGCTCGCAGATTTTCACGAGCAGCCGCGCTGTACTCTGCCCCACTCATACCAGGCGGTGGGCGATCAATGATGATTCCGTAGCGTTGTTCCAGGAAGAGTAGAAACTCTTGAAGCCGAATCTCTCGCGGTGTCGCTCCTGCCCCACGCTGGTTCTGAGGAATCGCATGGGCAGTGGCAAGTTGAACAAAGAGCGACAACAGGTCATTTCCAGGCGCATATCGCCAAGTGCGCCGCTGACGTGGTACACCGGCGATTAGTCCGTATGCTTTACCCATACCCCCAACGCCGATGATCCAACCCATGTAGTTTTTGAGAACACTTTGTCGCTGACCTTCCTCAAGGAGTAGGATGAGTTGATCGATATCAGTCTCAGCCGAAGCAATGATTTCATCGAGCCATTGCAACTCTTCTAAACTACCGCCACTTTGTTCCGGCAGCGTTGCTTCGCGAATGCTTCGAATTGCAGCGCGAGCAGCAGCGTTCAAATCAGGACGAAGATCGGGATTGTTACGCATCTGCAGCATAATTTGGAGATACGTTGCGCCACTCGTGTGGCCTTGCAAGAGTTCGGCAATTTGCTTCTTGCTGC
This sequence comes from Oscillochloridaceae bacterium umkhey_bin13, assembly GCA_048381555.1. Classification (GTDB taxonomy): domain Bacteria; phylum Chloroflexota; class Chloroflexia; order Chloroflexales; family Chloroflexaceae; genus Viridilinea. The sequence continues at coordinate 2,169 of JBLWKA010000159.1, forward strand.
TTGCGCTCCCTTTTAACTCGGAAACCTGACGATCCAGCCAGCGAAGCTGAAGCATTGAGTTAAAAAATTGCTGAAATGTTTCGATATCACGGCGAACACACTCAGCCGCCATCTGCTGACTTAGATGCCCTGATCGCCCAATAAAGTCAAGGTAGATGAGCGGTTCGCTGCGCTCGGCTACTGTTCGCATTGCCAGCGGCAGTTCGTCCTGGTTACGTACAAGCTGGTTTACTGCAGTCACTAACCTCAGCGAATAGCTGTACATTTCAAAGCCAATCAGCGCCTGAAAATAGTATGTCAATGCCTGGCTTGGCATGCGCTCCGAGTATGTATTCAAAAACAGTAAAACATCCTGAGCAAGATGTGTGACCAGTGTTGGGCAGGGACTTGGTTTGCTTGTATCAATCTCACGCCCGAAGCCTGTTGCTTGAAATCCGTCGATAAACGCGAGCGACATTCTGGTGAGTGTGTCGAGTTGGGTTTGTTCGTCATATGTGGCTTCTGTGCTCCCTGGTGTTCGGTCGAATTTTAGCCCTTTCCCAAAGAAGCTTACTATGAGTGTTTTAAGATTGGCCTGGGCTTCCACAAGTGATGCCCCAGCCTGAAGGTGTTCACGCAACACATGGTAGATGAATGTATCTACGCCGCGTTGGCGACGGCTTTCGGCAGGGAATCCAGGCTTATAGCTTAGTAACGAGTAAGGCGTGAGCGCCATAATCTGCTCGCCACCTTGTTTCGCCCGCCCGACGGCCCCCGTCGTGATCAGAGTTGTGCGGACAAACTTTTCTAACACACGTCGCCCATCCGGTGTCTCAAACCCCGCGAGTAAATGATGATTGGCGAGTTTTTCGACATACATGCCGATTGCCTTTTCATCGTTTTTGAGCTTGGCACGCGATTTCCCGCCACTCATGACTTTGAAAAACAGCGCGGGTAGGAAGATGTCAGTATTGAATTCGGCGAGCACGATCGTCGTGACCACTGGATAGCTAGCCCCTACAAGATCTTTCGGGATTTTAACTTTCATTTCCTTGTCCCTCGTGTGTGTTCAGCACGATTTGATTATCTTGTTGAGTAACGGTGTGGATGCGCCGCTGTGACTCAATCAAGACAAGTTCATTCGCCTCGCGGAGGAGGAGTGCGCTCTTGAACGGCGCAAGCTCTTCGAGCAAGGGCTTGTACTCTTCACTCTGTGGATCGGCACCATCAGCTAACCTCATCAATAGCTCGAAGAGCTCAAGCGGAAGCTCCATACGTGGCATACCGTTGATGTGTCGAAAGATCACAAGCTCAGGAATTGATTCGACCAATGTGCCACTCTGCGGCTGGGGCACCTCAAGTACAAATTGATCCAGTGGGAACTGTTTTATCACTGCGAGTTGCTGTTGTTCTGAATACGCCACGCGCAAGCTGAGCTTGTCTTCTGAGCCTGATATCGGCAATCCATCTGAGCGCAATAGTCCTCGTGCAATTTGCACACGCAGAAGAGGCTCGTTTGCTGTGCCGCTGAGGATCGCTATGTAACTTTCAGTGTGGCGGTAGGGTAAAAGCCGCTCAAATCTTAATGCTGAACCAACGCTGGCTGAAGTTGCTCCATTGTCTCCTGCAAAGTAGAGGCGTCGCTTCAATGCACCGATCCACTCCCGTTCGCTTACAAAATGCGCCCAATCAAGATCCTGAGCGTCAAAAAACAACTGGCGGCGCGCTGTGTCTTGCGAATCCTGGTGATAATGAAAGAAGCGATCCAGCCCCGGCTGTGGCTGTCGAGCCGGATCCAGCATTGCGACATCGCCGAGCAGTTCGTCGCTTCCATCAGTCGTCGTGAAAATCGCTTGCCAATAGGGAATCGATCTGAAGGTATCGGCGAGATTACCTTGCTCGTGTGCTGCATGGATATCGGCACACGATAGGTTTCCTGTAATCAGTAGCGCCAGGGTTGAACGAAGATCACGCATAGTGATGTGTCTTTGCCGTCGTAGATGCGCTAGTAACAGTAACCGCTCAAGCCGCTCAGCAACCTGCTCCTGGCGCAAAGCATGTGCGTTTACGGTGATCGGGCAGTTCGTCTTAGCACTGCACTCTTCGCAGATCGACCAACTCGCTTGATCCACCAATGTATTGAGCACCTGTCGTGCGATTGTTGGCCTATCTGCTGGTTTGAGCGCGACAAATGCACGCTGCTTGAGATCGATCAACCAGACTGGATATTCGGCGCTCGTCCCTCGCGTTCTCGTTTTCTCAACCTGCTGCTTGATCGAACCAAAGGTGTCCGCATGGCGTTCCAGGAAGTCAGCGAGTCGTCCGTCGTTGATAGCAACGAGGACGGTGAGAGCTAGTTCGGGCTGATGCTTTCCTTCGAGCCCAGCCAACTTCGCTGAGAGTTGCTGGTCGGCACTCAATCCCTCGTGTGATTCAGAGGCATCGTAGCAACTACGGTAGGTATGACTATCGAGCCGATATTCCCAACCACTTGGATTCAGTACAATCTCTTGCGCCCCTCGCTCCAGCAGCCGCATACGCACCTGTTCCAGAAACGCTGTTTTCCCGTCGCCTGGATTGCCAGAAAGAAAGACGATTTTTGGACGGTGTTGCAGAATCGCAGGTAGCAACTGCGTATCGAGTGCTGTAGGAACATAGGTATTGCGGACAAATTCGGTATCAAGACCACGATTATCACTGTTACCGCTGGTGCTCGTACGCATCAATCCACGAACGTTATCGACCCAAAAGTTGATCATTGGCTGGAGTTGGACGATAGTCTCGGACGGTACTTCGATTGTCCGAATCGCTGCGCTAATCTGATTACGAAATATCTCGGCAGCCTGCGGGCGCTCTGACGGGTCTGGACTGAGCGCATCTAGCAATACCTTTCCCAGACGCTGCGTGCGCGGGTCGGTGAGTAACGGAGTTTCAAGTTGGCGCTTGTCCGAGCCAACAAACGGCAGAACACCAGTAAGCGCACGAAACAAGACAATGGCCAGTGCATAACGGTCGCAGGATGATGGTGGCGTTGCTGTTGTAAGCGCCTCAGGTGGCCAATAGAGCGGTGTGCCGGCTGGTGGAGCAGCTTGCGCCATACCAAGTGAAAAGCCAAAGTCGATCAAAACGAAACGATCCTTATCCGTATCAAAAATGATGTTGGCCGGCTTCACGTCCCGGTGCAACAGGCGATGCTCCTCCAGTTCATACAACGCGCTCAGAAGATGGTCTGCCAGCTTCCACCAGCGATCAAGTGACCAGGGGAATTCGCTCTGTAATTCCTCCAAGGTTTGACCAGGGATATACTCCATTTTCACGTGGATCTGTTTCTCGGCTGGAAAGATATCAAAAATCCTTGGTAGATATTTGGTATTGACATTCTTGAGTGCGTTAAATTCAGCTTGCGCATGGGCAAGTACATCAGCAGCATTCTGAAATTGCTTGACCGCCGAAAAGCCGAGATTAGGAAAGTGTACATCGGTCACGAGATAGGTTTGCGCCGTCGCTCCTTTTCCCAATAGTCGCTGAACTTTGTAACGCTGGTCAAGGATCTGTTCCGGCGGTTGATCGTTGCTTTTCAGCCGAGCAGCAAGGTCACTGAAGATTCCACCAATTGTCTTCGCATCGCGTGGTTTTTCCAAATCGCCATTGAGCAGGGAAGAAAACAGATCGGTGAGATCTTCAATGACTCTCTGTGGAGCGCTGCTCCAGCGCGTGTAGAGATTCGGCAAAGCGTACGTGTCTCGACGCAGATCGATCACCGAGCGACGGCTGATACGTTCAAGAAAAATCAGAGCCAGGCTGTACTGGTCGGTGGATCGATTGGCCTGACCATAGCTAGTGGCGAGACTCGCGTGAGCATATGGATCTGTCAATGCAAGTAGGTCAAGCTGTGGGGCAATTGATTGCTCCTCGATCCGGGCAGCGTAGAAATTGGTGAAAATGGCTTTCTGGACGTTTCCGCTACCCTGAATCACGAGTGCGGAGGGTGTGAGTGCGCGATGGATGACGTTCTTGCCATGGATAATATGCAATACCTCGAAGCATGCATGTGCGCGTAGTAGTTCATCGTAGAGGTCGGAGCTTGACTCGGGCATTGGGATCGATGCCAATGTCTTTCCATCGGGTGGGACAATTGGGAGAATGCGAAAATCGTCTGACCAAGTGAACGGATCTTTGATTTCAGCGACAACTCGGGTGGTGCGGAGATCGTGGAGCGCTTTGAACTCACGGTCGTAAAATGCTAGGCCTTCTGCACGATCACTGCTCTTCGTCAAATCATAGACCATCAGCGTGCGTGGTGCGCTATTGAGCGTTGCCTGGAAAACCTTAATGCCGGCTGGACCATCGCTAGTATCGATGATCTGATAATCGTCAATGCGCGACGGGGTCGAGGGACGATTGCCGAGATCGTAGAGACGATCACGTATCGAAGTTCGGTTCTGCTCGCCGAGCAAGGAGCGTTGTTGCTTATCAAGTGCGATCAACCGAGCATTTACATCGCTGCCGAGAAAGACTTGATCATTCAGGCGTGGGTCGATGATATTTGGCAGTTGCTGGGCGGCGGTGAGCAGTACGCCAGCGTGAACTAAATACCCTGTTCTTGGCAGCGATGGGACTTTGGCGCGGAGATGGCCAGCGAGCGGACGCACAACATAATCCACCTTATTGAGTGGGCTATTGGTCGATCGGCCATTAGGAAAGATCCAGAACTGATCGGTACCGGTTATGTTACCAACCCAGGATTTCTCATCAAGCATAAACACGAGCCGCCGACCAATGATAATAAAATCAATCTCTGATGTGCGCCCGTGAGTCGCTAGCATCTTGTTACAGATCACAATCCAATCATCGGGGAGCTTAGCGAGGATCGCTGCAGCGCGCTTCTCGCTCTCAGTCGCAAACTCTCCAGCGTAGATCATCTCAGCCATCAGTGGTTTCCTCTGCTTACCAACGGCCAGTCAATTACTCATCCGAGCGGCATTGTGAGCGTGTAAAGTCCGTTACCTACTCCTCCTCAAACCCGGCCTGGGTGAACTTGAGTGTCCGGCTGTTCTCCGTCACGGTGCGCACGACGTGATCTGGTGCGCCGTTGGGGATGTCGGCTTCGATCTCCAGGGTGATGCGGACATTCGCACCGAGTAGCCCGGTCAGGTGGGCGATTACTTCCTCGGCGATCTTGCCGGCGTCGCGGCCGGCGCGCTCGGCGCTCAGGGCGACGCTGCCATGGAAGCGTCGCAGCTTGCGCAGTCGCCCGACGCTGGTGTCGGTGGCGCTGCCAGCATTGGCGCCGTTGCCGGTACTGGTGGCACCGGTGTCTGTGCCCACCCCAACACCGGCGATGGTTCTGGAGCCGGTCTCGCCGGCAATGGTGACCGCATCGCCGGCCCGTCGCCGCGCCTCCTCTTCCTCGCGCTGGCGGCGCGCGGAGGCCTCGGCATCGAGCTGTCGCTTGGCGACATCGGGCCTGACGATCAGCGCCCCATCGCTTTCGCTGACGGTCACGAGCGCTGCGCTGCGCAGCCCACGGTAGCGCGTGGCGGCCTCGTCATAGCCCTCGGCGTAGGCGAAGGTATCGAGCTCCCAGGTCAGCGAGTTGACGCCCGCCTGGATCGCGTCGAGTAGCACGCTGATGCTGCGCAGGCGCGGCAGGTAGTGGTAGCGGCCGAAGTCCTCGACCAGCTGCCGCACCGCGACGTGGTCGCCGCGCCAGAGCGGCACCTTGTCCAGCTCCAGCTTCAGGCTCGACGGCGCCAGGCTCAAGACCAGCAACTCGTCGCTGCGCAGCTTCTTGCTCGCTCGCAACGCCAGGGCGTCCTGGCCGCTCAGCCGCAGCGCCTGCCAGGTCACCGCCGCCTGCGGCGTGAGCTGCATCGGTACCAGCAGCCACTGGTAGGTCTCTGGGATGCGCGCCGTCACTACGCTGTCCGCATTGGTCCTCTGCGTCTCGGCCTGTTTGACCTGGTGTGGCGAGAGGTCAAGGGTCTCCTTCTCACTCAGGATCGACTCCCAGGCCAGATACTTGCGCACCGCCTCGTCGAGATCCTGGATGCGGGTCTTGTCGGCCACCAGGAAGACTAGTGTATTGCGGTAGAGCCGCGGGGTGTTGCCGCGGTTCTCCAGGATGGTGCGCGCCGCGACCTCGGCGGCGTTGCCGGGCTCTTTGCTGTACGCCTGGCTGATGCCCAACACGACCAGTCGGGCGTCCAGGTCGTCGGGCACATCGGCGCTGGAGCCGGGCAGCGGGTGGATGCGGCTGAAATCGCCCATCTTGCGCAGGTCGGCGCGCAAGCGCTTGTCGAGCTCGATCATGACCTTGTCGGGGTCGCGCTTGAGCTGCTCGGCGCGATCCTCGGCCAGCTTGGTGACGGTCGGCTGGGTCGAATACCAGTAGCGCGGCCCGTCCTGGTAGAGGTAGGTGGCTGCGGCGGCCAGGCGCCGCAGCGCATCGCCGAACACTGCCGGCGACTCGCCGGGCATCACGCAGCCGAGCTTGACCCGCCGATCCTCCATGCCGCGATTGGCAGCGCTGGCGGTGGGAGCGGAGCCGAGATAGATCGTGCGCGCCACCCGCCGGGTTGCGGCGTACTTGCCCAGGTTTGGCACCTCGCTGTCGATCTGCAGCGGCAGCGAACTCGGGCCGTCCACATCCTTTTCCAGGATTGGCACCCAGTTGTCCGAGAGATAGCGGGTCAGTTCGAACTGCACGCGCGGCTCGTCGATCGGGATGTTGGCCGGCAGGATCAGCGGATTGCGATCACCCTTCTCCCACAGGCTGTGGATGACCGCTGCCATCAGGCGCAGCACACCGCGGGTGCGCTGGAACTTGACCAGCGTGGACCAGTCGGTGTAGAGCCGGTCGAAGATCTCGGGGTGGATGGGGTAGGCGGCCTTCAGGCGCTGCTCGTAGCCGCTGTCGCGACACTCGGGCGGGAACTCCTGCCCCTGGGTACGATAGAGATCGGCGAAGGCCCGCGCGACGACATCGCGGTCTTTGAACTGATCGGGATTGCTCAGCGGCTCGAAGAGGCGGCGACGGACGATCTCGAAGCCCTCTTCAGCGCTGGCCGGTCGCCAGGAGGATTCGACGCGCCCAATCACGTTGCGCAGCCGGTCGAGCGCCTCGCGCCCGCGTTGACCACCGACCTCGGCGTCATCGGCCTGGGTATGCGGCGAGCCGGCGGTATCGGAGGCCGGTAGGCTGATCACCAGCAGGCAGTTCTTCGCCAGCTTGGCCGACTCGGTCAAGGCCTGGGCGAAGCTGAACTGGGTCTCGAAGCTACCAGCTGGGAGATCGCTCTGGTCGTGGAGTTGGCGAGCGTAGGCGACCCACTCGTCGATCAGGATGAGGCACGGCCCGTAGTCGTTGAACAGCGCACGCATGGTATCGCCGGGGTTGGTGGCGCGCTCATCATCAAGCCGCACGCGCTCGAACGCCGGTCGCCCGCCAAGTTGCCAGGCCAGTTCGCCCCACAGGGTACGCACCACCGTACCATCGGCCTTGACCGACGGGTTGCCGGGCGAAAGCTTGTTGCCGACCAGCACCACCTGGCGCGCAGTTGGCAGGGTGGTCGCGCCGGCATCCTGCATCACCCGGTCGATGCCGGCCAGGTCGGTCGGTGTCACGCCCGAGACGAGGTGGTAGAGCGCAAGCATAGAGTGGGTCTTGCCGCCACCGAAGTTGGTCTGCAGCTGCACCACCGGGTCGCCGCCGCCGCTGGTGAGCCGCTGCAACGCGCCGACCAGCAGCCGGGTCAGACTCTCGGTGAGATAGGTGCGGCGGAAGAACTCGACCGGGTTGCGGTACTCGTCGCTGCCCTCGCCCAGATGGACCTGCCAGAGGTCAGCGGCGAACTCGGCCTGCTGGTAGCGGCCACTGGCAACATCTTTATGCGGCATGACCACTTCGCGCCAGGGCTTCAGTCCGCCAGTAGCGGTGCTCTCGATTGCGGTACCGGCGCTCTTACGGCGCTCGCTGCGCACCTGCTCGTCGAAGCGCAGGCGCAGCAACTCCATCTTCATGCGCTCGATCTCATCGGACTGGGGCGCGGAGATGGCAGTGAGCATGCGGGCGGCCGAGTCGAGTACGCGGTAGGCATCATCAGTAGAGAAGGGCTCCTGGTGAGCCCACTTGTTGCGGTGGTCGCGCAGCTCACTGACCAGCGAGCGCTCGGCGAAGCCAAGCGTCTTGCGGAAGACCTCGTTCCACTGCTCCCACATCAGCTTGAGCAGGGCGGCGATGTCGAGGTGCGGTGTGTCGTCATCACGCCAACTCAGCTCGTTGCGCCAGCCGCTGGTAACACTGGTGACCCAGTACTTACCGTGCTGGGCCTGGAGTTCGCGCTCGACAAATGGCTGCAAGCCCTGGCGCAGGAGTTCCATGGTTTTGCCGACGCGCTCGTAGTTGCTGATGGCCATAATGTCGTCCTTATTGCTAGCCAGCCATGCCGCGCTGCATATCATCTGGGCAGACTTGGATTATGGTCAATCCGTGGGAGGCGAGTGCGGCCTGGTATCTGTACCAGCCTCGTTCGATTGCGTAATGAATTGGGGGATGCTCCGGATGCGCACGGGCAACCGCCACAAACTTGCGGTCTGACGGGTCGAAACGCTCAAGCGCCGGATCGTCAGGAAACTCGGCAAAGTCGTGCTCAGATTGGGCATCAGGCCGTGTCGTAATGGCTACTTGCTCACAGCGCTGAGGATTAGCTTGATTGGTTAGTACCCACCGCAGAAACGCATCGCCAGCACCGGGTTGTCCTTCTGAACGCAGGTTCCGTATATACTCGCGGAGAATATGCCAACTGCTGTCAATCACGAGCCTCCGACGGTCGGCTGTGAACTCCTGTAACAGGCGTTCGCAGGCCGCAGCACATCTTTGGGATGCCTGGGCGGAATTGCCATTAGCTACAACAGCAGCGTTGGTGTCGATGATGGTGTGGCTCACTGCTGTCTCTCCTGCTGGCGTCGGATGGCAGCTTCCGTCATAGCGACGAGATCGCCCATTTCATCGCCGAAAAAGTCCTTTGGCCAGTTGGTAATGTTGCCAAATGGATCGATCTTCAGGGCCTGAAGTTGCGATTCGCCTTGAGTATTGGCCGTGCAGAAGTATAGGGCGGCCTGCTCGGGGGTGAGCGCTTCTTCGGCAATCCGGCGCTGGAGCCGTCGCAGCAGATGCTCACTATGACTCTCTAAAATGATCTGGATGTTACGCGTCTTCATCGCATCAATGAAAATATCGGCTAGCCCGGCCTGAACGCGGGGGTGGAGGTGGATTTCAGGCTGCTCCAGAATGATCGTTGAGCCCTCAGGGGCATAGTAGCAGAGGGTGATGACTGGGAGAATTTGTGAGACGCCAAACCCCACATCGGTGATCAGCACCTCAGGGGATTTCGCCGAGCGCCGAACCCAAACCTGATAGAGCTTACTACCAGGGGCAATCGAACGCACCTCAAACGTATCGATAAGACCTAGCTCCTTGAGCCACAGTGCAACGCGTTCTTCAAGAGTCAGGCGCTTTCGTCCTCGCCCTCGCGCAAGCGTGACCCCAGACTCACGTGCCGCGAGCAGCGCATCGACGACACGCTCGCCACGCCTTCCCATATCTGCGGGTTGTGCCCCTGCCCACGGATACTGACGGCGTGGATACTCGCGCAATGGGCCGAGATAGAACATACGATTACATAACTGCTCAAGTTCAAGCTCAAAATCTGATAGGAAGCCTGCATTTTGATAATAGGCTCGGGTCTGATCGGGAAATCCATAACACTTCACCGGCGCAGGCAGACTCCATGCCCGACCACGAGTACGGACAAATTCAAACCCTACCGCGCTGCTATACAACTCGTATTCCGTCTTGGTCGGATTTTTCAGGCGCATACCAAACTCATGATCTGCGAATTGGTAGGCCATCGCTTCTACCATTGCGCGGCCTTTAGGAGAGTCATTAGATGAAGATATGCTGTCTTCTCCGTTTACCTTCCACATAATGGTGGCTGAAAATTCAAGCCTATCGCCTTGGAAAAGAATGGCGCTCTGGCGTGTAGGGTCATCGATTTTCAGTACTTGTGGGATCTGCCACGCGATATGCCACGAAAGCGGCTGTGTAAGATCATGTCCGTAGAGTAAATCAGGGAGCACACCTAACTCCACGATGCTATGCTCATCTCCCAGATTAAGCACTTGCGATCGATCCGATGACTCTGTCGTTTGCTTTAACATAAGGAGGAGCTGGAGCAAGCTGGTCTTGCCCGAACTATTGCTGCCGAAGAGGGCCGTGATGGGAGCCAGGCGCATACGATCAGTCTTATGCCATGACTTGAAGTTATTGATATCGAGACTTGTAATCATCACCGTCTTCTCCGTCTATAACTCCAACCCCTGCTGCACCATACCCGATGAGGGCTGCTCCTGTGATAGCCGCAGCATCTCGGGCCAGCTCTGCACCAGGCCGTTGTAGGCCAGCGCCTCGGCGGCGCGCTTTTTACGCTCGCAGATTGCGTAGAGCCGGTAGGCCAGCTCGCGGGCGATATCGGCTTGAGCGCCGAGCTTTGCAAGCAGTTCGGCAGCAGATAGTTCACCCTGCTCCAGCACCCGCACCAGGTGGTGCGTCATCTCCCACACGGTCAGGCGGCTGTCGGCGGTTGGATCCCACTGCGCGGGAAGCTCCTCAGGCCGTAGCAGGCGCACCTTGCCGGCGCC